>JAFGLA010000021.1 GCA_016928295.1 Opitutales bacterium
ACCGCGCGGAAGCGCCCGAGGGGGTGGAGCCGCTGTGGCAGGTGCCCTACCTGCCAATAGACCCGCAGGACATCGGGCGCACTTACGAGGCCATTATCCGCATCAACTCGCAAAGCGGCAAAGGCGGCGTGGCCTTTGTCATGGAGCGCGAATACGGCTTTGAAATGCCCAAGCCCATGCATCAGGAGTTCGGGCTGGTCGTCACGGCCCGTGCGGACAGCTCGGGCGCGGAACTGCCGCCAGAGCAGATAAAGGCCATTTTCGACTCCGAATACCTGACCCGTCAGGAACCGCTCAAGCTGATTAGCTGCGATGTGGTGCCTTCGGGCAGCGTTCCGGCGAATATCGAGGTCAATGCACGGGTCGTTCACAACGGGGTGGAGCAGAAGATCAGCGGTCGAGGCAACGGCCCGATTAACGCGTTGGTCAAGGCAATCGAGAACGCCGGCTGGAAGCAGTTCCGCGTCTTGGACTACACCCAGCACGCCATGACCAGTGGTTCGGCGGCGGAGGCTGCCAGCTACATCCGCGTGGAACGCATTGCGGATCGCAAGAGCTTCTGGGGCGTGGCAGTGGATGCGAACATCGAGCTGTCCGGCCTGAAGGCACTGATAAGCGCCGTCAACAGGGCCTTGAGTTGCAAGTAGCGCTTCGCTCGTCTAATTGGACCAAAGTAGTTTTATAGCACCGTTCGCAGTCGTGTGATCGCGACTTCGGGCGGCGCTGTTTTTTAACAACAAGCGTTTGTGGCTTGCCCTAACGCTCTTAAATAAGCAGATAGAACAGCGACATGAGCCGGTTTATGCGCAAGTTGGTCCCTTTGGTGACATGTATCGTCATGTTCGCCGTTTCGCTTTCTTGTGCGGAGCAGCCTCTGTTACCGCAGGAAGAAGAGCCGCAAAGGCTCGGCTATTGGGACGCCGTCGTTCTCGGCGCCGTGGAGGGCTTTACCGAATACCTGCCCATCTCGTCCACGGGGCACCTGATCCTAGCCAACAAGGCCCTCGGGCACGACTTGGAACAGGGCGGCGGCGAAGCTGAAGGCAGCGTCGAACAGGGCAGGGGCGTGAACAAGGCCGCCGTGGACGCATACAGCATCGTGATTCAGGGCGGGGCGATTCTCGCCGTCCTTGTAATCTACTGGAAGGATGTGTCCGGTATTTTCTTTGGCATGATTGGGCGCAACCGGCAGGGCTTGCTACTTGGGCGCAACATTCTGCTGGCCTTTCTGCCTACCGCAGTGTTGGGCCTTCTGTTCAATCCATGGATAGAACAGCACCTTTTCGGCCACATACCGGTCGCCGCGGCTCTCATCGTGGGGACTCCGATCATGCTTGGCGCGGAGCATTGGCGCAAAAAGCGTTCTCCAAGAGAGGAGGAACAGGCAGCAGGTAAGGATTTGCACGATATTTCTCCACTACAGGCCATGTTTGTCGGATTGTTGCAAAGCTGCGCCATGTGGCCCGGCCTAAGCCGCAGCATGATTACTATCTGCGGTGGTTACGTTATCGGCCTGTCGCCGGAGAGGGCAGCTCGCTTCAGCTTTCTACTCGGGCTTGTAACCCTCGGTTCAGCATCGTTTTACACTACTTTTTTGCACTGGGACATAATGTATTCGAGCATAGATGCCGGTCCCGCACTGCTTGGCATATTCTTTGCAGGCATATGTGCTGCCCTGTCGGTAAAGTGGTTTGTCGGGTATCTTTCCAGAAAGGGATTGGCCCTTTTTGCCTGGTATCGCATGATAGTAGCGGTTGCCGTTCTCGTGGTTTTCGGAATATAATCTGAAGGCACAAACAAGGTTCCATTCATTCGCATCAAACACAGTGACCCCATCAGTACTAATCGCTGAACTGTCTGAACTAGACCCGTATTCTACCGGCCTGGTATGCGGAGAGGAGCATCCCGGGCCTATCCTTTGTCTGCTTCAGGAAAAGCGTTTTGACGCGCTCGTTTTGATTTACCGAAACGAGCAGGCGGATAAGATGGATCAGATACGGGCAGAGCTGGACAGCCTGCACCCGCAAGTGAAATTTCGCGCGGAAAATATTGGCGAGCGCGGTTCTTCCGGCCATGCGCAGACGGCGTTTTTTCTGCAATCGGTGGTGGATTCCGTCCGCACCGTTGTTCCGAACGCGGTCATAAGCGTTTTGTTGGACAACGAAAGTGCGCAGACCAATCTGGCATGGATGCGCATTGTTTACCGCAATGCGGGCATGAAGCTGTTGCAGGTGTGCCCAATGCTGCACGCCACTACTGCGAGGCCGAATATCGAGCTTATCGAGGAGTCCCCCCCTTTGCCTGTCTCGCACCGTGCCCTGCGGGAGACGCCAAAGCCGATGGCGGACGATATTGCAAGGAGTCTTGGCCTCACGGGCAAACATCCCTCGTTCTGCCAGCTTATCGACTCGGCAAGTTCGATGGCCCGCTTTGACAACCCCGTGCTGATTTGCGGGGAACCCGGCTCCGGCAAGACGACGCTTGCGCATTTGATCTGGCAGCTCAGCCCCAGAAGCGGGCGCAAGATGCAGATTGCCGACCCTGCCGATCTGCCTGACCCCTTGGCTTACGCCCTGCTTTTTGGAAGCCAGGATAGCGGCTCCAAGAGCGCGGCGCACAGCGTTTCCGGCATGATAGAGAACTGTGCCGACAACGGGACTCTTCTCGTCGAGAATGTCGAGAACCTTAGCGACCGTGTGCAGGAGGCAATCGCGCACTATCTTGCAAGCGGGGAGTTCTTCGCGCAGGGCGCAAGGCACCACAGCACTGCTAACGCGAGGCTGATTTTTACTTCTGAAAGCGATTCGATCGACAGGGCCAACATTGTCCCCTCGCTCAAGAACATCCTCTTTAGCGCCACCTTGAGAATCCCGCCTTTGCGCGAGCGCAGGGAGGATATTCCGATTATCGCCCTGCATTACCTCAGGCGCATAAACATGTCCTTGAAGAATGCCCGCAGCATCTCTCGCGACGCTTTGCGCAACATGCAGAAGATGCCCTGGCATGAGAATGTACGCGAATTGCGCGTCGCCATCGAGCGTGCCGCGCTATTCTCACCCAAGCCGGAGCTGGGCGCAGAGAGCATGTGTGTCGAGGAGGAGAGCGCGCCCGAATACGGTCGTAGTGTCAATCCGCAGCTTCCTGAAATAGGCGAGGGTTTCTCTCTTGAAAGTTATCTCGGTGACTTGCGTAAACGGTTGATTTTGCGCGCGCTGGAGCTTTCCAAGGGCAACCAGAGCGAGGCCGCGCGCATGCTCCACATTACGCCGCAGGCCGTCCACCAGTTTGTGAAGTTTCAGGCCAAGCTGCCGAAAAAGTAGCCCTTACAGGCCCTGCCAGCCACTTCAAAACGCCGCCTAGCTACCTAGCTCCATGATGGAGAGGCCTATCTGATCTGTCAGCAGGCGTCCCTTTGGCGTCAGCTTCAGGAACGGCTCCTCGCGTTGTGCAAGCCCTTCCGCGCAAAGCCCAACTGTCAGCGCGTCGAACGCATCCCAGTCGTGCTTGGGGAAGCGGGTTCTTAGCTCTGGCATGTCAACGCCCTGAATCATCCTGAGGCCAAACACCAGCGCGTCTGTCGCCAGCATCTCGTCGTCGAGATCCACTTCGTCCACGCGGGCCGGTACGCCGCAGTTAACGCCTTCGAGCCACGCGTCGAGCGATGGCGTGTTCGTCCAACGCTTCATGCCGAACTGGCTTGATGCGGAAGGCCCCGCGCCAAGCCACTCGTGCATTCGCCAGGTGTTCAGGTTGTGCAGACACTCCCTGCCGGGGCGTGCGAAGTTTGCCACCTCGTACTGCCAGAGTCCTGCCTTGTCCAGAATCTCCCAGGTCTTTTCGTAGAACAGGGCCTCGTCCTCGTCGCTGCGTTTCTGCGTCTGCCCGCTTGTCAGCCTGTGCCACAGGGGCGTATCTTCCTCGAAAGTCAGGCAATAGGTGCTGATATGCTCTGGCCTTGCCTCGATGGCCTCGTTTAGGTCCGCCTCCCATTGCTCAAAGCTCTGCCCGGGCAGGGCGAACATCATGTCGATGTTCAGGTTGTCAAAGCCAGCGTCGCGTGCGGCTTTGATGGCGCCGTAAACCTGCTCACGGCTGTGCATTCGCCCGAGAGCCTCCAGAATGCGGGAGTCGAAGCTCTGCACGCCCATCGAGATTCGGTTTACGCCCATAGCCTTCAATGTGCGGAGCCTTTCGGGGCGCATACTCAAAGGGGTCATTTCCACTGTCCATTCCTGCGGCATCCCGCCGCACACATCCAGCACCGCGCTGCCGAGCCTTTCCATGTCCGCAGGGAGGAGAATGCCCGGCGTGCCCCCGCCCCAGAACACCGTTTTTACGCGCCTGTGCTGGCGCAAAGAGTGAAGCTCCCGCAATACCCCGTCCATGTAGCGGGCAATGTCGGCGCGGCGAGGCTCGCGCTCGTAAAAGGCGCAGAATTCACAGCGGCGCGCGCAAAAAGGCACATGCACGTAAAGGCCCAGCTCGCAGGCAAACTCGCTTTGTCCACTCATGCTAGGCTCACTCTAGCGCCGTGCCCCGCCGCTTGTCGAGGGAGCTGTTCTTGTTCCCGTTTCCGCTGGAATAAGTGGCGCGAGAGAGCGTGCAGCCTCCGCCGCTTTTGTCGCGTCGTATGCATCGCCAAGGCCGAGCGGGGAAAGCGTCGCAAGCTGGCTCATCAGTATGGCCCTGCCGCTACTGACCATGAAGCCGATGAGGTTCCCGTTTTGCGAGAAAACCAAGTCTCCTGCGCTGGGCGAGAAGGAGCCGAAGAGGCGGTTTGAAATGCTGTTTTGCACCTCGATGTAGCGCGTCGAGGCTGGGCTTACGCGAATTGGCACCTCGCCGTATTTTTCGCCGTCCGCGGTCACTACGACAGCGTTGGAAAAGCGGAATGGCGCGTCTTCGATTATGAAGGGCGTTATGCCCGCCGCATTGATCGCTGCCTCGTCCGCGGGAAGGGCGATAATGCGCGGGTCGGTTTTCATGAACGACACGCTTGCGACTGGCCTGCCTAGCGCGCCCGGCAGGTCCATCTCTGCGCGCACTCTGCGCAGGCCCGCGAGTTTGCTGACGCGAAGGGGAGTGCCCGAGGATTCGGCAAGCGCCATAACCCGCCCGTTCGAATCGCGCACAAAGACGGTGTAAATCTCGTAAGCGGCGTCAGCGTCTCCGATTAGGGCGGCCTCGCGGCTTGCAAAGCGCAGCACTCCGCGGTTGTGCCGGAAGTTGTCGTAAATTGTGTTGAGAGAAAGCGGCGTAACCTGCCGGATTTCCTCCTTGATGGCGTCCTGTGTCACCTGCTGGGCCTGTGCCAGCTCGCCCACGTTTTCCGCAAGGCGGGCCGTAGTCTGGTGAGCGGCGTCCTTTTCAGTTCTAAGAATGCTGACCTCTCCCTCAAGCCTCTGCTGAGCAACCTGCGCGCTTTCGAGCTTTGTGGATAGAACGGCTTTTTCACGCTCGGCCTCAACGCGTTGCCTCTCAAGGGCTATCATTTCCTCCTTTGCGGACTCAAGCGCCTGCTCGCGCTTTGCGAGCTGTTCCTGCAAGAGCCTCTGCCTTTCCTGAGCCGCGGCGACTTCTGCAAGCATTCTGTCGCGCTCCTGTCTTGTTTGCGCAATCTGTTCCTGATGCGCGGACTGTGTTGACTTCAGCTTTTCCTGTTCGGCCCGCACGCTGTCTTCCAGCTTTGCCCGCTCGGCCTCCAGCTGCTCGCGCAGGCGCTGAAGGCGCATCTGTTCGCCCTCAAGGCGGGACTTTTCCTGCTCCAGCGTCTCGGCCCGGCTCTGCTCGCTCTCCAGCTCCCGCGCTCTGTCGGCGAGTTGCTGGGCCAGTGCCTCGCGCTCTTCTGCCTCGCTTTCGAGGGACAGCTTCAGACTGTCCACGATGTCGGCCGCCGCGCTCTCGTGCATCGTGGCCACGGGCGGCTCCGCCTTTGGCGGCTCTGGAGGCTGGCGGTCGAAACGCGCGAGCGCCATCATCGAGAGCAGCAAAAAGTCACAGATTACTATGAGCAGTGATTTGTTCATCAGACCTCTTGGCTGGCGACTTGTTCGACCGGTTCGGGTTCACCCTGCGTTTCAAGAATCAGCCTCCGGCGGAAGGGGCGGATGTGGACGATTTTCAGCAAGGCCGTCACGATGATGCCGAACAGCGTCGAAGCGTAGGCGGCGATAAGGCTCGCCTGTACGATGTTCATTGCCAGCATGACTAGCGATGCCACCGTGCCCGAAAGGCCCACGTACAGGCCCAGATCGAAGAGGTTGTCTTCGTTCTCAAGGAGTCTGATTTTGGTCGCTGGCGGGACTTTCATCGAGCGCAGGCGCGAAATCCTCAGCAGGCAGAACACGTACACGATTAGCTGAAGGAAAAAGAACAACAGCAGCGATAGCACCGCCGCCTGATCCAGTGAGTTTGCATTCATGGCGTTT
Source organism: Opitutales bacterium (assembly GCA_016928295.1). Classification (GTDB taxonomy): domain Bacteria; phylum Verrucomicrobiota; class Verrucomicrobiia; order Opitutales; family Oceanipulchritudinaceae; genus Verruco-01. The sequence continues at coordinate 6,429 of JAFGLA010000021.1, forward strand.
GTCTGTGGGATGATGGCCGCAGCGATTGCGGCACCTGTTTCAAAAATCATGGGACGGGCGGGATTTTCCGTCGAAAAGCGCAAGAGGTTAGGCTCTGCAACCATCCATAGAATAATGGTGAATGCGGAGGCCACAAAGACGTTTTCGAGGACCAGCAGCGGCCCCTTGCGGCGGTAGAGCACATGTGTCAGGACGCCTATCAGGCGCAATATGCGCGATATGGCAAGGGCCAGCGCGTAGCCGGAGCTGAACACAAGGAGCAGCTTCAGGTAGAACGCCTGCCTGGGGTTGTGCAGCGTGTAATCGAGCAGGAAATCCGGCCTTAGATGCCCGAAGTGACGGTCAGCCCAGCGCACGGGGGCTGGCGCTTCGTAAAGCTCCTTGCCCTCGTCAAAAAGCATTTTTAACGCTCCTTGCCCCATCGGAAGGGCGCGCTTCAGCGCGTCCATTCCCTTCTCAGGATATTGGTCCAGATACGCCATCATCGGGGCGCTTTCCTTGCAGAGGAGTGCCGTCGCGTAGATGTGTGGAAAGTTGTCCGGCTCCGTGACAAGGCGTCGTGCAAGGGCGCTAAGGTCTTCCGGGGAGTGCACGCTTTTGAATAGCTCGGCCATCTGGTTCCAGTTCAGGCGTCTGCCGATAGTCAGCGTCGCGAGCAGCAGCTCTTCGAGCCTGTCCTGTTCAAAGCGGTCGTTTCCCGCGGCCATGTTGACAATGTCCGGAATCTGCCGCGCTAGGTCCGCGTGCAGGTTGTCGCCCTGTGCCAGGAGGGCCAGAGTCAGGATCGAGGCGTCGAGCGGTTGTCCCGCCTTGCCCGAAACGGGCAGAAAGCTCTTCCAGCCTGTCAGATTACGCGCATTAAGCAGTTCCTGCACCGCGTTATTGGTGCTGCCCGAAAGATACTGCAATAGAATGTCTCTTCTCTTTGCGGGAAGCAGGGCGTCAATCACATTGCTGCCGCGTTCGGACTTTGGCGGCTGCGGCAACAGGCCGACGTAGGCTTCAAAGTAGGGCGCCGGGCCTCCGCTCAGCCAGTAGTCCGGCCTTTCGGATAGGAGCTTGAGCACGCGGATGCGTTCGCGTTCGCCGGGCGTGCATACGTGCGTTTCCCAGAGTATGAGCGCGGGGCCGGTCCTGCCAGCCATCGTGTAGTCCGAGCATAGCTCCTGTATGCCCGGCGTGTTGCTACCGGCTCTTTCCAACAGCAGGGGAGATACGGAGCGGAAATGCAACGGTATCCCTATGCCCAGCCACGCGAGAAGCGCGCAGGTTAGGCACAATGCCAGCGTTTTGGAAGTTAACCACTTGCCTGCCATGCTTGGGGAGACCTGTTTTGGAGTGGGGAGAGTCTGTAGAATGCAGGGCCTCGAACGGTCTGACAACAGAACAACACAGCTTGTGCCCAAGGTAAACGAAAAGATTGATCAAGGGCGCTTCTATGTCTGCGAGTGTCTCTGTTGTTTTGACAAGACTACTGACATCAGGTTTCAATAGGCCGCCACTAACAACTGGTTTCGTAGCGAGAACGAGGATTTGCGGATAGATGAGCAGGGCTCAAGCCCTGCACCACCGATGCTCCCGCATCGGCATTGACTGTCTTGGGATAGGCGAATGAAATCGCCGTAAGGGCGAAGTCCTTCAAACAAGGAGGGTTTACACCCTCCCAGCCGCCGCAAAGACCGTTCGCACAGAAATCAAAGTTGTTAGTGGTGGCCAACAAGGGATGAAAACGGGGCTTAGATGCCTCAAACAAACGGAAAATGCTGCTACGAGTCACAAAATACGGCGAGGCTATACTTCGTAAGAAGGGGAAGCGCGTGGAGAAGTTCGACCAGTCTTTGCGCAAGCTGGCTGCGGACATGGTTGAAACCATGCACGAAAACGATGGTGCGGGGCTTGCCGCCCAACAAGTGGGTGCGGATCTTCTCCTCTTCGTGATAGACTTGTGCTGGCACGAGGAGCTCAACCGTATGCGCTACGAGCTGGACGGCAGGCACCCGCCGCTGGACCTTCTCATGCCCATGGTGTTTGTTAACGCGCAGCTTACTCCGCTAAAGGGCGAGATGATAAGCGCAGAGGAGGGTTGTCTTTCCTTCAACGATATTTGCGGCGATGTGTGTCGCGTGGATCATGTGCGCGTGGAGTATCAGGATCTTGACGGCGCGAAACATGTGCTTGTCGCGCAGGACTGGCTTGCGCGAGTGCTCCAGCATGAGTATGATCATACTCAGGGCGTGCTGTTCATCGACAGGATGGAATCGCAGACCCTGCGCGGCATCGAGTCGCGGCTCAAGAAACTTCGCAATACTGCCCGCAAGGGGCCTGCGAAGGTCGAGCCGGACATGGGCGAAGAGTAACAGTTCATCCGTAAGTTGGGCGTGTATTGACCGCCGGCCTTTGCGGGCGTGCTTTTATTTTTTGCCGATCTTTGGGGACGGTGATCCGTTCCCACGGCCTGTTTCCGCGCTTGTTGAACCTATGGTGACTATATGAAAAGCGCATACGAACTGGCACTGGCAAGAATGGGCATCAGTGGTGACGAGCCGCGTCACGCACTTACAGACCTGCAAAGGGCGGAGCTTTCCGACATAGACCGCCGTTTTTCGGCAAGGATAGCCGAAAGGGAGCTGTTCATGAAGCAGGAGATCGAGCGTGCCCGCGAAAGCGGCGACTCTGCGGCCTTTGAAGAGGCCACGCAGGCTTTGCGCCGCGAGCGGGCAGAGCTTGAAGAGGAGCGGGAACTGGCCAAGGACAGGGTCCGCAGTCAGGGCGTGTGAACGGGTGTAATCTGTCTGTTCCATGTCTGCACGCGCAGGCGCGCAAGAGTCCTGATTCGATGGCTGGGAGGGCACGGCGAACTAACTTTATGGCAATTTTCTTACCGAAAACGGCCATGTTTGCCTGATTTTCACATCAGGCCCCTTGCTTTTTCCTGTACAGGGCGTCAAAGTGACCGGTTTTTGGGAGGCCGCTGCAACAGGCGGCAAATAGGTAAATGCAGGAAAAACAGGCAGACAACATTCGCAACGTGGCGATTATCGCTCACGTTGACCACGGCAAGACCACGCTCGTTGACCAGCTTTTGCGTCAGGGCGGTGCCTTTCGCGCAAACCAGCAGGTGGACGAGCGCGTGATGGATTCGATGGACCTTGAGAAAGAAAAGGGCATCACCATCAAGGCAAAGAACACGTCCGTTCACTGGGAGGGGCACATAATCAACATCGTGGACACACCCGGCCACGCCGACTTCGGCGCCGAGGTGGAGCGAGTGATGAAGATGGTGGACGGCGTTCTGCTGCTTGTCGATGCGCTCGACGGCCCGCAGGCGCAGACTCGCTTTGTGCTTAGCAAGGCGCTGGCCAACGGCCTGCATCCCGTGGTGGTAATCAACAAGGCAGACCGCGAGCACGCCCGCCCGGAGTGGGTGCACGACAAGGTGCTGGAGCTGTTTCTTGAGCTGGAAGCCACGGAAGAGCAGTTCAACGCGCCGTTCCTGTATGCCAGCGCCAAAGAAGGCTGGGCTTGCAACAAACTTTCCGATCCGCACGAGAGCCTGATTCCGCTCTTCGAGGCCATCATGAAATACATCCCCGCTCCTCGAATCGAGGAAGGGTCTTTCCGCATGCTGGCCAGCAACATCGAATGGAACGACTTTGTGGGCCGCATCGCGGTTGGCAAAATCTTGAGCGGCTCTGTCAGCATCGGCGATATCGTCTATCGCATCGGTCGCGATGGAACGCGTCAGCGTTCCAAGATCAGCAAAGTGTTCGGTTATTCCGCGCTTCAGACTCTTGAGAGCGGCTATGGCGAGGCTGGCGACATCGTCGGCATATCCGGTTTTGACGAGGTGGACATCGGCGAGACTTTTGCCACGGACCCGGACGCGGAGCCGGTTCACTTTATCGACATCGACCCGCCGACTATCGAGATGGAGTTCGCCGTCAACGACGGACCTCTGGCAGGTCGAGAGGGCAAACTCGTCACATCCCGTCAGATCCGCGAGCGCCTTACGCGCGAGATGAAGACAAACATTTCCCTTCGCATGAAGGAAGGGCCTGAGGGAACGCGTTTCACCATCACGGCACGCGGAGCCATGCAGATCGCAATTCTTGTCGAGCAGATGCGTCGCGAGGGTTACGAGGTGCTCGTTTCCCGCCCGACGGTTATTTACAAAGAGGACGCAGAGGGCCGCCGTTTGGAGCCATACGAGCGCATCTGGGTGGACGTGGACGCGGAAAACCTCGGTGCCGTGCTTGAGGCTCTGGCCCGCCGCAAGGCGCGAATCGAAGACATGCGCCACTATACGGGCGGCGTCAATGTTGAGGCCGTTGCCCCGACACGCGGTCTTATCGGCTTTGAGTTCGATCTTGCCAATCAGACCAGTGGCCGCGGCGTGATGAGCCGCCTTTTCGACTCTTACGGCCCGTACGTCGGCGATGTATGCACGCGCCAGACGGGTGTTCTCGTCTCGATGGAGAACGGGCAGATAAACGCCTACGCTCTGGACAGCCTTCAGGACCGTGGACGCATCTTCGTCTCTCCCGGAGACGACGTTTACGCCGGTATGCTCGTTGGCGAGAATCCCCGCAAGATGGAGATGCCCGTCAACCCGACCAAGGCCAAGCAGATGACCAATGTGCGTGCTTCTGGCCGCGACAAGAACATCATGCTGGCCCCGCCCTTGATTTTCTCCCTCGAAAGAGCAATCGAATACATCGAGCCTGACGAATACGTCGAGGCGACGCCCAAGACCCTGCGCCTTCGCAAGCGCATTCTGGACGCGAACGAGCGCCGCCGTTTGGAGAAAAAGATGGAGCTGGCCGAGGTGGACGCCTAGTCGTTCCCGACAGCTTGTTTTCGTGAGAAGGCCCCGGTTCCGTTATGGAATCGGGGCCTTTCATGTAGTTTGGGGTGTCTTTGGACCCTCGGCTTTTTTGAAGGCTTGACCTGAAGATGTGCACTTTGTTGTCTGGACCTTTGTGCCCGCTATGGGTACAGATTTTTTCGACAAATGAACCTGAAAGCGGAAACACTTGCTGAAATCGAGAAGGTGATACCCCAGTATCCCGTAAAGCGCAGCGCGCTTATGCCGCTCATCCATGCCGTGCAGGCCGATTTGGGCTACGTAAGCGACGAGGCCATGGCGTGGATTGCAGCGAAGCTCGAAATCGAGCCGGTGAGCGTGCTTGAAGTAGTCACGTTCTACCCGTATTTCCGCCGCAAGCCCATTGGCAAACATCATGTGCGCGTCTGCCGCACCCTGTCTTGCGCCTTGAACGGCAGCTACAACGTTTTGGATACTTTCAAGGAAGAGTTCGCCAACGCAGAGGGCGGGAAGAGTTTTGACGACCTCGTGACGGTGGAGTTTTGCGAATGTCTGGCATCCTGTCACACCGGCCCGGCCGTCCTTATCGACGAGACTCTTTACGAGAAGGTGGACGAAGCCAAGGCGCGCGAGCTTGCCCGAGCCATCAAGGCCGAGGGAGAGTCCAGGTAAGACCCCGTTGGGCGTGGGCGCAGGCTTCTTTCAGCGTGCCAAGCATGGGTGGGTAGGCGCTTTACCGTTTGTTCACTCTCTAGCGCACGCTTACGTAGAACATCAGCTTGCGGTCATTATTGCCTTCGACCTGGATCAGGATTTCGCCCGCCTCGGTAAGCGTTTCGTCCGTGGAAAGGGGTGTAACCGTAACGTGGTAGGTTCCGTCGGGCATCAATTCGGGCTGAGAAACGCTGAAGTTGGTTTTCTCGCTATACATGCGGGCTGAAACGGGTTTGCCAGCGAAGCCTTCGGCAAGAGTCACCACGATGGGGCGAGCGTCCGCTTGCGAGCCGATTTTCCAGTACTGAATCATGGGCTTGAATGACACGCTCTCCGGTATCTCAACGAAGATTTCCAGCATTGTGGAGCGTTCATCGCCGTTTTCTTCTTCCACGACGGTAATCACCTTGTGCTCTTTGCCCGTGCGTGTGCCGTAAATGAACACGGCCTCGATTTCGCCGCTTTCGCCCGGGGCGTAAACACGCTTTTCAAGATCCGCCGTCGTGCAGCCGCAGGAGGAGTGAATGCTCGTGATTTTGACCGTGTTTTTGCCGCTGTTTGTAAAGCGGAAGCGGGCAACGGTCTCTGTATCCTCAAGCGTGGCCTTCTCTTTGTGCACGGTGTTTGTCCAGTTCAGCGCAGCGTGCGCGGGCAGGGAACAGGCCAGAAGGGCGAAAAATGTCAGTGCTTTCAACATGGATGTGTATTGCGGAAATACCCGATTAAGCCGTTTCAGACAAGGGCATTGCGCCAGTCGTTCCCATGTAGGGCATTTCATGTATCTATTTCGTGCTGACAGGATGGAATGAATTTGAGAGTGTGCCGAATATGACAATACGAAGGCTCCTTACCCCGGCCCTTGTTGGGCTTGCATCCACGTTTTCGATTTCTGCCGCTGCGGAGGGGGCGAACGAGCGCCTCGTAAGCGCGGACTTGAATGATGTTCGCGGCGAGAGAAGCGGCATGGGGCAGCTCTGCGTCGGCGCTGGCAGGGCAAACGAGGGTCTGCGTGCCGACTGGCAGCGTCAGCTAGCCGAAGCGCACAGCGAGTGCGGCTTTCGCTACATTCGCTTTCACGGCCTGCTTTGCGACGACATGGGCGTTTACCTCATAGATCGCAACGGCAAGGAGGTTTACAACTGGCAGTACATTGACGAACTTTTCGACTCCATTCTGGACATCGGAATGCGTCCCTTTGTTGAACTAGGCTTCATGCCTTCGGCTCTTGCCAGCGGACCGAGCACGATTTTCTGGTGGAAGGGCAACGTCACTCCGCCAAAGGATATGGACAAGTGGGAGGCGTTCATACAGGCCCTGATCACGCACTGGACGGAGCGTTACGGCGAGGACGAGGTCGCGAACTGGTACTTCGAGGTTTGGAACGAGCCGAACCTTTCCGGTTTCTGGACAGGCCACGATAGCGGCTTGGACGATGCAGGGCTTCGCGCCGAGTATTTCAAGCTATATAGCAGTACCTCCCGTGCGGTGAAGAGCGTCAGTTCGCGCTACCGCGTCGGCGGGCCTGCCACGGCTGGAAACGCGTGGGTGCCGCAGATGATAGACTATTGCGCCAAAAACGGCGACGCTCTGGACTTTGTTTCGACGCACAATTACGCAGTGATGGCGGGTTACCTCGACGAGTACGGCAATGCCGGAACCGTCTTCGCCCCCAACCGCGACGCAATGATTCGCGATGTGCGCGGCGTGCGCGATCAGATCGAAGCCTCCGCAATGCCCGGGTTGGAGCTTCACTACACGGAGTGGAGCGCCTCTTACACTCCCTCCGACCCCATTCACGACAGCTACCACAGCGCGGCGTTCATCCTGAACAAGCTAAAGGGCGTGGGCGACGCTGCCCAGTCGATGTCATACTGGACCTTTACGGACATTTTCGAGGAGGCTGGCCCACGTGCGACGCCCTTCCACGGCGGCTTTGGCATGATGAACTATCAGGGCATCCGCAAGGCCTCCTTCTACGCATACCATTTCCTTGCCCAGCTTGGGAATGTTGAGCTGAACAACGCCGATGAGGATTCCTGGGTATGCACGGACGGGCAGGGCGGGGTGCAGGCCCTTGTGTGGGATTTCACAATCACCCACCCGGGGGAGAGCGTCATCAATCAGGAATACTACTGTCAGGATTTGCCTTCCGAAAGCGCCGCACCTTTGCGCCTTTCGCTCAAGAATCTTGCCGCGGGTGAATACTCCATGACTGTTTACAAGGTGGGCTACGGGCAGAACGACGCCTATACGGCATATCTTGCAATGGGCGCACCGGCCCAGCTTTCGCGCGAGCAAGTTGTGGAACTGAAGAAGCTATCCGACGGCGATCCCTTGCTTTGCGAAAAGGTCGTAGTGGGCGAGAATGGTTGCTTTGAGCGCCTCTTCGACATGCGCCAGAACGACGTACTGCTTGTAAAGCTGGAGAAGTAGGGCGAGTCGCGCGTTCTTAAGAACTCCTATTCCACGCTTTCAAGGGTCCGGTTCAGCTTCATGGACCGGACCTTTTTCTTGCTCTCGCTCAGGGCTTCCTCGTCAAAGGGGGGCAGGTTGAAAAAGCGCGACCAGCGCCCGCGTTCCTCAAAGAGCGCGCCGCTGAACAACAGGCCAAGGTGGCGGCAGTAAAAGCCGCAGTGGCCGGGCGTCGGGCCGGGCAGGCTTATCGCAGTAAGGCCGTACCAGAGGTCTATAAGATCGCCCTCGCCGATGTAAAAATCCACCGGGCAGGGAGCATAGTGGAGCTTTGCCGCGCGGCGTTTCTCCATCTGTGCCCGCAGAGCGTGCCTCGGGCTGCGAGGGAAGCGCAGGGCGAGCCTTGGGGCGTCCAGCCTGTGGATGTATAGCTTCGCCCCTGAAAGGTCCCGCAGAGTGGCGGCATTCGCGTTCAGGAGCACGTCGGCGTGCGTTAGCAGTATCGCGGTAATGTCCTTCAGCTTCGCTCCGCGCATTTCCAGCGCCTGACGAATCAGGGGCATGTGCTGCGGCCCACCTGCACCGATTAGCACGATTTGCTCTCCGCGCCAGAGCAGGTAAATGCTTCGCTTGCCAAAACGCAGTCTGAAAACGCTCTCGGGGCCTGGACTGTCGATTGTTCCTTCCACCTTTACGCATCGGAAGTTTGTGCCAGCGTCTTCGCATAAGCAATAGCGCAGTCCGGCGAGCAGAGCCTTTTCCACCATCTTGCCGATTGAGTCCACCTAACTGCAAAAGGCTTCAGCTCTTGCTGCTTGCAAGATTCCGGCGCAAGGGACAGATATGGCGTATGGACCTATTCGACCTTCGCAAGGAATACGCTGAAGGCTCTCTGGACGAGGGCAATATCAACGCAGATCCATTCGAGCAGTTCCGCATATGGATGGACGAGGCTATGAAGCGTCTGCCGGAGCCGAACGCTATGGCTTTGTCCACTTGCGGGGCGGACGGGCAGCCCTCTTCGCGAGTCGTTTTGCTGAAAAGCTATGATCGGCGCGGCTTTGTGTTCTACACCAATTACGAGAGCGCCAAGGCTCGCGAGATAGCGGAAAACCCCAAGGTGGCGGCCATGTTCCCGTGGTTTATCATGGAGAGGCAGATCGTTATCAAAGGCGATGTGGAAAGAGTCTCCACGGCTGAGAGTTTGCGCTACTTCATTTCGCGGCCATTTTCCAGCAGGCTGGGTGCTTGGACCAGCCCACAGAGCCGAGTCATCAGCAATCGTTCCATACTTGACGCCAAGGTTGAGGAAATGAAACGCAAGTTTGCCGACGGTCAGGTGCCTTTGCCCTCGTTTTGGGGAGGTTTTCGCATCGTTCCACGCAGTTTCGAGTTCTGGCAAGGCAGGCGCAGCCGTTTGCATGATCGCTTCCTTTTTACTCCCGAAGGCGATTTGTGGAGGCATGAACGGCTCGCTCCGTAGTTTGTAAGTCGCAGTTGATCAGCGACTTGATTCGCTAGTCGTTGATCTGTTTCTCCATGGCGTACATTCTTGAATGTATCCGTCTAGGGCGTTTTGGAATATGCCATAAAACGTTATCTCGTTTTGCCCTAAAGGTATGATTGTGTGATGCTTGCAATGCCTTTGAAGCACTCGAAGACACACACGTTACGCAAGGATTGTTGGAATTGCGTCGATATTGATTGTAAAAGAAGGTTTGACAATAATTTTACCAAGGCCGCAAATCTTTGGTTTTCAGACATATAATTCTTGAAATGCCCTTTGTAATACAAGGGCCTACTCGTTTTTTAGTATTTCTTGTGACAAAAATGACGCAATATGGAAATGAAACACCGGTTGTCGCACTCATATGAAGAAGCGATAGCGATGTCGTTTGGGTTTGTAGGATAGTTGAGTAATGGGAGGTAAGGAGTAGGTAAAAGGGTAAACGCAGTAACAAATCGTCGGATTTATGGGGCATACTCCCCACTCGACGAGGGTTTGGTATTGTTTTTTTAAAGCATGGATTGACAAACACCTATGTGATTATTGTCTCATTTATTTAACAATTCAACAAGCTCTCTTGAAATTCACACAGGTTACACTTAAACGATGAACAACAAAATCTTCAGAGAAACTAAGCAGCGCAACGCCATTAAGCGTGCAATCGAGTCCGCGGGTCGTCCCGTCGGCCCGAAGGAAATATTGGAGCTTGCCTGCGGCGAGGTGCCCAATCTTGGCATAGCCACCGTGTATCGTAACATTAAGACGATGGTGGAAAAGGGTGAACTCGATCCGGTGGATCTTCCCGGTCAGGCTCCCCGTTATCAACCGCCGTCCGAAAAGAAGCCGCATCTTTTCATCTGCGAAAAGACCGATCGCGTATTCACGATTGATCCCAAGGCGGCGGACTTCAAGCCCGCTCTGCCGGAAGGCTTCGTGCTGGATCGCTTCCAGATCATTTGCTACGGCGAATACAAGGGCTAGTAACACAGTTTCTTGCGTAATCTCTCGCGCAAGGCATTGATGTCGCAATATGAAGGGCGTCCCGCAATTGGGGCGCCCTTTCTGTTTTAGCAGTGCGGGAGCAGGCCGTAGAGCGCGATAACAAGGTATTCGCTTGGTGCCCGCCGCGGACTGGCAAGTAGTATATACAAAGAAACCGGCCACGCACAAACGGGCCGGTTTCTTGACGGGCAAGAGCCTCCTGCCCGGATTATGTATGCCCTTCCTAGCCGCCGAAGCTGCTGCGGGTCTGTTCCTTGGCGATTTGCTTACTCTGCTGCCAGAGTATGACGCCCGTTTCCAGATTCTGGAGGGTTAGCGTGATCACGTAGCCCTTCTTGCGCGTGTTGCCTGTGAAGGAGTCAAAGCCGCTGATCTTGCCCTCCAGCATGAAGTCCGCGCCGATCTGCTTGCCGCGTGCCGTGGCCTTGGTTTTGTCAACCATGCCGGAATCGTTCTGGTAGGCCAGTTCGCCCGCTATGTCCTGACGGCGGCTTGCATCGACAAACTGGAACAGACCGGAGTTGATGACCTGTTCCTGCACCAGAGTCGTGATCGCGTCGGTATTGATGCGCGTGTCGGTGATTGTGCTTGTGTCCAGTCTGATGGGGGCGACTACCACCGTGGGGGCAGCGTCCGCTGTTGCGCGCATGACTGCGGGCGAAGACAGCATGGAGGTCATCATCTGCTGCACTGTTGCGTTTACATCCGACTGGTCCACGCCAAGGGACTGGTGTGAAGCGTCTGTGGCCGAAACCTGCCGCACTGTACCGGTGCTTTCGCAACCAGCCAGAGCGAGGGATAATGCCGCGATTGCGGCTGCGTAGCGTATCTTCATAGGTCTAGCGTGTTCTATTTGGTGTAGGTGATTTCGCGGACGAAAATCGTGATTGATGCCGCACTCGCCGTGGGCGAAACGGCGTGAATGGCGCTCGTTTCCGCCGCCTTTAGCGACAGGGTGTTCCAACCCGCGTTCTCGGGGTGGATTTCCACGCCGTCCTCGTCGTACCAGTGAATGCTGTACTGGATGTTTTGATTGAAACGGGTGCTTTTGTTCGTCGTCGCGATGGAGACTTCGCAGAAGCCGTTCGCGAGCCTGCGCCCCACAATGTTCTCAAAGAAAATGTCCTGATTGGGCATCTTGCGCAGGTTGCTCTCCGGCGCAGTTATGGAACCGTCGTGCCCGAAGCGGCCTGTGATTTTAAGCCCAGCCTCGCCAAGGTTGCTCACTCTTGACTGTCCCGTGGGGATGTAGCCGGGTTCCGAAGAGCAGGCGTTAAGCAAAAGGACAGTGGCCGCCATGGCCGTAATAATTGTGCTGTGGATTTTCATGCGTGCCTACCGTGTTGGGTAAATGTGTGGGTGTTTTGGAACTGCGGAACTGTTACTGCCCGGTCTCATTCTCGCCGGACTCTTCAGGGACTTCAACACTATCCGCATTGTTCGGTTGTTCAGGTTCGGGAGGAAGTTCTTTCTTTTCCTCAGGTTCGCTGAGGTGAACGCCTATGCCGCCGCCAAAGCGGAGGCCGCCGCTACCCCCGACAATGCTTCCGTGCCCGCTGGGGCTTACGGAGAGGCAGCCGCCAAGGGTGCTAGACAAGAGGGCGATTGCGGTGATTCTCGCGCAGCTTTTCATGTACGTCTATGCAGGATGTGTCACAGACTGTCGCCGCTCTGGATGAGCAAACGTTGCCCCAGTTGGGTGACTAGCACGTAGTGGGTGCGATTTTCGCGAATGTCTATGCTTATACTGTCTGACAGCCCCATGTAGCGACAGTTCAGCATATGTTGTCCGGCAGGGAGAAAAAAGTCGCTCACCTGAACGGTGGCGGGCAGGGTGAGCCAGTTGCGGTCGTCGGCGCGGTCGGTGACGATGTTTGTAATCTGCATCAGTATGCCGAAGCCCTGCTTGTCGGCCTCTTTCTGCATTTCGTGCTTGGCTATCAGGCGCAGAACCTGCCTAAGCAGTATGCTCGGGTAGTCTTCCTTCAGGCTCTGGATGGCCATTGCGTCGAGGTTGCATATTCCCTGCGTGCGTTCGTTTATTCCCGCGCCTGTTACTTCGAGCGCCGCGCTGTTGGGGTATCCGCCAACGTTGTAGTAGGGCAGGGCAACTTGCAGAATGGTATCATCCCAGAGGAATGGGATTCGCAGAGTCGAACGGCTGCTGATAAAACCCTGTTCGAAGATGATGACCACATGCCCGCTGCCCTCCGGCGCTTCGTAACCTGGCGCATCGAAGCCGCTTATGTTACGGATGTTGCTTTGTTCGCGCCTGTTGCCAACGCGTTTTGCAACACGCATGGCACTTTCGGCCACGGTCTCGTTGGCGGGGAATATGTCGAGCGCCTTCTTGTATTCGATAAGGGCCTTGTCGAGGCTGCCCTCGTCTTCAAACAAAGTCCCGCGCAGGTAAAAGGTCAGCGCGTTTTGAAAGGAGTTCTTTAGCGATGCATCGCCGAAGCTGTTTAGCGAGGTCCGGCTGCGGAGCTGTTCCATGCTGGAGGAAAGGTCGATATTCTCCTGTCTGCGCGTGGATTCGGCCTTTTGCGCAAGTTTGGCATGTGCTTCCAGAGAGTAGCTTTGTTCGACGTCGGCACGGTTCAGCTCTATGCGGGCAAAGTCCTGATTGCCGTCGAGAAGGTAGTTTAGAGCCTGAAGGTTGTGCAGCATCACCTTCTCAAAGCCCTGCCCATCGTAGGGGATTGCAAGGTCGTTGGATGCCAGAGAGCTTGCCGCGAAGAAGGTTTCGCTGGCGGAGATGACCGCTTTCATGCGCCTGTTCTCAAAGGCGTCGCTCGCGATCTGGTAGTCTGCGATTGAGCCTGCCCTGTCGCCGGAAAGAGAGCGGATGCGTCCGCGCTCGGAAAGGTATAGAATCTGGTCCGCGCTGCGGCAGCGGCTATCAAGAAAGGCCAGTTCGCCCTGCACATGTGAGGGGTCGCCAGATACGAGCGCCTGGCGCATGTCTCTTGCCTGATTGCTGTAACCGGTAAGTGCGTTGGCAAAGTTGCTTGTCGAGGCGCAGGAGCAGAGCGCCAGTGTTGCGCCAGCCGCAATTGCGCGAAGGGCGATTCTGCGTGAAGGGGCGGAGATTCTCATCGGGGAGGGCATGTTGCAAGGGTGATGGGAATGCATTCGCTGCCTCTGTTCAAGCGTTTATGCGACTAATGGCGCATTTTATGAGCGGAACAGGATAAAAAGCATCATTCCTCGATGCGACGGGCAATCCAGCCGACCTGCATCGGACGGCTTTCTTCGACAATACCGGCAATCGCTACCTTGGGGCGGACCGTTTCCACGCAGACCTTGCCCGCGTGTTCCTCGATGACATCGAGAATGCTGCCGTCTTCGTCGTAAATTGTGTCCACGGGGACTACGATTTCCAGCATTTCGCCGCCTCTGAATGCCTGTTCGCCGCGGTTAAGATACACTTTGCCGTCGTGAACGGCGCGAATCTGGATTGGCGAGATTCCTTCGGAGATGTTCGTCACGAGGCGGCGCACGGTGTCGCTTTTTAGCTCTTCCATGAAGGAGTGGGGCGTGGTCGTGCTGTACTGGTTTATGGCGACAGTCAGCACGTTGTTCACCTTCTTGGCGAACAGTATGCGGCTGCTCTTTACTTCCACCACGCGCAGGTTCACCACCATGCGGCCAAGCATTTGCGTCTGGCTGTATCCGGGGAACTGCTGAAAGCGTTTGTCCAGCTCCAGTAGTTCTATGTCGCCGCAGACTATGTAGTCTGCACCGGCTTCCTTGCCTATTGTGGACATTCCAAGCGGAGTCACGGTCTTCAGGAGCCTGTCCTTGGCCAGATCGTGCAGGCGTGCGCGGTCCATCACGTCGAAGCTGCGGTCGTTGACGAGCGCGTTCATCAGCTCGGCGTTGAAAAAGTCGATGTATTTGTCCGAATACAGGTAGCCGCTGATTCCTTGCCCGATCATTATGCGGGCGGACTTGGCGTTGAAGTCCACAACCGCGACAAGGGGCTTTTTTGTTGTGCTTTCCGAGTCGTTTTCGGATGCGTTGAGGCAGCTACAGCAGATGAAAAGGGAGAGTAGTGCTGTGCAGTATGTGCGAATTCCGGTCATGAGATTTGGGATTCGATGCCAGCGGGGGAGGGCGCTTGCGTCTTTGTTGCGGGAAATCTGTTTGATTTGACCTTTTCCATGGCTCTAAGTGCGTATCTTTTTGCCTTGGGGGCCGTCTCTATCTTTGAACAGGCGTAGTTTCGGACTTATGGAGCAACTCTTAATGGGAGACTCTGGCTGCTGTGCGTTAAAGGCCTCTGCCGAATAGTGGGGAAACGGCTGCTTGCCTGCCGCGAACTCATGGAAAAACGACATTATGACGCTTGGAAACCCTAGTCAAGCCTGCCGAAAAGACCGGGCTGGGCGCTTGCTTGGCAGACTTCGGTAGCGGGCGTCAGTTCATCCCTCTCACTAAAAGTCCGGCCATGAATATGCAGGTGGATACAAATAAGGAACCAACAAGTATTGCAAAAGATGCGTAGAAAAAAGAACTCAGTATTGGGAGACAGCCGGGAGTCTTGATGCTGGACTTCGCTGCGCGCACGCTGGCTTGAGCTACGGAAAGGACAAAGTAGTTCAGAAAGGCTACGAAGAGGAAAAAGATCAGAGAGCCTAGCTCGTGGAAGCCCGTAAAAAAGAGGCTTACCAGCTTTGCGAGCGCCGCACATGTAACCAGCCCCGTATAGACGTTTTCCAGCTTGATGGGCCTGGCTTGTCGTTCTTTCTCCTCCCTGTCGAAAGAGCCTGGTTTTTCGTATTCGTTTATATTTTGTACTTTGGATGACTGCGGGCGGACGCTATGACGGATGTTCGGCTCTACTCGCGGCTTGGGCCTGTAAGGCGCAGTAGCTGTTGCAGGTGGTGTGAATCGAGCCTGTTCCAGTCGCGGGAGATCTTTCGCCGCCTCTTCGGCGCTTTGGAAGCGTTCATCGGGGTCGAACTCCATGCAGCGTGCCACCCATGCGTCCCAGTCGGGGTTAAGGCCGCGTGCAAGTTTGGACGGTGGCTTGGCCATTCCGAGGGGCTTTCGCCCTGTCAGCATAAGATAGGCCATTACGCCCAGCGCGTAGATGTCGCTTCTTGCGTCGGCTGTCTTTCCGGCGCGCAGCTCCGGGCTTATGTAGTCGATGGTGCCTACCAGAGCGGATGCGCTTGCTCCGGACTGTCTCGATGTCAAGCCGCTTGTAACGATGGTGCTATCCCCGCCGTGCTCGGGTAAGTTGGCGACGATGCTGCGGCGGATCATGTCCTGCATGAACTGCTCCCCGGCGACCATAGCCAGCCCAAAGTCGCCCACCTTGCAGTTCCCTCGTGCGTCTTGCAGGATGTTCGCGGGTTTGAGGTCTCTGTGGACGACGCCTTTTGAATGTGCGTAGCCGAGTGCGGAAAGCATTTGCCTGAGTATGGACAACACCTCTTGGGGCGTGAGTTTGCCCCCGCTCGCTGAGAGGCGAGTTTCTAGGTCTCCGCCGCCGACGTATTCCATGCTCAGGTAATGGCGTCCTGCGTCCACACCTGCGTAGAGAACGCGCACAATGTGGGGATGGTCCAGCATGGCCAGCGCCTGACCTTCATTGGCGAAGCGTTGTTCGAAGTCTTTGTCGCTTGCCAGATAAGTAGGCAGTAGCTTCAGCGCACATTTCTGACGCAGAAAGACTTGGGTGGCCAGATATACGTCGCCCATCGCGCCGCTTCCAAGATGGCCTTCGATCTGATAGGTGCCGATCCTGTCCCCCTTGCCAAGTCGCGCTCGGTTTTCAGCACCGTCTTGGGGTTGGTTCAGGATGGTCTCGTCTTCGCTAGGCATGGGCTAACTAGTCGCTATCAAGCTAATGGCTGTTGCGTGCCTTCGCAAAGACAATTGTGCGCTGCAACAAACAGGCCCGGCTCCCAGTGTATCGGAGTCGGGCCAAATTGTATTTACGAGGGACTAAGGACTATTCGTTGACGGCCACCTTGGGCAGCTCGGCAGGGATGTCCACTTCGTGAGTCTGCTTGCGCTTCACCCTGCCAAGGCGGGCGCGGCGGCGCAGTTTGCGGTCGAGCTTGTCCACGATAACATCGACGGACTTGTACATGTCCTCCGAGGCTTCGGTAATCACGATGTCGTTGCCCTTGATTTCCATCAGGACTCTTACCACGTGTTGTTCGGCCACGGCCCGGGTCTCGTCGTAAGTAAGCTCAACCCTTATGCGAATGATGCTGCTTTCGTGGCTGAACAGACGTTCCATCTTGGCCAATACGTGTTCGCGAAGGCCAGCGGTGAGATCGACATTGTTGCCAGAGATGATCACATCATTCATGCGGTCTTTCATCTATCGTTTCCTTTTCTTTGGGTTTGAGAGAAATGATTATTCCTGCATCATGTATGACAATGAAGGAAGGTTTAGGATTCCTGAAATCGTACAGTTTCGTAATTATTACGGGCGGCTCTTCTGGTATAGGGCTGCAATTTGTCAGGCGTCTTAAGGAACTTAAGCCGGAACTGACCGTTTTCAACTTGTCGCGAAGTAAACCTGACGACGAGTGGGGCGGCTTGGAAGTCATGCACCGGCAGACGGACCTTTCCTCGCCCGCGGAGCTTGACGAGGCGCTCCAGTGGCTGCACGCGAAGTGCGCGGCCGCGCCCGAGGGCAAGATGCTTCTTATAAACAACAGCGGCTTTGGCAGCTACGGCAGGCTTCCCTGCAACAGTATCGAGCGTCAGCTCGACATGATAGAGGTCAACACCGCGGCACCCGTAAACATAACGTCCAACCTGCTTCCCGAGCTGAAGCGACGCGGCGGAGCGATTATCAACGTGTGCTCCCTCGCGGCTTTTCAGCCCACGCCCTACATGGCCACCTACGGCGCGACCAAAGCTTTCATGCTCAACTGGACGCTCGCCCTCGGGCAGGAACTCAAGCGCGACAACGTTCAGGTGCAGGCCCTCTGCCCGGGACCGACCGAAAGCCGCTTCTTCAAAAACGCCGGTTTTTCCAGCCCTCCGGCGAAGAACTTCCGCGCCACAACGGCTGCTCAGGTGGTCGATGCGAGTCTTTACGGACTTCATAAGCGCAGGAGAGTGATAATTCCTGGATGGAAGAGCAGACTTGTTGCTGATCTTTGTGTTATTCTGCCCATCGAACTCAGAGCCACGGCGGCCGAATTCGTCCTGCGCAAACTGAGACTTGAAACTTACCTTAAACACCCGTGATTGGCGACATATCTCCATTCGGCAGTAAAAGCCCCCTTATTAAGCCCGAACAGTTACGTTCATGGTTAATATTTGAAGATGAGCATCTTCTGGTCTTCAACAAGCCCGGATGGGTGGTCTGCCACCCGTCCAAGAACGGCCCCTGGTCGAGCCTTGTCGGCGCGGTAAGGGAGGCTTACAACGCGGACAAAATGCACCTCATTGCGAGGCTGGACCGCGAGACGAGCGGTCTGGTCCTGATTTGCCGCGACAAGCTGCGCGCAAGCGCCCTTCAGCAGGCTTTTCAGAACCGCAATACGCAAAAAACATATATCGCGTTTCTGGAGGGCGAGCTGGCCGAGGCGCAGGAAGTGAGCCGCGCCCTGACTGCCGACGACGAAAGCGACGTGCACGTAAAGCAACAGGTGGCAACGGACGGCAGCGGCTACAAGGCGCAGACGACCTTTATCCCCCTTGCCCACGGCGGCGGATACACCCTTTGCGAAGTGCACCCGCACACGGGGCGCAAGCACCAGATTCGCGCCCATGCCCAGTGGATGGGGCACCCGATCGTGGCTGACAAAATCTACGGTCACGACGATTCTCTGTACCTCGAATTCGCCCAAAGCGGGTTGACCGAGCGCCTGCTCGCAACCTTGCCCATGCCCAGACAGGCCTTGCACGCTTGGAAACTTCACATTCACACCGAAGAAATAGATCTCTCGTTTGAAGCTCCGCTGCCGGAGGATATGTTACTATTCATGAAGGAAGCGATGGGGCTGGACGAGATACCCTCCCGTCCATTGCCAGCCCCGCAGCGCAGAAGACGCAGGAGGGCAGAAAACGAGGAGTAGCGCGATGAGAGAACTGGAAAACGGGCAGGGGATAGGACGGGAGCAAAGAGAGTTGATGCTGGGGCAACGCGGCCTTGTGGTTTGGCTCTACGGCCTTTCCGGCAGCGGCAAAAGCACGATAGCTGCCGCGATTGAGCGCCATTTGTCCGCGGAAAAGGTGCTGTGCCGCGTGCTGGACGGGGACTCGCTCCGCTCCGGCCTATGCTCGGGGCTGGGCTTCGACGCCGAGGCGCGAAAGGAGAACATCCGCCGCGCCGCGGAGACCGCGCGCCTCTTTCTGGACACCGGAGTAGTTACTATCGCGGCCTTTATTTGCCCCTTTCGCGAACTGCGCGACCTTGCGCGGCAGATAGTGGGCGAGAATGACTTTGTGGAAGTGTATCTGAAGGCGTCCTACGAGGCATGTGCAAGGCGGGATGTGAAGGGGCTGTATGCAAAGGCCGAAAAGGGTGAGGTTCCATTTTTCACTGGCAAGGATTCCCCGTTCGAGGAGCCTGAACCCATTTCTAGCGCAATTATTCTGGAGACCGAGCGGCACGGAATTGCCCGTTGTTGCGAGCGTGTGCTGGACGTAGTGTTGCCAAGGGTGCGGGAGCGGGTGTCGCCGGACTATGACTAGGCAGATAACGCCGGTAACAAACTCAAAGCAGCTTTTTCTTAGGGAAAGGGACTTCAGGCCATGCAGTTATATTCCAAATCCGGAGCGCAGGCTCTCTTTCTCTTAGCCGCCACAGCCATGCATAGCAACGCCCAGAGTGCCGGGGATGCACGCTACTATTTCGACTCTGTGCCCGTGGCGGGGGCAAGCCACGTACCGCCGCCACCCGGGCCGGAATGGGTCCGCAATGCCGTTTTTTACGAGATATATCCCCAGAGCTTCAAGGACAGCGACGGGGACGGGATAGGGGATTTGCGCGGCATAATCGGCAAGCTCGACTATGTGAAAAGCCTTGGCGTGGACGCAGTGTGGCTGAACCCCTTTTACGAGTCCCCCTTTCGCGACGCCGGTTACGACGTGTCCGATTACTGCAAGGTGGCGCCGCGCTACGGCACAAACGACGACGCAAGGGAACTGTTCGCCAAGGCGCACGAGCTTGGCCTTCGCGTGATTATCGACTTTGTGCCCGGCCATACCTCGGTTGATCACCCATGGTTCAAACAGTCCTGCGAGCCGCAGATGAACGAGCGTTCAAACTGGTATGTGTGGACGAAAGGCACTTGGTTTGAGGGGATGGAGAGATACCGCGAGGGCTTCATTCAGGGCTACTGCGATCGGGACGGCAATTACCTGTCCAATTTCTTCTGGCATCAGCCAGCGCTCAACTACGGCTATGGAAAGCCCGATGCGGCGCAGAGCTGGCAGCTTCCCGTGGATCACCCGGACATTCTCGCGCTGCGCGAGGAAATGAAGCGCATCATGCGTTACTGGCTGGACATGGGCGCGGACGGCTTCCGCATCGACATGGCTGGCAGCCTCGTCAAAAACGACCCCGAGCACCGCATTCTGGACTTCTGGCAGGATGTGCGCGACATGCTCGACAGAGACTATCCCGAGGCGTTCATAATATCCGAATGGTCGGACCCCGCGGTGGCACTGGATAGCGCATTCCATGCGGACTTTATGCACTGGTTCCCGGGCTACGACAGCCTTTGGGCCAACGAGACGAGCTTTTTCAACTGCTCAGGTCGTGGTGATATATGCCGCTTTCTTCATGCATACCTGCCTGCGCGGGCGGCAAGTGCGTCTAAGGGCTACATTTCTCTTCCCGTGGGCAATCATGACCTTGCGCGCGTTAACCGACTAGGACGTGACAGAGTGGACGTAGAGATGATTTACGTTTTCCAGTTCGCGATGCCCAACGTGCCATTTATCTACTACGGGGACGAAATCGGGATGCGGGATTTGCCCGGGCTTACTTCGCGCGAGGGTTCGTACGGGCGCTCAAGTTGCAGGACGCCCATGCAGTGGGACGCGGCCTTGCCGAACATGGGCTTCTCCTTCGGCGGAGCCGGGAACTTGTATTTCCCTGTGGACTCTTCATCCGACGCGCCTTGCGTCGCCGTTCAGGAGGGGGATTCAGCGTCGATGCTCAACTTTGTCCGCAGGCTTGTGGCGCTAAAGAAGGCCCATCCAGCGCTGGCCAACCATGCGGGTTTTGTCCCCGTGTACGCCATGCCCGGGCGCTATCCGTTCGTGTTTCAGAGGGAGGGTGGCGGGGAGCGCATACTCGTTGTAATCAACCCAGCGAACGAGCGTTTCGAGGTCGTTATCAATGGCGAGTTGCCAAATCACAACCGGCTTCTGTTTGGCAAGGGCGTTGTGATGAAGCGCCTGCCCGGGGAGACGGGGCTTGCCGTCCCGCCGAGAACCTACGCTGTCTATCTATTGGACATTCCGCAGGAAACATGCTTGTCCGCCGAGTAGCATCGGGCCGCGTGTACACAAAAACGCCCGCGTTACTTGCCTTGGCCTGATGCTCCGTTTTGAGCATCGCTTGCCAAAGCCGTTCGCGGGCGTTTTGTCTCGGGAGTTATATATTTGCAAACACTCCCTAAAGGAAGCTTTTACACTTCCTCGATGTCGCGTTTTGCCTGACCGGTGTAGATCTGGCGCGGGCGGTAGATGCGCTGCTTTGGCGCGATGGCGACTTCCCTCCAGTGTGCGAGCCAGCCGGGCATACGGCCAATGGCGAACATCACCGTGAACATGTCCAGCGGGATGCCGATGGCGCGAAGCAGGAGGCCGCTGTAAAAGTCCACATTGGGATACAGCTTGCGGTCCACAAAGTAGGGATCGTTGATCGCTTCCTGTTCGAGGCGGCGGGCGATGTCAAGCAGCGGGTCTTTGCGGCCCATGTTCGCGAGGACTCGTTCCACGGCGCGGCCCAGAATCTTGGCCCGCGGGTCGTAGTTTTTGTAAACGCGGTGGCCGAAGCCCATGAGGCGGGCCTTGCCTTCCTTGGCAGCCTGAATGAAGCGCGTTCCGTCGTCGCCGTCGCGCTCGATTTCCATGAGCATTTTGACGACAGCCGCGTTCGCACCGCCGTGCAGAGGCCCCCATAGGCCGGAAACGCCTGCTGAAACCGAGGCAAAGAGGTTAGCGCCGCTACTGGCAACCATGCGCACTGTGGACGTGGAGCAGTTCTGCTCGTGGTCGGCGTGCAGGAGCAGGAACAGGTCCAGCGCCTCGACGGTGTCCTCGTCCGGCTCGTATGTGTTGTACGGCTCGGAGAACATCATGTGCAGGAAGTTCGCCGTGTAGCGCAGGTCCGAGCGCGGCCAGACGTAGGGCAGGCCCTTTTCGGTGCGGTAGCTCATGGCCGCGATGGTGCGGACTTTGGAAATGAGAAGCGTCGCCGCATTGTCGAAGTGTTCGACGTCCTGCTGGCGGTTGTTGCTGGCCATGTGCGGGTAGTAGCAGCCGAGCGAGTTGAGCATGGCCGACAGGATTGCCATCGGGTGCGAGCGTGTCGGGTAGCCGTCGAACATGCTGTTCATGCCCGTGTGCAGCGATGCCTCGCGGCGGATGTTCTCGCGCCAGTTTTCGCGCTGGGCCGCACTGGGCAGCTCTCCGTAGATAATCAGGTATGCGACGGAGATGAACGAAGAATGCTTGGCAAGCTGTTCAATGGGGTAGCCGCGATAGCGCAGGATGCCCTTTTCGCCGTCGATGAATGTGATGTCGCTTAGGCAGGAGCCGGTGTTGCCGAATCCTTCGTCAAATGTGATGTGGCCTGTATCCGAGCGCAGGTTTCGTGTATCAATGGCTTTTTCGTTTTCGGTCCCGGTAATAATCGGGTATTCGTACTCTTTGCCGTCGATTATGATGCGTGCTGTGTCGGGCATGGGTAACCTTGCTGTTGGGAAATGCTCTAGCTGCCTGTGTCGCCAGTCAACTCATAGCATAACTGCTTAGTGCTTTCTATGAAAGAGGTATGTAAAGAAATAAGTCTTCCAAGGAAGTTTGATTTTCAAACGCTCCCTATATGTTATCGAGAAAATTTCTGTAAAGAGTGAGTCCGTCGGCCTGGCTTTTTTCCGGGTGGAACTGCGTGGCGTAGCAGCGGCCCTTGCGCACGGCGCTGGCAAAGCGGGTGCCGCCGTATTCGGTGCTGCCCCAAATTATGGATTCGTCCTCGGGCACGGTGTAGTAGCTGTGGACAAAGTAGAACTGGCGCGACTGTCCGTCGAAGCATTTGCTGACGGGGTCTTCGCGCACGAAGTCCACGTTGTTCCAGCCCATGTGCGGGACTTTGAACTGCGGCGGCAGATTGAAGCGTTTGACCGTTCCGGCGAAGACGCCAAGGCAGGCACAGCGGCCCTCTTCGGAATAGCCGAACAGGGCCTGCTCGCCAAGGCAGATGCCGAAAAAGGGCTTGTCGGCTGCCACCCATTCGCGGATCGCGTTGTCAAAGCCCGTGGCTGAAAGAAGACGCATGCAATCGACTATCGCCCCCTGACCGGGGAAAACAAGCGCGTCCGCTCCGGCAAGGTCCGCCTTGTCCTGAACGATTCGTGCCTCGGCTCCGGCCTTTTCCCATGCGCGTAGAACGCTGCGCAGGTTGCCCATGCCGTAGTCTATGATTGCGAGTTTTGGTACGCGTTCCATTGTCTATTTGTCGCCTAGGGGGAGATTCCCGTCGCGCAAAGGGGCAAAGTCAAGCGGGCGTTTTGTGTCGCCTGCAAGAAACAGCGTCTGCGTCGGGAATGCGAATTCGATGCCTTCGGCATTGTAACGTTCCAGAAGCTGGAAGTTGAACCACTGGCTGTATGCCATGTAGTCCCAGTAATCCGCCGGTGTGTACCAGTAGAGAACTATTATGTTCAGGCTGTCGGCGTTGAAGTCGCTGAAATATACTCTGGATGGGAAGTTCGGGTTGTTTACGCTTCCTGATTCTTTTCTTCCGCCTTCCATCGGCGCGACGGCCAGAATCTCTTCAAGTATTTCGACGGCACGCTTCACCTTGGCGGGCGGCGTGTCGTAAGTGATTGTGACGTTTAGCAGGCGGCGGATGCTGGGGCGGCGCGCAATGTTTTCGATGCTCTTGTTCGCCAGTTCGCCGTTGGGGATTGTAACCTGATGCCCTGTGAGGGTGCGGATTCGCGTGGAGCGCATTCCCACTTGCTCTACGGAGCCGTCGAAATTGTCCACCACGATGCGGTCGCCCACGGTGAAGGGCTTGTCCGCGAATATTACGACCGAGCCAAATACGTTCTTTATTGAATCCTGTGCTGCAAGGGCCACGGCCAAGCCGCCGATGCCAAGACCGGCCAGTATGGATGTAACCTGCTTGTCGCTAAAGATTTGTATGACTTGAACGGCGACGAATACGCCCACTGTCACGCGAAGACTGGTGTGCAGGATGGGGACGAGCATGTCGTCCATCTTGTTGTCCGTGCGTGCAGCGTAGGAGCGGAAGGCGTCTGTTATTACGTCAACCATGCGCCATGCGAAAAGGCCGCAGGCGAGAGTGAAAAGAAGAGCGATGCCTGTGTGCAGGCCCTGAGCGACCCCCGCTGGCAGGTTTAGAAAGTGTTGACCGATGGACAGCCCGACGACGACGGCAAACACCACCATTGTGCGCGAGGCCGCGTTGAGAAGGGAGGCATAGACGTTATGCCCCTTCCTGGCTGCGCGCTGGGACATTACAAGTAGCGCGTAGGAGAGCATTTTGCCCGCCGCGTAGGCTGCGACAATTGAGATAAATAGAGCGCCCCAGCGCCAGATTTCGTTGTCGAGCACCTGCTGGTTGATAATGCCGTGGACCTGTTCCGCGCCCGCGTCTTGCAGGGTTTGGGCGCTTGGGCTTGTCAATGGCGCTTCTTGTGCCGGTGGTGTTTCGTTCATGGGAGTTGGTCTTTCGGGTTTAGGACTATGGGGAGCAATCGCGAGAGTTACTCCCGTGAACGCGTGTCCGTCCAGTTAAGGCAAATCCACGGCGCGTCCAGTTCGATGCGCGGGCGTGGATTTTATTCATAATTACAGAAGACGTGCAAATACTTGCGCGTTCCTGTTTTCATTCCTTTTCAAGCCAATGCCTCTCTTCGGATGTTGCCTGATTTTTCGAACAGGCTTTTCCCGGGGAACATGCCTTGGGCACCTGCAAGAGGCGCGTGCTGCTACAAAAGTCCCTTGGTGCTCGGGAGCGCGCCTTGACGGCGGGGGTCTATGCGGCAGGCGGCGTCGAGCGCACGGCCAAAGCCCTTGAAAATGGCCTCGGCAACGTGGTGCGGTTCCTGCCCGTATTCGAGCTGTACGTGCACGTTGGCACCCGCGCTGTTGGCAAAGCCCTGGAAGAACTCGCGCAACATGCCGATGTTGAAGTCTCTTACAAAGCACACGGTGGTGTCCGCCTTGTAAACGAGCATGGGTCTGCCGCCCATGTCCACGACTACGCGGGCCAGAGTCTCGTCCATTGGCTGGAAGAAAAAGCCGTAGCGGACTATGCCGAGCTTTGCCCCGAGCGCGTCCTTGAACGCCTGTCCGAGGGCTATGCCAACGTCTTCGACGGTGTGGTGGTAGTCCACCTCGATGTCGCCCTGCGCCTCGACACTCAGGTCGAAGAGGCCGTGCGCCGCGGCGAGCGTGAGCATGTGGTCAAAGAAGGGAATGCCTGTTTTGACCTCAGCCTTGCCGCTGCCGTCGATGTTGAGCTTTATCGCGATCTGCGTTTCCTTGGTATCGCGTTTGACTTCCGCTACACGTTCTTGCGCCATAGGTCTGCTGTTTGCAGGAGCTGGTCCATTTGCTCCGGCCTGCCAATGCTGATTCTTAGGAAGGATTCCGTCAAGGCATCGCCGGGAAAATATCTTACAAGTATGCGGTTTTCTTCGAGATAGGAGTAAAGAGAGGCCGCTGCTAGCGCAGGAGTTTCGTTTCCGCGCACGGGGGGCTGGGCAAAGACGAAGTTGCCGCTTGAGGGATAGACGAAGAAGCCGCGTTCGAGAAGGCCCGCCGTGAAGCTTTCGCGCGTTTCCTTGATTTTGGCGATCAGTTCGTCGTGGTATTCCACGTCTTTGAGCGCGGCGAGGGCACCTGCCTGACTTAGGCGGTTTACGTTGTAGCTGTCGCGCACCTTGTCGAGCAGGGCTATGATTTCCTCGGACGCGAGTGCGTAGCCGAGGCGCAGCCCTGCAAGGCCGTAGCTTTTGGACAAGGAGCGGGTGATGACGAGGTTGGGCAGTTCCGCCAGCAGGGCTACTGCGTTGTTGCTGGCAAAGTCTGCGTATGTTTCGTCCACGACGAATACTCCGCCAAAGCCTTCCGCCGCGGCGCGCAGTTCTTCGGGCGCGAACTCGACTCCCGTCGGGGCGTTCGGGTTGGTGAGAAAAAAGAGGTTCGCCTTGCAGGCGCGGATCGCGTCAACGGGCAGCTTCATGTCGCGCGAGAAGGCAATTTTCTCCATGTTGGCGGCCTGAATCTGCGTTAGTACCGGGTATAGCGAGTAGCTTGGCTGGGTCATGCAGGCCATGCTTTCTGCGCCGGAGAATACGCGGGTCAATAGGGCGAGCACTTCGTCGCAGCCGTTGCCCACGAATACCTGCCCGAGCTTCAGTCCCGTCATCGCGGCGATGTGTTCGCGCAGGGGCTGGCTTGTCGGGTTGGGGTAGAGGCGCAGCTTTTCCACCTCTGCGGCCACGGCGGCGGCCACCGTGGGGCTTGCAGGGTAGGGCAGCTCGTTGGTGTTGAGCTTAATCCAACCCTCGCCCGTGGGCTGTTTGCCGGGCACGTAGGCGTGCATGGAACGGACCTGCGGCAGTGCGCGGTCGGCGGCCTGCCATTGTGTGCTGCTCTTGCTCATAGCTGTTGCTTTCCCATTTCGCACCATTATGTGCGCGGGAATTGCGAGCATACACCATTTGCGCGGGCAATATCCAGCCTGCTTTGCAAAAGCTGCGTTCGAGCCGCGTTCCCAACGGCGTTTTTAGATCCTTTGCGCGTGCGCGTGGATAGAGTGTATCTTCCATGCGTTTTGCGCAGGATTTTGAGCTTTTTTCGTGCAAGAATCCGGGTCTGATGTTACACATGGCATGACTGCAAATCCCTCTCCTGTGCCGCGTGACGCTTTTGGCATTCTCACGATGCGCGGAGCTTCCCAACTCTGAATCGTTCCCCCGCTTCGACATATGCATTTGAACAAACTTCCATCAGGCAGGCGCGGTGTATTGGCCGCCGCTGCTCTTTGCGGGCTTTTCTCGACGCCTTTGTTCGGCTACGAGGATTTGTCCTTTTCTTCAACCAGCGGCTTGGTCCGGTTCGAGGCCGAAACCGGCACTCTTTCCGGCGCCACCGTTGTGACCGATCAGGCCAATTACACGGGCACTGGTGCGGTGTTTATCGACGAGGTCGGCGAAAGCGTTTCCTGGACCGGTTATGTCATGGAACCCGGGCTTTACCGCGTGACTTTGGGTTGCAAGTCCCCCTACGGCACCGAGGGGCAGAACAAGCACGCAAGCGTGAGCATCAACGGGCGCCAATTCGATGTCGAGCTGCCCAACACCCCGTATTTCACTTCCGTCTATCTTGGCGAAGTGTGGATGGAAGATGGCAACGACATCGTGATTTCGGACAACTGGACCTGGTTCTACATCGACTGGATTCAGTTCGTGGCCATCGACACGGATGCCAACGACAACGACAGGGGCTACACCCGCAAGCAGAAGCTGCTTACCGGGCTGCTCGCCAATCAGGCAAAGGGCCTCACAGTGCCGAGCGGTCAGCAGGAGGAGGCGGATGCCGCCTACATTATCGAAAAGACCGGCAAGGCTCCCGCTATTATCTGCGAAGACTTTGTTTACTACGGCTCCGGCAGCCTTGACTACGGAGGAAACCCGGGCCAGTTGACCGAGAACGTCATCAAGCACTGGGAAGAGGGCTACATTGTAACGCTTTGCTGGCACTGGATTTCGCCGTCCGGCATTCCCAACACCACGGGCAAGGAGTGGTGGCGCTGTTTCTATTCCGAGCATTCGGAGTTTGACGTAGCCGCGGCCATGGCCGACCCGACAAGTAGCGATTACCAGCTTTTGGTGGCGGATATTGACCGCATTGCAGTGGAGTTGAAAAAGCTGGCAGATGCGAATGTGCCCGTTCTGTGGCGCCCGCTGCACGAGGCCGAGGGCAACCCCGCGGCCTGGGGCGGGGCTTGGTTCTGGTGGGGAGATGGTGGTTCGGAGCCGTTCAAGCAGCTCTGGCACCTGATGTACGATCGCCTTGAAAACTACCACGGACTAAAGAATCTTATCTGGGTTTACACCTGCACGGACCAGATGCAGACGAGTTGGTACCCGGGCGATGAATACGTGGACATCATCGGTATAGACCAGTACCCGAGCGACCGGACTAGCATTCTTCAGAGCACTTGGGACAATTTGAACACGACCTTTGGCAGTACGGGCAAACCTTTCGCGCTGACCGAGTTCGGCGGCGTGCCCAATCTTGAGGACATGTTGAGCGCGGGCATCAAGTGGCTCTATTTCGCGAGCTGGTATGGCGAAACCAACGGGCCGGAGAGCGTGGCGGACGCGGACTTGGTCGCGGCCTACACTTCGCGCGCCCTGATCAGTGCTGACGAGCTTGACCAGAATCTGGACGGCGTCACAAACGGCGTTTGCTGGAATCAGGATCTGCCTTTGCAGTTCACTCTTCAGCCTGCTCTGGGCCTTAATACGGGCGAATCTGTGGAGTATCTGGATCTTTTCGAGGATCCTTACGAGCATGATCTTTCCAATGGGAATCTGCTTGAGATGGACGGCGGATCAGTGGTCGTCGGGGCGGGCTTCGAGTTCATGGAGAGTGAAGACCTTGTGGGCTGGAGCAATATTACGCCGCAGTTCTATCAGTTCGGCGAAGATGGAAGGGTACTCTTTGTGGTGCCTTTCAACGAGACAGAGCCAAGGTTCTATCGCCTGACGATTTATCAGGAGCCGCAGTAGAAGGGTTCAGCCAATCATTTCACGGTTTATACAGGGAGGTGGCGCTTGGCTGCCTCCCTGCTTTGTGTAAGGACTATTGCGATTCTCAAATGTTTACCGAAACAGAAGGAGAAAGATTTTCTTAACCACAGATTACGCAGATTTACACAGATTGAAGAAGGATAAGGAGGACTTGCATCTCTCGTAACCCACTTTTAAAGACGCTCCCTAATCCTTTTTCATCTGCGGATAAACAAATCTGGTTTCTTGGTTTTCCTTTGAGTATGGCCCTACTCTGGCAGGCCCGGGTAACGGGGTTCCAGCTCTCTTAGCTTGTCGTAGCACTCTTTGGCCTGATCGGTGCACTTGCTGCCTTCATACGCCTTGGCAAGGGCGAACAAGAGGTCGGGGTCGTCGTCTATCTGCGCCATGGCGATTTTTAGCGGGGCGATCGCTTCGCGCGGCTTGCCGAAGGATACGAGCGCAATTGCGTAGTTGCGCCAGAGAATCCAGTCGTAGGGAGTGGATTCCTTTAACGCCAGTTCGTAGGCCGAAAGTATCGCTTCGCGGTAGTTTTCGTCCGCAAGCGCGGTAGCGGCTTTGGCTTGGCGTTGCTTCCATGTTTCAAGGCGCAGGGCGTTGTCCATCTGCCCTGTGAAGGGGGGCTTGCCGAAGCGTTGCAGCATGTCCTCGATTATCATGGCCTGATCGAAGGGCGTGTAGCCAAGGAGCAGGCGGATGCGCTCGTAGCTTGGCACTTCCTGCGCGACTTGGGCGACAAGGCCCCGCCTTTGCAGCTCGTTGCTTGTGGCGTCGAAAAGCAGGGCCGCGGCTTCGTAGTTGCCAAGCATCGTAAGGTGAACGTGCTCGTAGAGGTATTCGTTCCCCGCGACGCCGCCCGCGCTCTTTGCGGATAGGGTCTGTTCGATGTCAACGAGGGTGCAGCTTTGCGGGCCTATGGAACGGGCGCTTTCGCGTATGCAGTCGTTAAGGCGGCTGTCCGTTCTAAAGCGAAGAGTGTCGAGGTCCAGCGCGAGTTGTAGAAGTTTGCGCGCCTCTTCTTGCTTGCCTTGGGCAAGGGCTATGCGGCCTCGTTTGAAAGCGAGCGCAGCGTGGCGGGAATCTATGGCCGCAGCCTTTTCGTAATGGCTTGCCGCCAGTTCTTCGTCGCCTCGGGCAAGGGCATTGTCCGCCTTCTCAAGCTCGACAAGCCAGCGTTCGTGCTCTTCAGGCGACAGGTCCGCACGATTCGCGGACATGAAGGGGGCAAAGTCGCGCTGGTTGGTAAGGACGGTGCAGAGAAGGGTGTGCGCACCTGCGTCAGTGGCTGATTCCACTATCGAGCGTAGGTTGCTGGCGAAGATGTTGCGCACGGAGTCCAGTTCCGGCGCGTCGGCGGAGAATTGTTGCTTGATGAACATCTCCATGCCGCCCCATTGTTCCACTTGGCCCTTCTCTTGCCCCAGCGTGTTGGCTATCGTGCTTATGAGTTGTCCGCAGCGGGTGGAGCGAAGGAAGCTCGTCAGCGCAATGGCGCGGGGCGAGCGCATGAATGGCGCGAACACCGCGGCGGGGCCGTACGGGCCGATGACTTCGTTGTTGCCTTCGTAAACGATGTAGAGGTCCGGTTCCAGGTCGGCGCAGTCGTCGGCTATGCGTTTTACGACGTTTGAATTGATGGCCGTTATCGCGGCGTTCACCACGGTGAAGCGTATTTCAGGATACGCCTCGGAGAGCATTTTTTCGAGAACGCGCGCCACCGAGAAGGACGATTCCGGGTCGCCCATCGCGGCGGAGCTTCCCAGTATGAACACGCGGTATTCGCCCTTGGGCTTGTCCTTTAGAAGGCGCATGGCCGGAGGCCGCCGAATGAGTTCGCGGGCAAAGTAGGGGGCTGTGAAGTCGCGGTTTTCGCGGATGATTTCGTATCCTTCCGGTCCTTCCGCGTCCCGATAGTAGCATGAGGGGCTGCCAAAGCCTGCGCCGCGGAGAAACAACTCCATGCTGCATACCAGCAGGGCGCTCATCGTGATGGACAGCGTCAGGGCGTAGGCCAGACGGCGGCGCAGCGACAGGGACTTTGCGGCCTCTTGTTTCATCGGTTTGTCAAAACAGCGTGTAAATGAATGGCGACACGCTGGACACGCTTACCAGAAGGGCCGCCATCAGCAGCAGGATTATGACAACGGGCAGTATCCACCACACTTTGTGCGTGCGGGCAAAGCTCCAAAGTTCGCCGAGCAGCGCGCAGAGGTGGCGCAGTATGCCGGAGCGTTTAACTGGGGTATCTGATGACATTGGATGATATGAAAGTTGCAAAATCTGTCAATCAAGAGCGAAGCCGCTTTTTGCGGACAGTACTGCGCTGCTAGACGAGTTTTGGTTTTTGTCGATTAGGAAGGGGCCGATCGCGAGCATGTCCATGTCTGTTGAGAGAAAGCAGTTTATCGCGTCCTCTGGAGAGAGCACGGGCGGTTCGCCGCGCACGTTGAAGGATGTGTTTATCAGAACGGGGCAGCCTGTGAGGCCGTAGAATGTGGACAAAAGCGCGTGCAGTTCCGGGTGTATGTTGGCGTGCACGGTCTGCACTCGCGCAGAGTAGTCAACGTGCGTAACGGCTGGTATGTCCGAGCGTTCCTGATGCAGAAACTCCTCCATGCCGAGGTTTTTGCCCTCGCGCGGTATCTGGCGGCTTTCCCGCAGTTGCGCAGTGAAGAGCATGTAGGGCGAGTCGCCGTTGAGGGCAAAGTAGTCCTGTGCGTATTCGGCAAGGACTATCGGTGCGAAGGGGCGGAAGGATTCGCGCTTCTTGATTTTGAGGTTCAGCACGCTTTGCATTTTGCTGTTGCGTGCGTCCCCAAGTATCGAGCGGCAGCCCAGGGCGCGGGGGCCGTATTCGGCGCGGCCTTGAAACCAGCCCACGACTTTGCCCTTGTCCAGCGCTGCGGCCACGCTTGCGCGCAGGGCGCGGCGAGGCATTTCGGTAGCTTCGAGGCCGTGTTTTTCAACGGCTTTTTCTATTTCGCCCGCGCTGTATTCGGGGCCTAGCATCGTGCCCTGCATCAGGTCCGCTCCTTCGCAGGCGCGGGGCGCTTTGTAGTGAAGGTGGTGCAGGGCAAGGGCGGCTCCGAGTGCGCCTCCCGCGTCCCCTGCGGCGGGTTGCACCCACACGCGCTTGAACGGGCCTTCGCGCAAGAGTCGTCCGTTGGCCACGCAGTTGAGGGCGACGCCTCCGGCCATGCAGAGGTTTTCCTCGCCCGTTCGCGCGTGCAGGGTGTTGGCGATTTTCAGGACGACTTCTTCTGTCACGGCCTGTATGGAGCGGGCAAGGTCGCAGTCGCGCTGGGTGATCGTGCTTTCGGGTTTGCGCGGCGGGGCACCGAAAAGGGTGTGAAAGGCGCGGCTTGTCATGCGTTCTCCGCGCTCGTAGGCGAAGTATTTCATGTTCAGCCTGAAGGAGCCGTCCTGCTTTAAGTCGATCAGCTCATTTAATATCAGCTCTTTATATACTGGCTCTCCGTAGGGGGCGAGGCCCATCAGCTTGTATTCGCCGGAGTTTACGCGAAAGCCGCAGTAGTAGGTGAATGCGGAGTAGAGAAGGCCGAGCGAGTGGGGAAAGCGCAGCTCGCTAAACAGCTCCATTTCGGCTCCTTTGCCGCGCCCCATCGTGCTGCTGCTCCATTCGCCCACTCCGTCGAGTGTGAGTATGGCGGCGCTTTTGTACGGCGAGGCGTAGAACGCGCTTGCGGCGTGGGATTCGTGGTGGCTTGTGAAAAAGATTTTGCCTCTTGCGTCGATGCCTTCGTTTGCAAGGGCGTTTTCTATCTGCATGGGAATCCAGAGCTTTTGCTTTGTCCAGCTCGGGATGGCGCTTGCGAAGGCGCGGAAGCCGCAGGGGGCCACATCAAAGGCGGTCCGGAGTATGCGCTCGAACTTGAGGAGCGGCTTTTCGTAGAACACGACTGCGTCTGGTGCGCCGTGTGCCAGAGACAGGCAGTAGCGTATGGCGTTTATTGGCAGGGAAGGGTCGTGCTTAATGCGCGTGAAGCGTTCTTCCTGCGCAGCGGCAACGATGCGGCCTTCTTCGAGCAGGACGGCTGCTGAGTCGTGATAGTATGCACTTATGCCGAGTATGCGCATCGGGCTTTGCCTGTCAGAACTGGGATGTGAAGCGGCGGCTGCTGTCCGTGGCAGGGGCGATTGGCTGCCAGTAGCTTTCTTTTGCCGCGTTGGGCGATTTTTGCCTGTGGATTGATTTGTAGATGCTGCTTATCAGGCGCCCGGGGATGAATATGCAGATAAAGACGCCCAGTAGTAGCAGCCATGTCAGCAGCTTGAGAAGCGCGTTCGTCCCAGCGTCCATTGCGCGTTGGATCGGGGCAAAGAGCCTGGGCTTGACGGCTACGATGACGAATAGACTGACAGCGAGGGCCGCGAGTGGAATTAACGGCAGCGCCCCGAAGTGGCCAAGGATTATTACCATGCCGGTCAGGGCGCATCCTGAGCCGAACATTGCGCGCGCTCGGGATGGGGGCTTCATGGGAGTGTCAATCATTGGGGTTATCCAGAACAACCGTAATGGTTTTGCTATCGTTTGGGAAATGCATTTTCCTCGTGCGCTGCGATTGTTTTGCGCTTTTCTTAAACAAAAAGGAGAAGGCGATTTCTCGCCTTCTCCCCCCTGTGTCATATGGCTTACCCCCGGTGGTTAGACCATACCTTGGAAACTTCTTTCTAGAAGCTTATGCTGTACGAGAGCGTGTAGCGGATGTCCGTGGGCACTTCGTAACGCTCTGTGGCGAGCTTGGAGGAGCCTGTGGCTTTCCAGCCCACGAACTCGTCAACTTCTGTGATATTCTTCACGTTGAGCTGAATGCTGGACTTGCGACCGAAGGTCTTGAAGTTGTATCCAGCGAAGGACTCAAGGTAGAAGGTGCTCGGGTTGTAGCGGGCGACATCGCCTACGTAGCCCTGGAACGCTCCGTCGGCCCACTGGCCGCCAAGACCAATGTAGAGACCCTTGGCCGGTCCGTCCTCGAAGCTGTACTTGGTGAGGAAGGAGAGCTGGTCTTCGATGTGGCCGGAGTTGGGGATGCGGCCAATCTGGGTCTTGTCCACCGATTCCTTGATTTCCACGTCGTTGTGGGCGTAGCTGAGCATGATCTGCCAGTTCTTCATGGGCTGGTAAACCAGGTCCACTTCAAAGCCGGTCGATTCCTGCTTGAGGCCCGGGATCAGGTCGCCAAGCTGGCCGTTGCGGTCTTTGAGTTCGTCGCGTGTCAAGCCCGGGAAGGCTATGGCGCGTTCTGCGTCAGTCATACCGTCCCATTCGATCTTGTTCTTGTTGATGGCGTTGGGGTCGCGTTGCGAACCGCCGGTCTGCTCGATTATGTAGTAGCTGATCGTGCCGCTCAACTTGTTCTCGATGATGTCGAACTTGAAGCCGAATTCATAGCTTTCGCCTTCAACGGGCGGGAGCTGTTCTTCGAAGTCGTTCTTGTCCGTTGTCGGGAAGAGCGAGGTCGAATACACGCCAAAGACCGATATGTCCTTGGTGATGTCGAACATCGCGCCGAACAGGGGCGATACCTTGTCGTCCTTGGTGTGATTGCTTATCACGTCGGAGGCGATGTTGGCGTAGCTCTTCAGATCCAACTCTGTGTAGTTGATGGCTGCGGTCGTGCGGAGACGCCCGTCGAGGAACTCGCTTTGCAGAGAGGCGAAGTAGTATTCGTTTTCGCTCTCTTCATGCTGGCCTGACGAGGTGTTGATGTAGTAGTCGCTCGGCGGGAAGGTGTCCGCAAAGGACAGGCCGTCGAGGTTGGCCACTACGTCGAGAATCACGTAGTTGGGCGATGTGGAGGGCATCGAGCCGCGGTGGCTGTAGAATGTTTCCTCCCAGAAGTGGGCGCCGCCCGTTACTGTGTTCTTGATGCCGCCGATGTCGAACGTGAGAAGGCCTGTCAGACCATAGGCACGGTTCTGGTTGCACCAGTCGATGTAGTGGTTCTGAAGGACTATCTTTTCGTTCGCAGTATTGGGGTTGATCCAGCCGGTGTTGCTGTTGGCAGCCCAGCTTCCGCCGGAGCCGCCGCCGCCGTTGCCGTCCAGGCCGCCGTCGCTGTCAACCTGATCGCGAGTGCTGTACAGTGCGTAGGCGTTGATGCTGAAGTTGTCTGAGAACTTCTGCGTGATTTCCGCCTTGTACAGTGTGTTGTCGCAGGAGCGCATGTTGCCCGTTGCCCAGTTCCAGTCCCAGTCGATGTCCGGGTGGGTTACTTGGAGCGGGATTTCCGCGCTGTTGCCGATACCGACGCCGTTTTCGTCCACTTCACTTGTAGTGAAGTAGCCAAGGCCGTTTGGCTGTTCGCGGTAGCCGTATTCGGCCAGCAGCTTGATAGTCGTGCTCTTGGTGGGGGCAAGAGTCACGTTTATCTGGTTGTACTCGATTTTACCGTCCGAGTGTTCGCGTCCGTCCTTGGTCTCCTGATAGGCGCCGTTGTAGCGGATGGAGAACGCGCCAAACTCGGACTCGCCCGATACGTTGGCGTCGAGTGTCGCGCGCCATTCGCCGTGGTCGGCTATGGAGAACATCGCGTCGGCGAAGTTTGCGCCCTGAATCGCGGACTTTGTGATGGTGTTCATCACGCCGCCCGGGTAGGTGACGCCGTACATCGCGGCGACGGGGCCTTTGACAATTTCAACGCGGGAAATGCCCTGCGCGTCAACGGGGTCGTACTGGCGTACGCCGTCGCGAAGGCTCCAGTTCTGGACGAATCCGCGGAATATGAAGCCGTTGTAGGCCTGTTGAATGACGTTGTTGGAGTGTGGGTCGTCGCCACCGTTGACAAGGGACGCGTTGTAGCGTTCGAGGTCAACCTGGCTTGTTACGATGAGGTCCGCTGCGAGTTCTTCGGTGAACACTTGAATGTTCAGCGGGATGTCGCGAATCGCGGTCTTTGTGCGTGTGCCCGATATGGAGTTGGATGCAATGTAACCGGTCGAGTCGTCGGCCGATACTGTGAACGGATCCATCACGTAGAGGTCTTCAGCCGTGGAGGCTTCGTCTTGGGCTTGCGCAGAGGCGTTGAAACAGGCTGTGCCTATTCCGACCGCCGAGATCAGGTAGCTGAGCTTCCTGGATACTGGGGTACGTGTGAGGTGACTCATTTTTGTAGTCTGTGGGTTTGTCTTTGCGGGGGCCGTTGCTACGTGGCTTTCCCGCAAAGACTTGGGATGGGTAGGGTAGGGCTCGCCCTGGGCACATCAGAGAGGGACAATGGATGGGGGGGCGCCGTCCCTTGGGCGCTAGTGTGTGAGTTGCGGTGATGTGTGGGGCTGATCCTGACCCGCGAAAGAGAGGAAATAATTTCTGAGGATTCGCTAATGGGGGTATTTCTCGTGTGAATTAGCGAGATTTCGAATTCGACAGATTTGCTATGTTGCTTTTTTATGCTGCTTGAACATTTACCGCGATTAGTTTTCTACTCTTACACAAGAGTGAAGCGCCAAGGCTCGAAGTTGCTTGAAAAGTATCTTGGGGATTGCACGCAAAAGGCCGACCTTTGAGAATCAAAGGCCGGCCTTTGTGTTTTGTTGGATAATGGGTTAAGAACGCTTTGGCGTTAGTAAACTGTAATCCATTCGCCTAGGTCGTTGCTCCACACCCAGGGATACCAGCCTTCGGCAGTCCAGAGCCAGCCGTCGCTTTCGGTGCAAAGCCACATATTGTCGCTTGTGCTGCCTTCCCATATCCATACCCAGCCGTCGCTGAACGAGGGGGCATACACCCAGGGGTAGAAGCCGTCCCAGAACACGCCGAACCAGTCGCTGTGCTTCCAGCCATCGCTGTAACGGGTCGCGCCTTCGGAGAGGACGTTTTCTTCATACTTGGGGCGCATCACGTTATAGGCCAGCGTGAACAGGTCCGTGTTGTCCACGTAGGCACCGCGGACGGGGTCTTCGCCATCGACGAGGTTGGGCAGGATGTTTGCTCCGGAGCCTTTGACGTAAACCGGCACGAGCTGGTTGGAGTGCGAGTTGGAGTTGAACGTCATCGAGGGCATTTCTCCCTGTCCGTTGTTCACGATGGGGTCGTATGCGACGGTGTCGCCGTTGGGGCCCATTATGAGGCCGGTGTCGTGGTCGGTTGTTACGATGAGCAGGGTCTTTTCCCAGCTTGAGTTTTCTTCAACCCAGTTGATGACCGCTTCGACAGCGTTGTTGAAGTCAACCTGCTCTTCGATGATGCGGCCGGGCTGGTTTGCATGGCCTGACCAGTCAACGGCGCCGCCTTCGATGTGGAGGAAGAAGCCGCGTTCGTTATCGTTGGCGAGAACGTTCAGCGCGCCGACGGACATCGTGGCAAGGTCCGGCACATTGCTGTTCAGCGGATAGGCCGAATCGAAAGCGTCGTGCTTTACGTTGCCGCCGCTGCGGGACTGCTGAAGCGTGGTGGCAGCCTGTGCGGTGCCGACGAGCTTTTTAGGCAGGAGCGTGCCAGCCGCGACTGCTTCAAACTCTTCCTTGCTCTGAATGAGGGTCCAGCCTTTGGTGTGGGTGCCAGCTTTGAGGGCTGCCCATGTGTCACTGCCGCCGACGTATTTGGCGTTGCCTGCCGTGGCTTTGAGCGCGCCGTTGTCGTCATAGTCGGGGTTGCCGGCGCCCATGATTACGTCCAGCCAGCCGCCTTCGAGCATTTCGTTGGCGATTTCGGCGTAATTGTTGCGGCTGAAGTTGTGCGAGCCGCCAAGACCTGCGGGCGTGGCGTGGCTCCACTGGACGGAGGATATGGTGCCGACTTTGCGGCCCCACTGGTGTGCGTATTCAGCGAGAGTCTGGCCTTCGAGCTTGGTGCCTGTTCCGGCTGGCCAGTTGGCCCAGTTGATTGCGCCGTTGTAGGTCTTGTAGCCGCTGGAAAGGGCTGTGGCCGCAGAGGCGGAGTCGGTCGGGGTCTGCTTGAGCCAGTTGTAGCCGACAAAGGCGCCCGTCGTGTCGTTGTTATAGATGAAACCCGCATCGGTGCTGTCCCAGGCTTTGAGCGGGTTGTAGATGTTGCGTTCCAGAATGTAGCCGCTCGGAACGGAGTTGTTGCCCTCGTGGTAGGCAGTGGCCATGAAGGTCGAGCAGGCCATTTCGAGCCAGCCGTCCTGTTCATAGGGCTGCTCTCCGAGTGCGCCGTACTGGTAGTAGCTGGCGGCGTTCCATGTGTTGTAGCCGCAGCCGTCGGAGATCATTATGATGACGTTCAGCGCGTCTTCATCGCCTGTTACTTCGGGCGTGGGGGACACCGCTTCCTTCATTACGCGGAATATGTCCGTATTGTCCACATACTGGCCGCGCACGGGGTCGATGCCGTCGATGTAGTTGGCAAAGAGTGAGGCTTCGGCTCCCTTGGCATACACGGGTACGAGCTGGTTTGTGTGGTTGCCGCTCATGAAGGCCATGCCCGGGACTACGCCCGCGCCGTTGTAAACGAGCTCGTCGTAGGCGACTGTGGCCGCGTCCGGTCCCATGAGCATGCCGCAGTCGTGGTCGGCTGTGAGGATGAGCAGGGTGTCGTCCCAGCTTGAGTTTTCTTCAACCCATGCGATAACTGCCTCCACGGCGTTGTTGAAGTCGATTTGCTCCTCGATGATGCGGCCCTTCTGGTTGGCGTGGCCTGCCCAATCGACAGCACCGCCTTCGATGTGGAGGAAGAAGCCGTCTTCGTCCTGATTGAGCACGTTGAGCGCGGCGAGCGACATCGTGGCCAGATCCGGGACGTTGCTGTTAAGGGGCACTGTTTCGGCGAACG
The DNA here is from genome assembly GCA_016928295.1 of Opitutales bacterium. Classification (GTDB taxonomy): domain Bacteria; phylum Verrucomicrobiota; class Verrucomicrobiia; order Opitutales; family Oceanipulchritudinaceae; genus Verruco-01. The sequence goes on from JAFGLA010000021.1 coordinate 44,657, forward strand.
GTTCGTGCTCGGCATTTCCGCCGCTGCGGGACTGCTGGAGTGTCGATGCCACTTGCGGGACGCCTACAATCTTTGTGGGCAGAACGGTGAAGCGGGACGGGTTGGCGAGGGCTTCGAAGTCGGCCTTTTCATCGACCAGAGTCCAGCCTCCCTCGTGGGTGCCGTTCTCAAGCGCGGTCCATGTCGCTTCGCCGCCGACGTAGCGGTAGTTGGGGCTTTCCTTGAGTGCGCCGTTGTCGTCGTAGTCCGGGTGGCCGGCTCCCATGATGACGTCCAGCCAGTCGCAGGATAGCATCTCGTTGGCTATGGCCTCGTAGTTGTTGCGGCTGATGTTGTGCGCTCCGCCAAGACCGGCTGGCGTTGCGTGGCTGAACTGGACGCTGCTGATCGATCCCACCGCCTTGCCTTCCGCCTTGGCTATCTCGGCAATCGTGCGCCCGTCAAGAGGGGTGCCCGTGGGGGCGGGGAAGCTCGACCAGTTCATCGAGTTGTTGTAAACTTTCTGTCCGGTGGAAAGGGCTGTCGCCGCTGCGGCGGAGTCGGTGCATGTGGTTTTGACCCAGTTGTAACCGGCAAAGTCGCCCTGTCCGTTGACGGCTGTCTGCGAACTCGCATCCCAGACTTTCGTCGGGTCGTAAACGACGGATTCGTCAATTTTGCCATCCGGTTTTGAAGAGCTGGACGCGGAATAGGTGCTGCATCCGTAGCGGACCCAGCCGGAGCCGTCATAGACCTGCGTGCCTTGCAAGGAGTTGCTCTCGCTGACGCGGCCCTGATACATGCTTGCGGCGGTCCAGACATTGTATCCGGCGCCGTCGCTAATCATCAATATCACGTTCTTCGCCGCTTCCAGCGGAGTGCCTGCCGCGAGCAGTGCGGCCAGCAGTATAGTGTTTCGTTTCCTATTGTTCATTGGAGTTAGTATTGGGTTGCTTTCCCGTAGGCCTTATCTGGCCTTTCAAGAAAGGACGCATACTGCTCCTGACGCGTAGCCTTGCCGTTGATGACAGGTTAAGATTGAATGAATTCTATCATTCGCATTTCGTTACGGTTGTTTCGCGTGGCGTGACGGAGATGAAATGAAACGATTGTGTAAAACGGTGCCCATGTCCTTAATTTCTACTTGCATGTGAATGTGTCGCGGTGCGCATATGTAGTGTGTCATTTGGACGGTTTGCCCGTCGGCTTGCCCATATTACTTTCACTAAGCTATTTACTATCATGAGATTATCCGCATTGAGGCATTTGCGTGTCGTTGTGTCAGGTTCGCTTTTTGCGTTCTGTGTCCTGTCTTCGCTTACGGCGCAGAGCGTGGATATGGAGGCTCGCCGGGCGGCTTACGACGGGCCTAAGCCTAAGTATGTTATGTTCTTTATTGGCGATGGTTTCGGCATGGCCCATTCATTTGCCGCCGAGGCGTATCTTGCCGCAGCGGAGGGGCGAATAGGCGCCGAGCAGCTTTCTTTGAATCATCTGCCGGTGTTCGGGCAGATTAGCACTTATGCGGAAAACCGTTTGATTACCGACTCTGCCGCAGCGGGGACGGCTCTTGCCACGGGATGCAAGACAACGGTCGGCACCATCAGCATGGACGGGAAACGCGAGAAGGCCCTTTATACCGTGGCCGAAGCGGCTCGGGATCGCGGGATGAGGGTCGGAATCGTGACCAGTGTGTCCATCGACCACGCCACTCCGTCTGTGTTCTACTCCCATAAGGCGGATCGAAATCTTTACTATTCGATCGCGTTGGATCTTGCGCGCAGCGGCTTTGATTACTTTGGCGGCGGCGGCTTCCTCAAACCCGAGGGGGACGGTCAGATTGGTGCCGACAACATGAAGCAGAACGTCGGGCTTGGCGGTATCGTGCAGGCGCATGACTCAGAGAACTGCGTGGATTTTGCCCGTCGCATGGGTTACACCTACGTGAACGACAAGCAGGCGTTTTTTGCTCTGAAGAGCGGTGCGGAGAAGATCATCGCCGTCACCGATCGTCTGGCCGGTGGGCAGTCCATCACTTACGCCATAGACCGCGCAGAGGGAGAGTTGGCGCTAGTGGACTTTACGCGCAAGGGCATAGAGCTTCTCGCTGGCGAGGAGGGCTTTTTCATGATGGTGGAGGGCGGCAAAATCGACTGGTGCAGCCATGCCAACGACGCTGCGACTACAGTGCACGAGGTGCTTGATTTTGACAGGGCCGTGCAGGCGGCATTGGCTTTTTACCTGCAACATCCCGAGGAGACGCTCATCGTCGTGACCGCCGACCATGAGACGGGCGGCATGGGTATTGGCTATGCTGGTAGCCATTATGACGGCAATATCTACGCTCTTTCGCATCAGAAGATGTCTTACGAGGCGTTCTCCGGCCTTGTTGCGGAGTACCGCGACGCGCATCCCGATGGGGGAAGCGAGGAAGAGGGGCTGGCTTTGGTGAAGGAGAACTTCGGTCTTGGTGACAGCGCGCTTTTGCTGGGGCTTAATCCTCTTGAGGAAAAGGAGCTTAGGCAGGCGTTTCGCGACAGTATGAGCAATGGCGAGGGGAGAGACCCGATTGCGAAGCTGGAGTATTACTTGCGCTACGGTGGTTACGACCCTTTGACCGTGACAGCAACGCGCATTCTTGCGGGGAAAGCTGGCATAGGATGGACCACGTTCTCGCACACCGCCAGCCCCGTGCCGGTGCGTGCGATAGGCCCGGGGAGCGAGCTTTTCAGCGGCGCCATGGACAATACGGATATGGCGAGGAACATCTTCACGCTGCTTGCCGAGTAGCCGAGTTCTATTTTTACGAAAGGGACACGCATCTTTGGAGCGCGTCCCTTTTTTATTGCTCAAGCATGGCCATGTAGGCCGCTTCCAGTTGCCTCGCATAGGCAGGGGCGTTTCCAAGACGACTTTCGACGGCTTCGCGGAGTGATGTGCGCCATTGGGCAAGGCGCTCCGGCGTAGCGGCCCATTCGCAGGCTTTATTTAAGTATTCGTCCTCGTTTTGCGCAACGGCTTCGTCGAGTCCGATCTGCTTTAGTATGCTGGCGCTGATGCGTTCGCTGTGCCGTTTGCCCATAATGGTGAGCACCGGTACGCCCATCCAAAGAGCTTCACAGGTCGTGGTCGTGCCGTTGAGCGGGAAGCTGTCCAGAGCGATGTCCACGCGTCTGTACATGCCTAGGTGCGCTGCGTCATCTTCCATGGCGGGAAGAATGTCGATTCGTTCGCTTTCGATTCCGCGTTCTGTAAAGCGTGCTGCAAGTGCTTCGCCAAGTGCCGGGTCTTTCAACTGGGTCGCCTTGAGTAGGAGGCTCGCCGTTGGTACAGACTTCAGGATGCGGCACCAGAGGTCTATGACCGCGTCGTTTATCTTGGAGCTGTTGTTGAAGCTGCCAAAGGTGATTTTCCCGTTCAGGCTGTGTGGTGGAGGCCCCGGGTCCAAGTCTCTTACCAGTGGACGGTAGAGGAGGAAGCCCGGGCTTAGGCGTATGAGTTTTTCGGAGCTTTCCGACTCGCTGCCTTCGGGTTCGCAAACTGCGTCCGTAAAGCGGTAGTCGAGGCTGTGCAGCCCTGTCGAGCCGTTGTAACCTACAAGGTGCGCCTGTCTTTGCGCTGGGCGTTCGGCAAAGAGCCAAGGGCGGGAATCTCCAAAGTGCCCGGCCAGATCCACCAGTATGTCCAGACGGTCTTTTTTAAGGGCGTTGATGGCTGCCTTTGTGTCCAGTGGCTGAATGTCTCGCCAGTGTTCTGCAAGCGTGCGGTAGTGTTCGGTGAGCTCGTCTTTGTGGCCGCTGTCGCTGTATAGAAACAGTTCGAACTTATCCCTGTCGTGCGCTTCAAGGAGCGGCGGGATGAAGGAGGCTATGGAATGGCGCCGGAAGTCTGGCGAGTAGTAGCCGAGTCGTATGCGCCCGGGGTGCCGTTGTATGGGGCGTCGTTTTGTCGGGCGGGCGAATTTGCGTTCCCATGCTTCGCTTGCTTCCTGTATGTCCTTTTGCGTCAGGTCCGGCAGGTAGGCCATGCTGACGATGAACTGTTTGCCTGCTTTTATTGCAAGGGGGCCGGGCATTTCGGACACAAGGTCGAACGCGGCGAGGGCTTCTTCGTGTTCTCCGGAGGCTTGTTTTATAAAGGCGTAAAAGTAGAGCAGCGAGGGTTCTTGCGGGAACACCGTTCGCGCCGCTTCCACAAGGCGCAGCGCTTCTGAAAAGCGTGCCCGGGGAACGAGCAGGGCGCAGACTTCGCGTATGGCTTGTAGGTGGTCGGGCTTTTCTTTGAGGATTCGGTAGTAGTTGCCGAGTGCTTCGTCTATGAGGACGAGCTTTGCGCAGGCGCGGGCAAGGGCCATTTGTTCGCGCTCTATTCCGGCTGTTCGTTTCCAGAGTAGGTTCGCGTAGGCGGAGAGGACTTGCGGTGGGCTGAACTTTGCAAGTGCCGATAGTAGCGCGTCGGAAGATGGGCGGGGGACGGGCTTTAGTCCCGCGAGTGTGCACAGCGTGGCGTCGTCGTCGTGTTCGAGGGCTTTGAGGAGCGCGAGGTGTTTCTCCTTGATTGCAGCATCTGTATTGTCTTTACCAGATTCTGTGTCCGACATGTATCATCCCCTCCCTGTAAACGGTGCGCCAGAGTGTCATGGCTTTAACGGGCAGAGCAAGCGCAAAGCTATCGTGCAGGCTATCTTGGATGGTGTTGGTATCGGTGCGTGTGTGGAGACGGGGACTTTTCGCGGGGATACTGCCGAGTGGCTCGTTTTGCGGCATAGGCGGGTGTTTTCTGTGGAGTTGAACCCCGAGTTGCGTCCGCATTTGGAGGCGCGTTTTGCTGATTCCAGCGGTGTGCATTTGTTCTTTGGGGACAGTCGTCGCTTCTTGGCTCAGTTGCTTGAGAATCCGCGTTGTCCGCTTCAGGGCGTGTTTTTTTACTTGGACGCGCATTGGTTCGCGGACCTGCCTTTGCGGGAGGAATTGGCGTTTATCGTCAGTAATTGGCGGCGTTCGGTCATCATGGTGGACGATTTCGAGGTGCCCGGGGATTCCGGCTACGGCTATGATGTGTATCCGGGCATTGGCGCGCTCAATCAGGAATACTTGCGTACAAGGAGCGGCCCCGCCTTGCATTGGTTCTGGCCTTCGGAGCCATCTTCCAGCGAGGACGGGGCGCGTCGTGGTTGTGCTGTTATAGCTTGGGAGGAGGGCGTTGCCAAGCGGTTGGCGGCCCTGCCTCAGTTGCGCTCCTAAGCGGCGGTCTTCTTCTTGCGGTTGCGCGTGATTACGGCTCCTGCAAGGGCTATGCCGCCGATTGCAAACACTGTTGTTGCTGGTTCGGGCACGGGCATGGTCCCCACTGTTACGGCTTGTCCGTTGTCGCCAACTGCGATTTCGAGCAGGCGCAGGTTATCGTAACCAACCGAAGAGCCGTCGTATTTGAAAGAAAGCCATCCGTAGTAGGTTTCGTCTCCGCCAAGGCCTTGGTTGAGCAGGCGGAAGCCGAAGTAATAGACGGTTTCCGCGGCGGTGGTGCCGTAATCGTAGGCGTAATGTGTGGTGTCCACAGTGTCGATGAAGCTGCTGGACGGGCCTAATGTGCTTCCGGCTGTTAGAAGTATGTCGTCGTAGTAGTCCCCTGCTCTTTGGATGTTTGCGTTGTCGCCGGCGAATTCATTGAATTCGGTTCCTCCGCAGCTGTATATGTAGAGCAGGTTGTCTGTGGAGGTGTAGTTATTGTCGTAGTTTCCTGTCAGGGGATTGAAACTCCATGCCCAAGCGGTGCTCTCGGTCAAGGGGATTGTCGTGAATACGACGGCTTCGGCTTGAGATGCTATTGCGGCAATGGAGCCGAGGGCGGCTGCACCTGCTTTGGCGTTTTGGAGGATGGCCTTGCGACCGGCGAGTCGTTCTTTGAGTGATTTCATTGGGAGGCGTGTTTGGTTAACGAACAAGCTATCTAGCACTTCCGTGATTGCAATTTTAAGTGTGCGTTTTTCGCTCTGTTTGGGGTGCGTCGTCATGGGGGGGGGAGATGTAGTGGTGCTTGGGTCGCAAGTTGCTTACGGGGCTTGGCTTTGTGTAGTTTTTGTGCGTATGTATTGGTCCTGGCGGCAACCACGTAGTCCGGCACCATGCAAGGACGAGTGCGTAGCTTTCGCGGCTAAGATGTCGCGCTTGCATCTGTCTTGTAGGCTCGGCGTGGATGGTCTCTGCGTCGGGTCGTTTGCGTTTGTAGTGGGTTGGAAGGGGTAGGGGGCGTTTGGGTTCCTGTCGCGGGTTGGTGCTTGCGTTGCGGGAATTGGTGGCGAGTTGGTGGAAGAAAGTCTTGCCAGTGCGCTCTTATAGGTGCACTGCTGTGTGCTCGTTCTTTTCCAGAATCGCGCCTTTTGCGGCGTCGGTTCGGAAATCTCCGTAATCGTGTCTTGTCTTGTGGCGTCTGTTGGCTGTCGCGCGTGTCGCGCCATGCTTTGGGCGTCGTAGGGCAGGGTGCAAGCTTCAGGGGGTGTTCCGGAATTCGACCGTTGACTGGTGCTTATGATTGCAAGACGGAGATGGTGGTTGGCTCCGTATCAATATCCACCAAGCCATTAAACGGCACAGAAGAATACGCACTCGCGGCTTAATTAACGCCGCGACGTTTCACCGCCCACGCCAGCCAAGTGGATGAAACGACGTATGCTGGTATAGCAATGGACCGGATCTCCGGGTTCAACGCCGTAACTGACAGGGGAATGGCTCAAGGGAAGCAAGCCGATAAGCGTCCCAAGGGCGAGACTCAAACAATCGGCTAAGCTTGTAGAAGTCATAAGCGAAGGTTTTCGGGACGCGGGTTCAACTCCCGCCACCTCCAAGAAATTTCTGTTTTGAGCCGTGTCGTAAGCGGCTAATATAGCGTATCTTACGAATCTCGAACGCATTGCGTGCAACTGCGCTCAGGACAGTTTTTGCGCTCTCAGGACAACTCGACGCTACTGGGTGTGGAAAATCTGCCTTAACTATGCCTTAACTCTGGTTGCCCGTTCGTGTGTGCGGAATGTCGCACGTCGCTACTGCCAGATGGGGCTTAGCTTGTCTGACAGTTTGCCGATCAATTCCCCGAATGATCCGCAGGGCTCGCTTAGGTTGTTGCGCTTGAGGAACTGCTTCCATGCCTGTTCCTTCTGGGTAGCGAAAGCGGGCGTGAAGGCATGTGGCGTTGCGGGAGGCAATGTGGTGCCCCGACGCTCACATGTCGCACGGACCGCTTGCCGTAGCATCTGCGTATCTACGTCGAAGCGCGAGGACATGAACCACAAATCGAAGAAGTCCTTCATGCGCGTGTTAGTGGCGTCGAGCCGCACGGCGGCTTCGATCTTCTCCGCCATCGCTGTATAGACCGGGTAAGCCCGGATGCGCGGCGCCGGAAAGTCTGGGAGCAGGTTGGGGAAAGTCACCTCGTCCGCCGCTGGTGTGATGACGTCGCCAAACCCGATGTCGATATGCACGCTGATACGCGCGCCGCCAAGCCATGCGAGGAACTTGACCTCCAGTCCGCCGTAGGCATCCACGGCACGAATCGGGCCGACGGAAAGCGTGTTCGCATCGAACACGAGCCCATCCTCGGCCTCCATCGCCAACAGTTCGGCAAAGACGCTCCGAATGTCCTCCATGTCCGAACTGCCGAAACCCAGCAGGTCGGCATCGCGGGTGGGGCGATGGTCGAATGCATTCCAGACGGCGAAGAGCATCGCGCCCTTGAGGACGAAACGATCCGCGTGCCGCGACTGCGATAGCCTCGCCAGCAGCCGCTCAATGGCGAAGCGCACGAGAATGGCATCGAAGTCCACGCCTTGGGCGGCGGCGATTTGCGACAGACGTTGGCGAACGGAAGCCGCGATGTTTGTGGGCTTGCTGGTCATGATGAGAGTAGGGTGGTGATGTAGGGTTCGATCACACGCGCCACGCGGCAGATGCGGGCGTAGTGCATGATGTCGGCGACGCTGCACTTGCGCTGCGCAAGAGCGTCGCGCAGCGCCTCGATCGCGACATCGAGGCCGTATTTGTTGCGATACTTGAACAGGTCGGCGACGGTTTTGGCCACGCAATAGACGCGGAGCTTGACGCCCTCGGCCTCGATTGTTTCCACGCCCTCGCTGAAAGCCTTGCCGGAAAGCCTGATGACCCGCGTACCGACAAAGTCGATTCTCGGCCTCCACGCGCTCGGGCCGATGGCAAACCACACTTCGCGCGGATTCTGCCGCGTGATGTCATGCAGGCGGCATGCCGTCAGAAGGCAGAAGACGGCATTGGGCACCGCCTTGGCGACGAGGACGCAGGTGTTCTTTTCCGTCAGTTCGGCGTCTTGCGAGACATAAAGCCCGCGCCCGACGCGCCGGATCATCCCGTCTCGTTCCGCCTGGGTGATGGCCATACGCGAAAGCCCAAGCGAGGCGAGGTCGCGGCTCCGAAGAACCGTGGCATTCCTGAACGCTCCCTTAATCCAGTCTCTCTGCGTGGTTGTCATTACAAAACCTATGAGAATATGCATCAGGATGTATGAAATGTAAAGAATGATCCACTTCACCCTATGGTTCCCCGCTCACTCTGGTAGAGTGGGCGTGATGGGAACTCGCAATCACTGTTTGGGGCCGCGACAGATCGCACGATTTGAGCAGGCGGCTTCACTCTTGCCGGGCTTGGACCCGGTGGAAATCTACCGCTTCTACATTCGCCATACGCAGAGCGGGCGGAAGGCGGTCGCGTTCGCTGACGCCTCGCGCAGCTACCTCCAGATGCTCGTCGAAACGGGCCGTGCTGTTGCCTACGTGAGCCATGCCCGCAAGGCGCTGGAGGACTTTGCCGAGGACCTTGGTAGCCACGACATTGCGGACTACGACGCCGAGGCAATTCGCGGCCACCTCTATGGCCTCAACTACTCGCCGGTCACGATCCGCCACCGGCGCGGGCACCTCCTTTGCGCCTTCGCCTGGTGGGCCGAACAGGGCTGGATCGACGCGAACCCCGTGGAGAAAATCAAGCGCCCGAGCGTCGTCAGCGGCGAGCCGGGCATTTTGCCAGTCGCCGACATGGAACGCCTCTTCCGCGCCAACGAAAAGGTTGACCCCGGCATCTGCGGGATCCTCGCACTCGGGGCGTTTGCCGGAATGCGCACCTCGGCCATCGGGCGGCTCGATTTCGAGGAACTGGACTTCGGCCAGCGCGGCATCCTGACGCCCGCCTGCAAGACGAAAAAGCGGCGCCGCCAGTGGATTGAGGGCCTGCCGGAAAACCTCTGGAAGTGGCTGGAGCGCACGCCGCCGGAGATCTTCGCCCTCGACGGCCGCCAGCTACTGCACCGCCGCGCCGAGGCATTCAAGCGCGCGGGGCTGCTCATCGAGGCCGACGACATCGCCTACGAAAACCGCAAGCGCGAGGCGAGGGGAGAGCCG
>JAFGLA010000022.1 GCA_016928295.1 Opitutales bacterium
AACCACCTCTTCGGGGTTGTAATGCTTGAACGCAAACGCATTGCGCGAGGAAGCGCCTTCAAACGCGATCGCAGGGACGTTGAAATAGGATTTTTCCATGATATTTAACGTTAAATCAGTGTTCATATGCATAGAGAAGGCAAATATGCTTTCGGTCAATACTTTATCCTGCTCCGTGCAGTGCATCGTGTATTTCCGATGTAGCACACGTGGCGTTTGTACGTTTGGTATAAAAGAAAAAACCCCGCCGGTTTTGCCGACGGGGTTTGATATAACTTATCAAAGTTGCTTATTCGCTTACGATATTTACCGGCATCACGACTTCAACACGCATCGGGAAGCCTTTTCTCGTCCCGGGGGTGAAGGTCCATGAGCGGACTGCATTCAGGACTTTGGCAGTGGCCTCGTCTCCCCACATACTGGCGGAAACCATTGATGCGTTCTCGACGGATCCGTCGGCGGCAATGACAAAGCGGATGTAGATTCGTCCGCCATTGTTCCCCAATACTGATGCGGGAATGCTAATCGTGGCTCCTTCTGGGCGGGAGGGCAGCGTGTCCAAATCTGTCGCGCGCTTGATGAGTCTGTCGAGCGGGAGCATCGTGCTCTCGCTGCTTGCCGAGCCACCAAACGGGATGTCCAGTTTGACAGTTTCCGGCTCGTAGCCGTCGAGCTGTAGCGTCGCCTCGAAGATTCCTTCGGGCAGTTCGTCAAGTTCGAGCGGGGTTACGCCGAGCGTGTTTCCACCAGATATTACGCTGGCTCCTGCAGGGGAGCTGACGATGTTGGCGGAGCCGGGCTGGTAATCGAATGCCGTCAGGCTGGTCTGCCCGGGACGGACGTCGATTTCGAAATCGTAGTTCTTCCACCCCGGGCGATTGAAGCTTACATTGTAGGTGCCGGGCTTGAGTCCTTCAACTTTGAAAGGCGTCACACCCTCTAGCGTTGATGGGTCATCCGTACCTGCTCCTTGCGAGACCGGGGTAACCGTGTAAGGGATGTCTATCGGGCTGCTGGAAATGTCTATCGAGCCGTGGAGTATGGCAAGAACTATGCCGTTCAGACCTTCTGTCTGCCCGCCAACGATTTCGACCGTCAGGGTTTGCGACTCGTAATTCTCTTTGCGCAACTCGACAGCACATGTTCCTACTGGCAAATCGTTCAGGATTGCCGGGGTGGTGCCTTTTAGCTCTCCGTCGATGTAGATCTGCGCGTCGATGGGCGTTGTCTGAATGGATAGGCTTCCGGTCGTGGGCGCTGGTGGCTCTTCCGGCTCTGGCTCTGCGATTTCAGTATTTTCAACTACGGCCCCATCATCGACTGGTGTTTCTTCAACCGCAGTCTCTTCAACTGGAGCAACAGGCTCGGGAGCTGGCTCCGGTTCCTGCACGACAACAGGCGCAGTGGGCTTTGCGGGAGCCTTCTCCCCCTTGCCCATTAGAACAGCTACCGCAGCAATGATGACAATCGCAGCAGCAATGCCTCCGAAAATTATAACTTTCTTTCCATTACCACCTTGCGGCTCCGGCGGCACGGGCTTCTTGACTTTCTTGTCCTCCAGCTTGGCGGTTGGCTTTTGAGGCTCCGGCTTCTTTACGTCAGGCTGCTTGGCGGCGGGTGCCGCCTTGGAAGCATCCGCTTTCGCCGGTTGCGAAGGCGATGGCTTTTGAGCGTTCTTATCTTCCGCTTTGGGGAGCGGAGCTTGAGCGGGTTTAGCGTCAGCGCCCTTATCAGCAGCTTTGGGAGCTTCTTTTACAGGGGCGGGCGACGGAGCCGCTGCTTGAACCGGCTTTGCGTCCTTGCTTTCCACTTTGGACGCAGGCGCGGCAGGTTTTGCGTCCGCAGCTGCCTGCGACTTGGGAGCCTGACTTGCAGCGGGTGCCGGCGTGGAAGCAGATGGCGCAGAGAGAATTGCCGCAGCGTCAAGCGCGGGCTGTGAAAGATCCACAAGGCCTGCAGCCTTGCCATCACTGGTAATCAGTGTGCTTATTCCAATGAATGAATCGCTGATGTAAGAGGGGATGCTCGTTCCTTGAGCTTCTAGCGAAACCTTGATCGGCGCTGGTGCCAGCTTGAGCGCATCTGCCATCTTGGCACACAAAAGCACCGTGCGTGAGGCCGGCAGACCGCTTGCATAAATGTATGCGGGAGCTGGCTGGGCCTTCGCACAAAGCGAAGCAATGCGTTCACTGAGCGGAGCTACGAGCTTTTCAGCGTGCTCGTCAAAGTCGTAAAGGTCTCCGTAGAAGAGCTTTGCAGCAGACCCTGGGAACTTCAGACCAAGGGCGGCCATGACCTGTTCCAGAATCTGGTCCGTGCCGGAATCGACGATTCCAAGGTCACTGACCGTTTCACTGCCAACAACAAAAAGGCGGCTCTGGGCCGGTTGGATGTCCACGTATAGAACGGGCTTGTCCAAACTTCCCTTTTGAAGGCGCGCTTTTATGGAGGAAATAACGCTAAGGCCGCGGCAAAAGAGTCTTACCTTTTCGGCACCGATTTGCGACGCCTGACCTGCCCTCTGGGCAATCTCTTTCTTGCTGAATACAGCAAGCGTCTTTCCTGAAGACAGAGGGGCATCCGCTAGGCTGATATCTTCTGATTCGAAGCCGCTTGCGTTGTGCGCGAGCGATAGAAGTGCCGCGGGGTCACATGCGTTCGGAACTGAAACCAGGCTGAATGGCATCGAGGCTTGCACCATCAATGACTTTGAGCCTTTGGCTGCGTCTTTAAGCTCCGCTACCGAATCGTCGAAATCTTTTCCGGGGACGAGCAGTAAGTTCGTGACAATCAGCTTGTTGTCAGACCCTGATGCTGTTCCGCAGGAGTATTCGCGTTCGGAGAGGGTGAGAAAGAATTGCTGCTCAGAAGCACTCATGATCGTCAGAAAAAACAGGGAAGAAGTGTAAAGGGGAAGAACTTGTGCGTTGAAGGTATGGTCCTGCGCAATACTAGACAAACAAAAAGAGCGAAAAGAGCGTCTATTTTCGAACGCAATTCGACATTTTGTCTATCAGACGCGTCGGAATTACCCCCTAGCGAGATGCCTAATGACGCCCCTTGTTGAACACAACCTGACCGAGATTGAAGAGCGGGAAATATACGGCAAATATGATACCGCCAATGACAACGCTGAGCAGTGCAAGCATGATTGGTTCGATGAGTTTGTTTACAACCTCAGCCTGTCCTTCTACCTCAGCCTCGGCGGCGTTTGCCACGCGGGTCAGAATCGGCCCTGCGGCACCGGTGTGAGATGCAAGGCGAAGAAACGCCAGAATGCGGGGCGCGTCTTTACCAAATATCTTCTGGTTGTAGGAAAATGCTACGTGCAGGTCATCACCGGCGATTACTCGCTGACCAGTCTCAAGTAGTGCGTCGCGAATTTCCGGGTGTCCGGAGGCAATGGCGGTTATTTCAAAGGCTCTGCCAATGCGCGTTCCGCCTGCCAGAAGCATGGACAGCACACGGAACATTTTGGCGATTAGCATCTTGCGGTAGAGCGGTCCCATGATAGGCGCACTGATCATAATCTTACTCATGATGCGTGACCCCATAATGGTCCTGCGCTTGGTGTATGCGTAAACAAAACCGCCGACCATAATTACCCAGAATAAAGGCGAAGTGCGGACAAGATCCGAGAACTTCATTACCCACTGGGTCATGACGGGCAGCTCTGCGTCAAAACTCGCATACTGCTTTGCCATCGTGGGTATTAGCTTAATACTAATAAACATGACCGCAATGAACGAGACCACCATGACGACAATCGGGTAGGTCATCCCCCCTTTTAGCTTGCTCATAATAGTGGCAGAACGCTCTTCATAAAGAGCCAACGCTGACATTACGCCTTTAAGGTCACCGCTGCTTTCTCCAGCACGCAATATGGCAATCGTGGATTCGGTAAATATGTCGGGGTACTTTGTCATGGTGTCGGACATCGTCTTACCACCACGCATTTCACGCATCATGTCCCCAATAATACCCCTGAAGTAAGGACTGGGCTGCTGCATGGATACTATGCCCATGGAGTCCACCATGCTGGTGCCTATGTTTAGACACTCAACAATGCCTTGGTAAAAGTTTGCCATATCCTTGGCTTTCGGGCGCTTTTTCACACTTAGCGCACCAAGACCAAGATCAAGCGGCGAAATTTCCTCTATAACGGCGACTTCATCCGGCGAAACACCGGCTCCGTAAACCGCGGTCTCCGAATCATCAGCAAGGACGATTGTTTCACGTTTCATGCCGGAATAAGTATTCTCGGCCTTGATTTTGAAGAGTCTGCTCATTTAGGTCTAGGATATGGGGAAAATGTTAGTTTGCCAGTTAATCATGACTAATGACTAATGACTAATGGGGATCGTCGCCTGATTCAATGTAGCCATTTAAATGAATCTCGCCACCTTCAAGATGCACGTCGGTATCATTGTCAATTTGGTTGTCGTTTAACAAATAGATTTTTGATGTTTTTCGGTTCTCGACATTGCTCGGAGTGGCCTCGTCAATGGAAGACATAATAATTGGACCATTGCCCATTGCACTTCTGAAAATATATTTTTCATCGGCATCCTTTAAATCACCATCCTTGTTAAGGAAAAGCGTGCCTTCCTGCATGGAGTTTACGCCGCTGTATTTATTGTCAGAGCTTCCAAGAAGGTAAACAATACCATCGTCTTCAATGCGTAGACCTCCTTCGCCCTTAATAACATTGTCCAACGTAATGTTTCCGGTTCCTGTAAGACGGAGCAAATAACCCATGTTATTCACATTGCCGTTGAACGTCAGGGCAGAACCATCAGTTACATTAAAGTTAAACTCTTCTTGAGCAATAATCTCCGTCTCGAATAGATGAGATCCTCCGGTAGAGCTTATTGATGCACCCTCAGTGGTATCGTTGAGCGTTATTGGCGAACCGTAGAACTTGTATGCAACTGGTTCGTTTCCACTCTCTTGGGATATGGTTATAGTATGTATAGACACTGGACTGTCGATAAATACTTCATCAACATCTATGCCTTCATCGTTAACATAGTCGAAACCACTGGTGCTGCTTCGTCGAACAACATTCTCAAAGAGAACGTCCTCAAAGCCTGAATTTTCCGGCGTGTCATCAATGAGCCAGTTAATACCATTGCTCCAGCTCTCGTCGCTATCTGCCTGTTCGCCATCCCAAGTCAGGCTGTTAAACGTTGTGACGACGACATTTCTGATTTCATGGAAATTCGTAGCACCACCGCTGGAGCTGGCAAAACCAAATAGTATATTATCAGGGCGAACTTGACTGCTGAGGTCAGCAGTGAAAATAGCTTCAGTATCTCCAGTTCCATAACGGATAAATACTGTAAGCTGGTTCTCTGGTGTTATAATAAGAGAAAGACGTCGCAAGTCAGGTTTAAGTGTTGGCCTGACGACTGCCTTGGGGAAATTCATGCTTCGCTCAAGATCGGCAACATTCTTATCACCAGTTCCTACAATATAACGGTATTCACTGGCTTCATCACCTCTTGCAGCGATAGCATGACGACTATAACCTGGGTAGCTTGAGTATTCATCGTTATCCGAACGCCCTACCCTTCCCTCATTGGCAACGCCTCCGAAGTCGCCCTCCCAGGAGTAGTTTCCCCAGTCGTCCATACCAATACCTAGATAGCCTCCCGATACACCACCCATAGCGTCAATCGGTCTGCCTGTAGAATAGGATCCAAAATCGATATAGCCACTTTTAATCAACCACTCACTGTAAGAGCAATAGTTTCCGACTGTGACAGGACCACCCGTATTGTAAGTGCAGTTTTCAGCCTCGTAAGTTGCCCCGTTGAGCGTCAACGAATCAATGAGAGCATCACCTGTGTTATTAGAAAAGTAAACACAAAGCTGTGATACATCTAATGACCCGTCGTATGGGAAATAGTAAGTCTTTAATGTAGTCCCAAGGGAGAAAGACATAGTGTCTATAATCTTACTACGCTCAGTGTCCCCTTTGTCATAGACTCTTATTGTAACGGATGCACCGTCATTTGTACCAAGGGCACGCATTTTCACGAGCGTACCTCCTGCACCCTCCGTCAACGTAAGTGTTGCCACATTACTGGCGGCAGAATATGCCGTCCCGTTCAATGAACGCGCTCTAAAAAAGTATGGAATGTCTTTTATAAGTCCAGTAGCTACGTAATTAGTAGCATTGGCACCAACAGTCGCAAGTGTAACCCAACCACTATCTTCGCTCTCGATAGCATATTCAATCCTAAATCCTGTTTCATTATTTGAATTATCGGACCAGCTTATAACAGCGCTACCTGCACTTGCGCCAGCAATAGCGGTCAAACCATTCGGAGCAGTGGGAGAAGGAGTAACTGAAAATGATGTATTCCGATTCGTATGCGTATTATAATCAATAGTTCCTCCATGCCGGTTATGAACCATGTACTGAGAACGAGGGTTCTTTAGGTTTTGGCCGCCAACAGTAAAGTTGTAACGACGATTCCATGAATTAATGGAATCATACGCAGTGCTATCAGCTTGCTCCGCTTGATAATCCCTTCCATCAATGCGTATGTAATCAACCTGTATGTAATTATACCATGAATTTACGGGACTTGGTGTGAAGGTTAATGTAACGTCTCCAAGTTTAAAATCAGATGTAACGTCGCAGGTGTATTCGTTCCAGCCTGTTAAAACTCTCCATGAGCTAACCGGAGCGCCCTTCACAGACAGCGTCAACGTGGCATAAGTGTTTACATCGTTAGCATTCGCCATTGCCCTAACAATAATAGGAACTCCACCGCCGCCCGCAGCCGAATCACCACCCGAGGCACCGACAGCCAATGTGGCAACACTAACAGTGGAGCTGTATGACGTAGAGACGATTCCCTCGGTATCGTATGCGCGCACGCGATACTGGTATAATGTAGATGCTAACAGTCCGCTATCTTCATCGACAAAATGTGATGTATTATTTTCAACTCTACCGACTTCAGAAAAGGAACCTGAACTACCGACACGTCGTTCTATAATAAAACCCTCTTCCACAAGAGAGTTGTCCATCCAATATAGGTGAACTTCATCTGAAGCAGCGGCCACACCAACAAGATCGTCTGGAGCGTTATTTGTTCCGTCTTTAAGGATATCAAGCTGAGCATAGCCCAAGGAACCGCCTTTCGCTCCTGGGTGGAAATCATATCTGTAGTCTGCGTCATATATAAAGAAGGACGATCCGTCGCCTCCTACAGTCGCGTGCGAACCATTCGGAGCGTCGTCACTTCTCGTCGAGTCCCAGTGTACAAAATCAAATGCGGCATAGATGGTTAGCCCTTCAGACTTGATGGGATCGCCTTTATATCTAATATAACCCGACTGGTGTTGGGCGTCGTTCGTTAAACGGAGCCAGCCTAATCCGTCGCGATCCACTCCAGTCGCGGCTGTTAATGTAGGCGTGGAGGTGCTGTAATACGCCAAGCGCCCGACCTCCCAATCATCAGGATTAGAAAACGATGAATCCGTAAAGCTTTCTGTCACTGTATTAATTGTCTCTTCCGGAGTTGCCTGACCAGCCGCATTATATGCAGCAAGTAAGCATGACAAACCGAATAGCAGACAAAGCACGCGTGTATAGCGTGTAATATCCATAGATGTTGCTATATGCTTCATTATGTAAAGTCTAGTTAAGTTCGGTTTGTTATGGAAGATACGGAACAATCTTGCATATGGTGGGATACTGCTTACCTACCTCAGCAGTAAGCCGCTCGACATTGTATTTTACCAAAATCGCCTTTCCGCCACCGAGAAGATTGCCCGCATCATCATAAAACTTGATTTTATTAACGCTGACATCCGTTGAGCTTACACACTCATCAACAGTGAATAAATTGTCTGGGTCATTAGGGTCATCAAGCTCGACCGTGAGAACGTCTCCTGCACTCCAATTACGTATTTCCAGAACGCACCCATCAAAAACATTTATATCTTGAGTACCAAGACGGGATGTTCCTTCAAAGAATATTCTAGAATTCTCAGCTACTGTAACATATGCAATGCCTGTGCTAGTGGGTGGACGCCTTGGCACAATTTCACCCATTTTGCTTGTTGAGGTTCCGATCCAACGGGCGCTAATTATAGTGCTGGATGGCACTTTAAACACCGAATAAAGAGTGGGATATATAATACGACGTAGCGTAGCCAGCCCCGGATATTTGGAATAAAAATGATCACCAGAAACTGGATATGAGTAATTATAGATTCTAAGACGACCGAGATCATTAATGCTTACGTTCTGGGACGTCAACTCGCTCCCACCTAGCCCCTCTCCGAACATAAGCTTGGCAGGCGCAGTCACAGTAAATACACCGTCTTCAAAACTCTGATCTTTACCATTAAGATCCAATGTACCTCCGTCCATTACGATACCAGCCTGTCCCGCATCGTCAGAGACGTAATTTACGGTATTGTCAGTACCGAGGCGCAGCGTGCCCTCCTCAACTACATAACGAATCTGGTGCTTTTCATTAGCCTCATCTCCACTTGGGTTACTTACACTTGACGAAGCTAAAAGAGTCAAAACACCAGAACCTGTTTTGTAAACACCGTCACTCGAATATCTAGCCTTTGAGATTTCAGAAATAGCAACACCTGTATCAGACGCTTGCGTATTAACAACTATTGGTTGATTAATATAAATAGCAGAGTTAACAATGTGATCCTGCCCGGATACTACCGTTATTTCTACATTGTCTTCCTCTTCTCTTAGCAAGTTGATAGAGGAGCCAGAACTGGGTTTTGCTAATGTGAAGCTCTTCTCTGGATTATCAAAAAATATGCCTCCTACAGTATAACTGCCGTCAACGTAAACCTCACTGTTATCAGGACACACGGAAGCGAAAAATACATTACGATCCGGCATATTAGCATTATACTCTGGATCGCCTTCCTCGTATTTATCAGGAACGACACCAGACTTCCAACTACTTGCTATAGAGCTGTTGTTTTTATGAACTGTATCGCTCCACTTTTGCCTTTGGACGTCATCATTCATGATTCCATCGGCAAAAGAACCATAATCCCACCAGTCGCCACTGTCGTGGCTGGTCTCTTTACGATATGCTGCGTAGCTAGGCTCTTCCCTTTCATGCAGAAAAACACCAAGATCTGTCTTTCTATTGAAAGCCTTGGCTCGTAATTCCAAGCTGGTCTCATATGTTATCCAACTGCCCAGACGAAAAGGGCCTGTGTATTCATTAGAAATTTGTGTAACGTCCTTTCCATCCGTAGTGAAACGAACGTCATATAAGTCTTCGTCGTTGACACCTGGGATGGCCAACTCTGGAGTCGGTGTAAGAGAGACAACTACCGAAGGGCTTGAAAACACGTATGGAGTTCCATAGGGAACCATTACGATCTCCGGCAAGGTCTCAGCCACTGCCGTAAGAGTTTCAGACGCAGTAGTATCCTTAACAAAGGGACTAGTTGAATTCACCTGTATTGTCCACGTATGCGGGGCATTGCTTACAAACGAATTAGCTGTAGCGTACTGTCTAAACCCAGCCGACACTGAACCGGAAATACCTCCGGTCTTTGTCCCTATGGTTTGTGAAACAGTAATATACGAATCTAGAACACCAGGTAGCTTATTTTCTTCTTCAAATTCTTCGCTACCGTATAGTCTTACGCTCATAAGACCAGCATTCATTGCTTCAATGTCAGAAGTGGATACTGTTATGACGCTATGAACGACATCTGTAAGATATACATCGTTTGTTGCCCTCGGAGTACCATCAAGATTCTCCATACCCATATCGACGTACGGAGTAACCTTTGTCACATTAATAACAAAGCTCTTGGCGGAACTCGACACGCCTGAATGTTCTGCCACGTAGCTAACCTCTAATTGATCGCTGCTACCTACAAGTGCGTTCGGGTCCAAAGCACCGCCTATTGTCCATCCATCGGGTAAAGTAAAACCAGCAGGCAATGTTCCATAGTTCCCCAGATAAGGGCTAGAAGTATTAGCAGGAACTCCGCTTGTGGATACACGGACGGCATCGAGGCCTTCACCAGAAGGTTTGGCCACCAAATAAATGGCAGGCTCGGCACCGCTTTCCCAATCCAAATCGTTCCATGCATCAAGCGTAACACTAGCCGCACCATCCGTTCCTAGATCCACGTCCCCAAGTGACCACGTGTTTGTTGCTTTATCGTAGGCCAAAAGCCTGAACGTAGCACCAATAGAAAACGGGTCCCCCGTAGGCTTATCCAGCGTTCCCGGTGTACCAGTAGCAGTTTCATGATCCATAATCATAAAACCTACGGTGTTGAGATTTGTACGCATAGCCAGCGAAGAAACATCCACTCTAAAAGGTCTAATTACAACTGCCTCGCCATACTGTTTGCCTGTAATCGAATGCGTTTTGGAATCCAGTTTAAGGGTATCATTTGTCGCTGTACCAACAGCGTCGAAATCCTTATCTGTCCAAATAGCAGAATTCTCGGAACTGGCGTCAATTCCCTGCGCGGCGAGCTGACTTTGCAGATTGGCCCATGAACTGCGGTCACGCTCAGCAAGGCTACCAATACGCGCCTCTCCCAACTGGCTGCCGATAAACACAGTTCCGGCAACGAATCCGGCAATAATCATTGATCCGAGGATAACTTCAATAAGAGTAAACCCACGGACACGGCGAAAAAGTGATGTGTGCATCGTTCGCTGCATAGCTATTGCGAATTAGGGATTAATATTTATTATACTTTGAGCATCAACGAGCAAAAAGCGTGGTGCATAAGCACGGAAATGACTGGTGTAAGTATCGTTCCATGGAATGACATCTATAGGACCATTCATCTTGACATCTCCATTTGTACCGCTCCATGCGATTAAGCCATGAACCTTGAAGCCACCCGTAGGCAAGGTTCCAGCTGCCTCCAAGCCAGCCAACCTATCATCAAGTATTATCGCGCCATTCATCTCGGCGCCGCTTTCGGCGACTATATCAGCGCCAGAGGCAAAGATGTATACATCCTGATCGGTCAGATTGCCCGATAAGTATATCTTATAGTTCGCTATCGCTGGGCTAAGCTTGGCCCTGCTCCAGCCGTTTATCCATATAAACACAGGATCACCCGAGCCGTAATTTGTGTCGCCAAGATGCTCTGTCTTCTCCACCCCCGGAGCACTGTCCTTAATAAGCACTGACGAATCGACAGCCGTATCAGGAATCTGGATATAAATACTGCGGATACCGTCTGTTGTTGCAGCCGGGTCATTATTTGGAACATCCGTCAAATCAATCGTCCACTGCTTGGCAGTGCCAGTGACACTACCATCGACATCGTATGAAATGCCATTATACGGGGCCAATGTTGAGCCGGGATTCGCCAAGTTGAACGCCTCCTGAGCTATTAAAGTATCCTTAGACATATCAACCAACGGCACCAGCTCCATAATACTATGGAAATCCTTACCCGTGAAAAAGCTCTTCAAATACGAATCCTTGTAACAAATAAGCTGCCACGGAAGGCTCGCCGAACTAAACAACTCCCTGAACGCATACGGATAATTAACCGTGCTATTAACAGCACTATCGGCATCCATCTTCGTCATGAACAAGGAGGGAAAATTACCTGCTCCGGGCTTATACTTATCTTTTAAAGTCGAATTAAGCTCGGGCGGAGAATCCGGCAGGCTGGCAACATCCGACGCGACCGCGTATGAAATCAAATTAAAGTCCGTAACGGGCACCTGATACATACGCACGTACACATGATATTCAACCGTCTCGCCACCATTCGTACGCGTAATCTTCACATCGAACACATCATCGCCGGAACCAGTCCCTCTGCGCACCTGATAAACATGCGCAGGATTAGGCACATAATTAGCGATACGCCGCTTGGAAACTACAGACTCCAACGCATCATCATACAAAGAATAAGCACCACCTACGGACTTGGGTGACGCATCCATCACCGGCCAAAATGAAGCATTCGACGGAAACGCAGGAAGAGTCACCGCATAATCCACGCTACTGCTCGCATCCATCTCGGTAAGGAACGCCTTAAGAACATTCTCGATCGAATCAGTAGCCACACCCATACGGGCGGACTCGTAATACTGAAGCACAGCCTCCTTGACCAATCTCTCGATAGCGACACGCTCGCCCTGATACTGCGTATAACGATCCAACGACTCCCCCGCCCCGATATCGGAAATGACACTCGTCGTGTAAGCCTGGAAAACCAACAGCATGACAAGCGCGAGAATCAGCGCCATAACAGCGACGCCACCAGCGCGGGAACGAGAGCGAAAAGCATTAATCATCTTCGACATGGCGTAAAAGCTAAAGCTTTGTAGGAAGGAACATTACAAAACGGGAATACGTATTGGCGCTATCGCCGCTTGCGGCCTCGTAAGGATAAGCCGTCGGATCAGGGAACACGACCTGTGCCCCAACGCAATCGCTCAAGCCCCAAGCCGCATCCTGACGCAGCCAATAATGAATAGCGCCCGGCTTAACCTCGGCCGCATCCGCGACGGCAGTCTCCAAAGCGAACTCATAGCTAAGGTCTTGATTAAGAACGCCGTTAACAAAAGCCGTCACCGTATAAATAGCATAACCACCATCGGCCACATCCCTCCTACGGGAATGAATAACCAAAGGCACCTTATTGGAACCGCTTACGACATAAACGGAAAAGTCCTCAATATTCGCCGTGGACATCGCCGTGCCCAATTCTTTCAACTTATCGTAAAACTGTGCTGACGAATTCATCCTCGAGGGATGCATCGCTGTCAGCCACGGCAAGGTCGAAGGCGCGGTCAAATGCGAAGGTATGTCAGTCGCATCAGCGCCTACACCGTGCAAATTACGCCCGCCAAGCACAAATACGCATGACGCGCCATCATTAGTCGGGCCAACATGACTCGCCTCCAAAGCCTCCATCAAAGTATTCTGAAGCTGCACAGCGTATGAAAGCTGGCTGTACGCAGGCGCGAAATTAAGCCTTCTAACCGGATCAGTTGACCACGACACAACCTCGCCCGTCGGCCTCTCGTCAAAAGCACCGGCCAAGCTCGCGAACATGAACGCCGCAGAACCAATAACCATGGCACCAAGCATCGACGCCAAAATCAGCTCGATGTAAGTAAAGCCATGCCTCCGGCGCGAAAACCGGACGCCTTGCGAAATCGGGGAGTGAGTTGAACGGGAAAACATGCTCATTGGCTTTGTCCGATTGCCTGCCACCAGTTTTGGGGAACAAGCAGAGAATACTAGTAAAAAACCTGTTAAACCAGCGAAAAGCGACAAGTAACGCATTTTCGACAGACACAAGTTTTAGTGGAAAATGGAAAAACCTAATTGCGGTTGGGCCAACACGCTCGAGCCCAAAGGCTCTGCAAGCTGAACAAAACCCAAGCGAAGCAAAGAACAGGGAGAAACTATGGGGAAATGGAAAACAGGCTTCGCGAAACCGGAAGCCCGTTAAGAAAGCGATTGCCTATCAGCCAAAGGATCCAAGGCATTGCCCTAGTAAGTAATAGTGTCGGCCCCCTTCTTGAGGGTAACGCGCTGCATCACGCCATCCTTGGAATCGCTGAAAGAAACAGAATACACACCACCAAGACGATTAGCCTTAAACTTGGTAAGGTCGTCATCGGCATACTCCAAATACGGCTTCAGCACCTTGTATCTATCCGCATCGCTAGCGATCGCGTCCCACGCAGTCAGGCCGACCTCCAAACGATAACGGGACTGCGCCATATTCAGGGCCTCGGCGGCGGCTATGGCGCGCTGCTCCAGCGCGGCATCCCTTGTGCCGGAAATGCTTGGAATGATTACGGCGGAAATAATCGCCATGATTGCGACCACAACAATCAACTCAATAAGAGAGAAGCCACGTTTCATATACGGTTTCATTCAGTTTTTGTAATCGGCTTTCAATGGACGATATCAATAGCAAACAATCAAGGCACGGCTGTTATGCCGCGCCCGGGAACGAAGGTTGGATCACCCACGTTTATGAACTCCGGCTCTTGGCAGGCGAAGGTGACAGTCCCGTTTGCCAGGTTTGCTGTCACCCCCGCCGCCAATCGGCTGGACGCTGTGGCCCAGTCGTTCGCCGTGGTTAACTCTGGTGCACCGGTCGCATATGCATCGGTGTATGTCTGGTTCCAGAGCTGAACATTTCGTGTCTCGGTAGTTATTCTACCTGTGCCAGACATGTCAAAAAGCATGGGGATAATAACCGCAGCGAGGACGGCAATCACCGACACCACTACAATTAGCTCAACGAGCGAAAATGCTTTTTGCCTGCTAGCCAACACGATTCATACCAGTAGTTGCTTGTTAACGACAACCGCTATTATTAGCGAGAGTATGTCAACGGAGGATTGCCATTCGCTACAAAGTTCACGTTTCCGGTCACCGTAAAAGTAGGTGCAACGAAACTAACAGGTGTATTTCCCACATTCACGTTCGTGCTGATTGCTGGAACAGTTTTACCAGTCACGGCAGTTGGCAAACCGGTCGCACCAGCAGCCTTGGCCTCAAGGTAGGTCTGATTCCAGAGCTGAACATTGCGTTCGTCGGAAGTGGCGCGCGCTTCATCATTGAAATTCGAGATGCTGGGGACGATGACGGCGGCGATGGCGGCGATAACCGCGATCACGACGATAAGTTCGATAAGGCTGAAGCCCTTCTTGCGATTTGCTTGTTTCATTACTAGTTGTCTGTTTTACTGTTTATGTTTTGGGTGAGACAAAAAATGGTAATCCTGCAACTGCTTGTCGCGCATTTGCTTGCTTCCCCCGCTCTGGCGGTTTGTCGCTGCGCTTTGGGGAGCGATTGAGTCGTTATGCGCTAATGTTCGTCTGCCTGCCCGCTTTCGCGTGGGTGAATTTCCCTGTCGCGCATTGGGGCTTGGAGGTCGTGGCAGTGCTTCGTAGATGCTGTGTTGTAGAGCTTGGGATGAATGGCGATTGCTCGGTAATTTTACGAGCTATCGGGGAGTGTGTATGAATAGAACCACCGCGCCTGAATGAAGTCAATACCCTAATCGGCCTTTTTGATGTTCCTTTTGCGTTTTTTTTCGTTTTTCGCGCGATTTGTTAAGTAGTAACGCCTTACAAGCGAATAATAAAACCGGCGCAATATGGTTTTGTCAATTTCAGGTAAAACAGTTCAGAGTGGCTATCTAGAGCAATTTCCCAAAAGAAGCCTGATTAAAACGAACTCGCCTGATAGATGAAAGCGCGGCACGGACGGTCAGATACGACCGTCCAGACGCTTGGAAGTTGCCCTACTCCACTACCCTGAATATGCGGTAGTTTTCGTGGTCTTTTTCCAGCTTGAGCCAGGCTTGGATCTTGTCTTCGGGCGTTTTCAACAGGTAATGCGCAAAGCTGTGGCGGGGGTCTTCGATGCGGCCCAGTCCGTATATCATGTAGCTGCTGTCGTAGCTGAAGTTCTTGGGCAGGTATATGAGCTTTACGTCTTTTTCTTTCAATAGTTTGCGTACTTCGGGCCACTGGGTGTTTTCGTCCGCGTCTTCATAATAAAAGACACGGCATATGAACTTCAGCCCTTCGTTGTTTTCCCAATACGCGGTGCCGTAAACGGGTTTGCCGGTGTAGTAGTTGAGGAAGTTGCTTTCGTTAGAGGGGGCGAGGATGCTTGCGGCGGGGTCGGGTTCGAGCGCGAGTATGGCTTCGGCAATGCCGCGTAGGTTTACCGCGTAGCCGAGTGTGCTTGCTTGCGTGCCATAGACTTTGGCATTGCGTGTGGCGGTGGAGACTTTGTGCAGCGAGCTGATGAGGAGTAGCGCGGTGAGGATGGCGGCAACTGTGCCTGCTTTGTTCGTGCGGCGGCCGCAGAGGCCAAGGCAGAGGGCGGTCGTTATGCAGAGTATGAGGATGTCCGAGAAGCGGTTGGCGGATATTGCAAAGTAGCCGTAGCTGAGGCCGAGCGTGCCGGATGTGATGAGGAGTGCGCGTTTGCCGGCGTTGAGTTTGCCCCAGTTGCTGATGAGACCGTAGAGCGCGGCGCTGAAGGCGGTGATAAGGAGTAGGTGTTCGAGGATGAAGCTTTGTATGTCAATGGGTTGGTCTTCCATTATCTGCTCGACCCAGCGCGCGTGGTAGGGGTCCGCAAGGCTGTATAGGTAGGGCAGATACACGATGACGGGGAGCGCGGCGGCGAACATGACAAGGCCGCTGTACACGAGGGGGCGCGGTGAGAGGCTGTCCCAGCGGCGGTCGGCTGCGGCAAAGGTATGTGTTTGCCAGAGCCAGATGCCGGCGACGTAGCAGCCGAGGGAGTATATGGGGTTGTTCAGTTCGACGTAAAATATGTGGCGGGGCCAGAATTCCCATTGCCCGATGGCGAGGGATAGGAGCGCGCTGAGCGTGCCGAAGAGGCGCCAGTTTTCGGCGGGGACTTTGCGTGCGGCTTCGGCGGGGAGGAAGAGTAGCCCGAGGTAGATGCCGATTAGGACGAGGGCTTGCGAGGGGGCGCTGATCCAGAGGCCGAGCGTCATGAAGAGGGCCGCTCCGGCGAACCAGCGGCGGGTGCCGCCCTGCCCTTCGCGAACAAAGGGGGAGCAGAGGCAGATTAGCATCCCAAGGGCGCTGAAGAGCATCCATAGGTGGTGGTCGGGGCTGTAGGAGCCATATTTGGTGGCTGCGAGAAGGGCGTAGAGGATTGGAATTATGAAGGCACCGCGTTTGCCGATGCCGCTTACGCAGAGGGCGCCGATGCCCGCCGCGCCGAGTATCCAGAGGTAGTTGTTGGCGTAGGGTGCGGCTTTGGATATGGCGGTGAGGGTGTCTTCGCCGGTTGTGAGGCTGCGGATTGCACCGAGCGTGCGGAGCCACCACATCGGGGGGCTGCTCCAGCCGACGAAGCGGCCGTCGGGGTGGTTGTCGGCGTTTGTCCAGTGGGGGATGCGGAGCGTGTGTTCGCTGGCGGCTTGTTGGCTTAGGATGACCCAGCGGATGCCGTCGGGGTCGGGTATTATTTGCTGGCGGTGGATGGGGACTTGCGCGTCTGGCGCAACGGGGACGATGACGGCTTCGCACATCGCGACGCGTTTGTTTTCGAGTTGCGCCATGATTACGACAAAGGCCAGCCCGAGGAGCCATGCGACGAGGCGGGGCCGCCCGCGAAGGGGCAGGCGTTCGTACAGCGCGCGCAGGGTTTGCTTGAGGTCGGAAGGGGGTTCCGCTTGTGTGGCGGTGTTTTCGGGAACGGGGGCGTGGGTGTCGCTCATGGGTGTGTATGTGGGGAGTGGGATGTTAGTGCCTCCAGACGCGAGAGGTCTTTCGTGTTCTATATACAACGCGCCCCCGGTTGTCGATTCCGGGGGCGCGGGGTAATGCGTTTCTCTTAGCCGTGGCTAAGTGATTTGCTCTGTCGTTTTAGTCGAACAGATACTTGCGGTCGCTGGAGCTGCTTGCGCCGGGCAGGTCTGCCTTGCCGCGGGATTCCAGCTCGGCGTCGAGCTTCTGGAGCATCAGGTCGAGGTTGTCCGTGGTCTTTACTCCGCCGGTGTAGCCGTCGAGAATCGAGGCCGTGATGAACATCACGAGGTGGCTCTTCTGGTCGCTCTTGGTTTCGCTCTTGAAGAGGTAGCCGAGGATCGGAATGTCGCCGAGAATCGGAACCTTGTTGACGCCCACGGTGTTGTGCAGGGAGTCGAGGCCGCCGATGGCAAGGGTGTTGCCGCTGCCGACTATGGTCTGCCCTGTGTAGTCGCGGGAGCTGGTGATCGGGATCAGATTGCCGCCGATTTCGGCAGAGCCGAGCATGTCGGAGACGTTGATCATGATGTTCAGCTCAACGTTGTTGCCGTCGAGAATGCGGGGCAGAAGGCTGATCGTCGTGCCGATCGGTATGAACTGCGTCTCTTCGGTGTTGGTGCTGCTGCCGCCGCCGCTGGTGGAACTGCTACCGCTCTGGAAGGGCTGCTGGGTGACGTTGCGCAGGACGACTTGGCGGTTGTTCACTGTGACCTGGCTGGGGTGCTGGAGGCTGTGCGAGTCCGAGTCGGTGGAGATGGCGCGCAGTGTTGCTGCCAGCTCCGGACCGCTGAGAATAGCGGTGTCCAAGCGGGTGTTGAAGAGACTGGCCGCAGTGTCTTCGCCAATGACTTTGGGGTAGTCGGTCAGCGTCATCTTGTAGCCGTCTTCACCGAGGGAGCCGCTCCAGTCGATGCCGAGCATGGACTGCGGGTCGCTGTTGATTTCCACAAAGCGCGTCTCAAGAAGAACGAGCTTGCGCGGACGGTCGATGGCCGCGAGATAGGTTTCGATCCACTGGTGGTGTTCCTTGGTCGCGATGACGAAGATGGCGTTCTGGTCCGGATCGGCGATGATGCGGCCTTGAAGGCGTTCTTTCTTCTCCGGCTGAACGGTGCCCAGGCGCATGGCCAGGTCGTTGCTGGGCACGCCAGCAAGAAGCAGCGCAGCGGGGTTGACCGCCGGTGCAGTGGCTTCCTTTTCGCTGATGGCGAGGTTTGCAGGGTCAAGCTCGAGGAGTGCCTTGATGTCGGCAATGACTTTGCTCGGCTCCGCCGCGAAGGCCACGCTGTTGACGGGCTGCGGAAGGGCGCTGCTTGTGTCGCGGGAGGCCGCCGAATTGAGCGACTCCTGATTCACGTTGACATCGTTAAGGTGCAGGTTCTTCAGTTCGTACACCTTGGGGAAGAGCTTGGAACGCTCTTCCTTGATGGGGCTGAAGTGCCACAGGCCGTTCTCGTAAAGAGGAACGTAGCCGTAGGTCTCGGCGACAAGCTGGAGAGCTTCGAAGGGATTGCCACGGATAGTCATGTCAACGGACAAGGCTTCCTTGGGACGCGGCAGGCCGATGTAGGCCATGTCGGACGCCTCGCAGAGCGTGCGAAGCACTTCGTCAAGCGGGGCCGCCTGGAAGCGCATCGTAAGATCGGGCATCTTTAGCAGACGCTGAATTTCTTGCTCTTCAGCGCGCGATTGGTTGAGTTGTGCACTGGCCGAGATGCTTGAAAGCATAAGTGCCAGTATAGCTAGGGGATAGCGAGCATTCATACAGGTTCAGCGTGCTAGGGGGATGGTGATTTTTCGTGTCTCCAATTCGATGGAAACGTTTACTACAATTTCGGTTGGTGTCACAGAAGCTACGCGGATAAGACCTTTGAAGTCGAAGTCCGACGCCGGTATATCCATCCCACTCTTTAGTGTGTATGGGCCGACCAGCACTGTGGCGTTGTCAGGTTTGCGATAGTCTGCGGCAATGCCCTTCACCGGGAGGGCGATAAGCTTGTCGCGAATGTCTGCAAATTTCTTTTCTCTGGCCGCAATCGCCGGATCTACGGCGTTCTTGGCCAACTTGTCAGAAGCGTTGTCCCTGAAATCAATAGGATCAGGCACTTCAAAAGGGTTTCGTATGTCAGAGGGGACTCTGACCGATGCGCCAAGAGGCAAGCCAAGCCCCAGCACAAACATGATGGCAATTGTTTTCGTCATGGCTGTAAGTATGTCAGGGGCTAGTTGTTTGAGATTACACTCGTGTTCATCTTCGGGAACAGCACACGAGCCTTCAGGTTAACAAAATCACCCGAAGGGGTGTAAGTTACGCTCACGACACGGGCGTATGGGAAAGCGTCCTGAATCTTGCCCATCCACACGAGCGAATCGCGGAAGGTGCTAAGAATTGCCAGAGAATAGTCGTGCGTCTCAACCTGACTGATGACAGTTCCCTGACGGCCTGGCAGAGTAAGAGCGTTGGTCTTCTGTTCCTGAATGGGAATGCGCAGCGATTCTGACTCCGAGCCGATGCGCTGATTGATGGTGCCAATCTCGACCATGCTTTGAAGCGTGGCGCCGTTCTGGCTCATGAACAATGCCACATCATCATTGCCGAACTGTGCACGAATCTGAGTGTTCTTGTTATTGCTGTTGAGTGTGGAACGCGCAAGATCAGCCTGAGCGGTAGAAAGCTGAGTTCGGATGGCATTGACCTTGTTTACTTGGGACAAAGTCACCTTTCCGAGTAGAAATATGGCGAGAACTATCACCAAAATGCCTGCTAGATAGTCTTTCATGTCAAATATGGGGAAAACTGTTGAAGTGTTATAATGACAAGTGCTTGACAAACATCCTTATGCGCCCTGCGCGGGTGCCGTCGACGGGGGCATCTTTGGAATGTCAAAGCGCTTCATTATACGGAACTTGGCCTTGAATACAGTCGCGCCTACGGCCTGGTTCTGCTCAAGAAGCTGAATAGCAAGGCCGTGCGTCTGAAGAAAGCTGGTGATTTCGCGGAAATACTGCGCACTGGTGTTTCTATCGCTGTTAATGGCAATAGTCATATCCACCGTACCGTCCTCGCTATTGTGCGAGAGTATCAACTGGGAAAGACGAACCTCTTCGGGGAGCTGGGAGAAGAAGTCCACCATCAGTTCCTGCATCGGGATGCTCTGGGAGCGCCAGTCGGCAAGCCAGAGCATGTGTTCCTGCGTGGCAATTTTCTTTTGAACCGCACTAAGCTGAACTTTGACCTCGTCAGTCTTCCACTTCAGCCACACGCCCCAGGCCGCATAGCCGGATGTGGACAGAAGGCAAATGGCGAATAGCACGTATGCAAGATGCATAAGCACCTTGTACTGTGGAGGAAGAAAGGCGCGGTTGCCCTTGGTCTTGGCGTTGGAACGCAAGTCGTATGCTGCTGTCATTTCGGAAATCTTCCTCTATTAATCTTGGATTAGGGAGTAGAAAACACGGTTTACGGCCGTCTCGTTCTTGCCGTGGGGCAACTTGATCTTCAACGCGGGGCGCAACTCTTTCAGGCGGGCTTCCCAGCCCAAATGCTCGTCACTACCCTGCTGATCGACGCAAAGGAGCAAGTCTCCGTCCTTTGGAAGAATCTGCTCGATGAGGTTTCGCTGCCTCTTCGCCTCGACCGCGCCGGAAGAGGGATTCTCGGACCTGTTGCGCAAGAGCATCCATTCGTGGTCGCTCTTGATGTCAACTTCCAGATACATCACAGAATTGCCGGAGATTATCAGAGTGTTGCAGGGAATGATGCCCTTGTAGGTTTCCACAAGCATCGCAAACAGGCTGCCAATTGTATGATGCAAACGCACGCATACAATGCCGGACTGTTCGAGCAGACGCTCGATGGAGGTAATCGCCGTCTGCTCGTAGGAAAACACAATGGAGCTTTCGCGCGTTGGATGCGGCACTATGGAATACGAATGGCCTGCTTCAAAGTCATCCCCAAGAACCCTTTGCGGGTTGTCCTTGGTCATGCTCCAAAGGGTCTCGGTCCTCTTTATCGTAAAGCTCTTAACGGCATTAAACCCGTAATTGTATGCCACCACCGCGCACAGGCCCGGGTTTTCCTTGGCAATGTTGCTGAGGATTCGGACCAGTTCGTTGTCTGATGGTCCTTCGCGGTTGATGGTGCCGATCATCTCCACATGTGCCGTGTTGCCAAAATGCAACTTCGCCAGCTTCACGCAGTTGGGATAGATGACAATACCCAGCAACCTCTGGCGCACAAAGCGCAGTCTAAGAGGGGCTGTCATGTCAAAGGCATCTGGCCTGAATGCCCTCAATGACAGCAGGTTCATCAGCTGGGTTACAAACTGGTCGTCTTGCAGGCTCATTGTGTCAGTATGGGGGGGGGATTTTGAGGGTTTTAATTAATTTTTACAGGGGAATCTCTAAACTGGCTGTTATTACATGACAACCAGTCTTATGTCCTACGCAGCCTCAAGCACTCTTCAACACTAGTGGCGCCGGACAGTGCCCTGCGAAGGCCGATTCTCAGCATCGGGTCATATTGGTTGGCCAACGCCAGCTGGAGAAGTTTGGCACTGTCTCCACCAGTAATAATGACATCGCGCATCTGGTCGTTGACCGGAGCCAACTCCATGACGGCAAGTCGTCCGCGATAGCCGGTGCCAAAGCACTCGGCACAACCACGCTTATAAAAACTCTTGTGAGGGATGGCGTCCGAACCGGCGTCGAAGAAGCCCTCTTCGCGATACACGTCCTCGATTTCGGGCGTCATGACGTCCTCTCTGCGGCAACGGCAAAGGCGGCGCACAAGGCGCTGAGCGTGCAGGAGGATGAGCGAGTCCGCAAGCATGTAGCTCTGCACACCCATGGCAAGAAGTCGTCCAACGGCACGGATTGAGTCCAACGAGTGGAGCGTCGTAAGAATCAAGTGACCTGTAAGCGCCGCTTCCGCCGCCGTTACTGCCGTTTCGCGGTCTCGAATTTCACCCACCATGACAACGTCCGGGTCAGCACGGAGGATTCGACGCAAAACGCTGTAGAAGGTAAGATCCTGATTCGGGTCAACCTGAGTCTGGTTGAGGCCCTCCATCTCGTATTCGATAGGATCTTCGATCGTCTGAACGTTGATCGTTCCCTTGTTCAGGGCCTGCAACACCGCGTAAAGCGTCGTGGACTTACCCGAACCTGTAGGACCGGTAACGACGATCATACCCTGAGGCTTGGCGATAACGCCCTGGAAAATCTTGAGCTGCTTTGTCGGCAGGCCCATGTCTTCGAGCGAACGGATGTTCGACCCCTTGTCCAGAATACGAATTGTGATCTTCTGAAACTTGCGCCTCCACGGAATGGCGGATACACGGGCGTCAATGATACGACCGGCGAACTTGACCGAAAAACGACCGTCCTGAGCGTCGTTGTTGTTGAGCGTCATGTTACAGTGGTTCTTGATAATTGCCACCACTGGCATGAGCATCTTGATAGGACCGGTATAAATGGTAGTGAGCTGACCGTCGATACGCGTTCTAAAGCGAGTCTGCTCGCGGTACTGCTCGATGTGAATGTCGGACGCTTTACCCGTGATCGAGTTGTACACTAGCCACTCAAGAAGTTCCTCCGGGCTGGTGTTCGTGCTCTTGGGGTTGATTAGGCGGGCGGCCTCTTCGTTAATCGTGATGTCGGCGTTAAAGGAACGCAGGGCACGCTCTTCGGCACCCGTGTCTTCTTCAACACTCGTCATCAGGCTACCCGTATTCTCGAAGCGTTCCAAACGCATGAGAATGTCATTTGCACGGGCCTGGACGCGGACGATTTCCTTGTCCAGCTTGAGACGGTTAACCAACTGGTCTTCGCACTCGAAGTCATCCAAACGCGACACCGCGACGTAGAACTCCTTATCCGTTTCAAGGAAGCAGAGTATCTTGTATCTATCTACAAGATTGCGCGGAATGCGCTCGTACATTCGCGGAGATATGTCCATCTCTCGAATGTCGATGAGCGGGGAGCGGGTGCCGATAAAGTCAATTGCGGCCGTGTAACCGGCAGGGATTGTGAGTGTCCCCTCCTCGATGGATTCCTCAAGGAAAGTGCGGTCCTCCTGACTCATGGGGAGTGCGGTAAGCATCCATTTCATGATTGGAATGACTCGATCTTCCTCGTCGAACTCTTCCAGCTCTTTGCGAAGCTCGGCAACGGGCTGGCTCTGTTCGCGGTAGAGGCGCGGGCGAACCTCGCGCTCTGCAAGGAACCTCAAAGTGGCCTGCAAATACGCATGGTACATGCGCGGTGTAAGCCAAACCATCGGGCAGGCTTCGGGGTCGATGCCCCAGCAATTGCGCGAAGGCGGGCAGCAATGCCCCATGACTAGAAGCGGCCCCACCTGCCCTACCGGAACGGCGGGCCATTCATTCACGGGGGAACTCACAAGGTCGTCCATCGACAAGCGCTGATAGTCCTTGGACTGAAGCTCAAGCAGCTTCCAGAAGGTGACAAGCACATCGCCGTTTATGTCCCTGTTGGATGTGGGATACGGCAAAATACCGTGCTCCGACCTCATGTGCTGTATAACCTGCCCGGGATTCTGGCCGATACTGACGACGAAAGAAATACTCTGCTCGTAAGATTCTGCCTGATCGCCCTCAATGCAGGTTTGCAAGTCCGCGTATTGCAGAGTTTGAATGCTTGATTCCAATAGCGTAGCCATCTGATTGGATTAAAGGGAGTGTAATATATGGGAGGGAGATCGCGTGCCCTTTGGCACACTAATCAAACAAGAACCACCTGAGCTTGTCTATCCAGCCTGATAAAGCTGAAGCTCTTCGCGATGTTGGCGCTGCTTACGCTGATTTTCAGCTCTATGCTGCGCTTTTTCACATGCCTTGCTACTGCTACAAGGAAGTTCAAACCAGTGGAATCGATCATCTGGGCGGCAGTAATATCAAGGTGTAGCTGTTTCCAGTCAGGATTACTGACCTCCGCATCGTTTAGGATGTCCAAGACCTGTTGTCTCACAGTCTGAACATTCGTACTGAGGATATTACAGCCGACAACCAAGGTGATTTCCTCACCTGACCCAGCAACGGTTACCTGAGGGATGGACGCATTCATTTAGTCGTTATGGGGGAGGCCGGGCCACAAGCCCGCCTGAGTGTTAACGTTAACTTTGTAGGATAGCCTTGCACAAGGTGTCTTACGAAATCGAGTTTATCGCAAGTCAAATCCACGTAAATTCTGCGAATACAGTAGCATTGTTGCGCTCAGTCCAGATTTTATCAGGGAAATTCCTGATCAAAACGAGTCCGCTATGCCGTTCTTTTTCCATATCCGGCTCCGGGTTTGTCAAAAAATCATCAAAATATCCTTGCCCGGGATCCTCGACAATCACCCGAACAGTTTTCAACGCCGGACAAAAAGCCACATGAAGTGTTGCCTTCATATTTGGACTTCCTTCGCAACCATGTTTCAACGCATTCAGCATGGCCTCGCGTGCCGTGATGAGCAGCGCGTACAGCTTGTCATCGGGCAGTTCGGGCACGGCAAAGGAAATGCTGCGCGCCCAAGAGTCTTCTATCGCGTCGATGTCCTTGCAACGGTCTCCGGCGTAAGCCTCCATGAACACGGGCAGGAATGAATCCTCATCGCCGCAGCCGTCCATGCACACGCGCATAAGCATGATGTCGTCGTCAGCGTCGGCGAGCAGTTCCTCACGCGCGGACTCGGCGGCCAGATGCAGACGGCAGGCAAGAGCGAGCGGAGTCACACGACGTGCATGCGCAAAATCTTCCAGCCCGTCACTAAAGCAAAGGATGGCACACCCAGACATGTCATCAACCTGCTCGACGTAAGTCTCGGGGTCTTCATACAACCCAAGCGGGCTGTTGCCCGTTCCCAAAACACGCGAACGGCCCGCAACGCAGGTAACAACAGGCGGCGGAAGCCCGTTATTGTGGAAGCTCAGATGCTTGCGCTCGGCATCCATCTCCAGAAACATCGCGCAAACCGAGGCCTCCGGGGCCTGATCCAAGGTATCGCCAAGGTCTCTGTCGTTCCACTTCTCCAGAAGAAAGGTATTAACCTCCCCCATCATATCCAGAGCGCTCATCGAGCCGCTGGCCATGCCATGCACCGCACCGTGAAAAAAAGCTGAAATGTAAGCCGCGTCGAGATTGTGCCCGGCAACATCGGCCAAAATGAGCAAATGCCCCCCACCCTCGCGCTTGTGATAGGCGACAAAGTCCCCACCCGCCTGATGCATGGGGCGGGAGTAGAAGCCCACCCAGGGCAAGTCCCGTATGCCCGTAATGCGCAGCATATAGCCCTGCACAACGCCCACCTGTTTCACGGCCTGCTCCGCTCTTGCCCGGCGGCGCGAAAGGCGGGTCTGCCTGACTCCGTGCGCAATCGCCTGCCCCAGCAAATCCATCTGCACGGGCTTGCGAAGAACATCGACGGCGCCCTCGCGAATCATGGCCGAAACATCCTCGTGACTGGCGTAACCAGTGTTCACGATAATGGACAAATCCCCATCGAAGTGCCTCAGCCAGCGAAGCAGTTCCAAACCGTTGCGCCCGGGCATCTTGTAGTCGGTCAGAACGCATTGGTATGTATGCGTGCCCTGTCGCGTCAGAAGTCCCTCAGCCTCATCGACACTGGAAGCCGCCGTAACCTCGTATCCGAAAGTGGACACCACGGTTTGCAGCATTTCCAAGAGCGCCAATTCGTCATCAATAATCAGGACATGATCAACGGGCCTGCTGACCCTGGCAACCTGTCTGCCATCTGGCGTAAGAAACATAGCTTCTTTACGGGGCTAAAAATTGGGATGGATGGGAGTGAAACGGGATATGAGACGCATAACGAATCCCCCGCAGGCACGCCACCCTAAAACAACGTCCAGTAAAGAAATACGGCAGATACGAAGATGCGTTAATCCACAACATGCCAGCGAAAATTAACGCTTTCAGAATAAATAACGTGAAAGATAAGCGAAGGATGAACGCAAGCGTGATATACCTTGCTCCTTCTTGCAATTAATTCCTTGCGTCTCATTCCGCATGACTGCTATTGCTCCAGACAACGCACATGTTTACCGACAGCCGCATTATTACGAACGCCAGCATCCGCTCCAGCAAGCGGATCGCTTGGCATGTTCCTGCACGCGGACTGGCAATGTAAGCTACTGCACCATAGTTTACCTTTATACCAAGCCCGCGACCTGAAACAGGTTTCGGGCTTTTTTGTATTCTCGAAAGAACATATACATGAAATCCAAAAGCACCATACTGGCGGGCGCCCTGCTCGCCACAGGCAGCAGCGCCCTGTTCACCGGCAAGGTGATCGTGGCCAAGCTCGCCTACGAACGCGGCATAGACCCACTCGGGATGGTGCTTCTGCGCATGGTTTTCGCATCCCCGTTTTTCATAGCCATACTGCTCATGCGCTTAAGGCACGGCGCTCGCGCCAAGGCGACGGACATCGCCTTCGCGGTACTGCTCGGCCTTGTCAGCTACTACCTGTCCAGCATGTTGGACTTTTGCGGCATCCAGTACATAAGCACGGCGCTGGAACGGATGATACTGCAACTAAGCCCATCATTCGTCGTCCTCATCGGAGTCCTGTTCATGGGGCAGAAGCTAGACTACCGGCTCCTTGGCGCAATAGCCATAGGCTACTGCGGCATCGCCCTCATGGTGCTGTCGGAAAGCGGACCCGAAGCGGCAAACGCGGCTTCATCGAACACACTTCTCGGAGTTACGCTAATACTCGCAGCGACGCTATGCTTCTCCATATACGTGATAGGCGCTGAACGGATGATGCTGCGCATGGAAAGCCGCTTTTTCACAGCACTGGCCATGACGGGAGCATGTGTAGGCGTATTCATTCACTATGCAATAAGCCGCGGCTTCACGCCCCCGACGCACGACCCTGTCGTCGGGATGCTCGGCCTGGCGATGGGCTTATTCTGCACAGTGCTGCCCTCGTTTATGATAAACAGAGCAATCCAGCTCATAGGCGGCTCCAACATAGGCCCGTACAACTACGTTGGTATGGGGCTGACATTCGTCGCCTCGGCCATACTGCTGGACGAAACCTTCACGCTGATAAAGCTCTCCGGCATACTGCTGGCCAGCGCCGGTGCTCTCGCGCTCACCATGGGGAAGAAAAAAGAGACTGGCAAAGCATAGCCCATCAAAGCTGTACTACCCCTGGGCAACCGACCCGATAGAGCGCAAATACATCACCGGCTGAAGAGCCTTGCGGCTCTCTTCAAGGTCCAGATGAAACACCAGCACCCAGTCGTTCTGCTCGTCAGGGTCCACAAGAATCTGCTCCACGCGCAAGCCCTTCTCCTGCGGCTCCTCGATGAACAAGGTGTTGCCCGCCGCCCTTGCAGCAGGGTCTAGACGGATTGCCTCGTGCTCGTCCCAGTAAGGCTCGATAGCCTTCTCAAGAGCCAGCCAATGCCAGTCGAACGGCCCACGGCCCTCATTCACAAGGGACAAATCGCTCGCGGCAAGAGGCGGCGGCGCGGCGTCTTCTGACGGGCGCCCCGCCATTTGTGCAAGCTCCTCCGCCGCATCCTGATAATACCCCTGCGACAAAGGCCGCAACACCCTGAAAATAGCGGCGCGTACGACTCTGGCCAGCTCCTTCCTGTCTCTAGTAATATCGTGCGCCCTCGCAGGCAAAGCGTCCGCAGAGGCTTCGGCAGCAACATATTCGGGATTGCGAATCAGCTCCCACTCGTCGAGCAGGCTGGAGTCCGTCCCGCGCACAAGCTGGCCGAAATACAGCAGCATCTCCTCTATCTCGTCGTTCCAGAAAGTGTCCGGCACCGTCTGGGACAGCGTCTTGTAAACGCCGGAGAGGTGGCGAAGAAGCAGCCCTTCAGCGCGCTCAAGCCCATACATGCGGATGTAATCCTGAAAGCTCAGATACCGCTCGAACATCTCCAAGCCTATGCTCTTTGGCTGGATATTCTCCTGCCCCACCCATGGGTGCTGGGCGGCGAACTCGTTGAACACGTTGTAAATCCAGTCGCGGTAGGGCTTGGGATGCTCCACATCCTGAAGCTTCTCCATTCGCGCCTCATACTCCACGCCCTCGGCCTTCATCTCGGCCACCATGCGTTCTTTGAGCTTGTTAATCTGCGCGTAAAGGATGACCTGCGGGTTCTCCAGAACCGCCTCCACCAGCGCGAGGACCATGTGCGCGTAGTCGGGATTCTCCCTGTCGAGCCGCGCCACAGTATCCACAAGAAAGAGCGAAAGCTGCTGATTGAGCGAAAAATCATCCTGCAAGGCCATGCTGACCTCGACCGGGCTTTTGTCCCGTTCTTCCCGCGACAGAATCTTCACAATCCCGCGCTCCACGAGCGAACGGAAAAGCTGCGCGGCACGCTTGCGATGCGCACGCTTTGTAACGTCCGTATCGTGACAGTCGCGAATGAGCTGCTTCATGGCACTGCAACCGTTCTCCGGACGGCTGAGGACGTTGAGCAACATCCCGTGGCTTACGCTGAACGAACTGACAAGCGGCTCCGGCGGGGAATCCATCAGCTTTTGAAAAGTCTTCTCATCCCACACGATAGCGCCCTTCTCCGGCTGGACGCGACGCAGCTTGCCCGCCTTCTTGGGGTTCTCCGCCGCCTTGCGCTCCAGCTTGCGATTCTCGATTACGTGCTCGGGCGCCTGCGCGATCACGTAGCCGGAGTCGTCGAAACCCTTGCGCCCCGCCCTTCCCGCGATCTGATGGAAATCGCGCACTGGCAGCACGCGCATCTTGGCGCCGTCGAACTTTGCAAGACTCGTGAAAATGACCGTCCTAATCGGCACGTTGACGCCCACGCCAAGGGTGTCCGTTCCGCAGATGAGCTTGAGCTTGTTCTCTTGGGCCAGCTTCTCGACCAGAATGCGATACTTGGGCAACATACCAGCGTGGTGAACGCCTATGCCGGCGCGCAGGTATTTTTTGATGTCCTTGCCGAATGGACTATTGAAATTCACCTTCGCCAACGCTTCCGACAGCTTCTCCTTTTCCGCGCCGGTGCAGAAATTAAGACTCAACAGGTTCTGGGCCGTCTCGGTCGCGCTACGCTGCGTGAAGTGGACAAGATAGGCGGGCAGCTTGCCTTGCTCCTTCAGGCTGAGGACAATCTCGTCAAGCGCCTCCTCGCTGAAAGAGAACTCCAGGGGCACAGGGCGCTCTGCCGCCCAAACAGCCACCGTCGGCGCACCAGTCAGGCGGGTAAGCTCCTTTTCAAAAAACTCCGTATCCCCCAATGTCGCGGAAATTAGCAAGAAGCGGGCGTGCGGCATCGTAAGCAGCGGCACCTGCCAGGCGACGCCGCGCTCCCTGTCGCTGTAATAGTGGAACTCGTCCATGATTACGTCGTCCACATCTGCGAACTCCCCATCACGCAGCGCGATGTTCGCGAGGATCTCCGCAGTGCAGCACATGATTGGCGCGCCCGGGTTCACAGTGGCGTCGCCCGTGGACATGCCGACGTTCTCCGGCCCGAAGTCCCGACACAGCGCGAGGAACTTCTCGTTAACGAGCGCCTTGATGGGGCAGGTGTAGTAAGAGCGCCGCCCCTCGCACAAGCTCTTGTAATGCATTGCAGCCGCGACAAGGCTCTTACCCGATCCTGTCGGCGTCTTGAGTATGACATTGTGCCCGGCGAGCAGTTCGAGAATGGCCTCCTCCTGC
>JAFGLA010000023.1 GCA_016928295.1 Opitutales bacterium
AACCACCTCTTCGGGGTTGTAATGCTTGAACGCAAACGCATTGCGCGAGGAAGCGCCTTCAAACGCGATCGCAGGGACGTTGAAATACTGTTCTGACATATTGGGTTCCTTATTACTGATGTTTGGAGATTCTTTGTTGAATGGTGCCGTT
Source organism: Opitutales bacterium (assembly GCA_016928295.1). Lineage (GTDB taxonomy): Bacteria > Verrucomicrobiota > Verrucomicrobiia > Opitutales > Oceanipulchritudinaceae > Verruco-01. The sequence continues at coordinate 152 of JAFGLA010000023.1, forward strand.
TTCTTGCACGGGGCCTGTGTTGCGGCTTGATGATATGAAGCGGCTGATTGTGCTTCGGGTCGAACACAAAAGAGGCTTCGGAGGCCGTGGCGTGGTTCAAACTTTAGACTGGTTCAAGTGCCATAGGAGTAGAGCCTTGCATACGTTATAGCTCTTCTTCCTTACTGTTGCGCTCTGTTGTGGACGCGATAAGGCTGCTTTTTGTCAAAACGCGCTTACTCGTGCAGAGGATTGATCATGCCCTGCGGTGCATAAACGCGGAACTGTCCGCCCGTCTGAAGCAGGCCGAGTATGTAAAGAAGTCCGTTGTAGTAGCGGTATTTGCCGTCCGGGATCGGAGCTTCCCAGAGGTCGCGCACGTAAGGCTCGCCAGTGTTCCGTTCTGTTGCTAGAGCGGCCACGGCGGCCATCGCGGTTATGCTGGTGGATGTGCCGTCTGTAAGCGGCTTTCCGTCCAGAGTGAAGGAGTAGGGAATTGTCGGCCTGTATGCGGACAGGAAACCGAGCACGCGCTTGCTCTGTTCTTTCTGCCACTCGTCCTTGCCGAACCATGCCCAGTCAAGCGCCACGTTGGCAAGGGTGCGGTGAGCGTCGAAAACGAAGTGCTCGTGCCCGTAAGATTGATATGGGCTGCCCTCAAAAAGAGCGTAGTCGGGCATTAGGCCAGTGGTTGGATGCGCGGCTTTGCGGAAGTGTTCGCGGCTCGCTTTGGCCGCTTCGCTCCAGAATTCGTTGTTCGTGTCCGCCCATTCCGCCCACAGTTCGTAGAATGCTGGAAGGTGATAGGACGGGTCGCTAACGCCTGCCCAGTGCTTTAGCGGGACGAAACGGACTTGTTTGGCCTCGGGGTCGAACATGTTGACCGTGCCGGAGGGGTTGTCGCCCGCCTCATCCTTGCCAAGCATTGCGCGCAGAATGGCGTCAGCTTCCGCCTGATAGTTGAATATGCCTTCGCCGTTGCCCCAGCGGCCCGCGGCGAAATACAGCGCGGTTACGAACCATTCCTCGCCGTCCGATGCGCTGCCCGGGTCGATTATGGAACCGTCCCTGCGGCACTGCCACGCGAAGTAGCCCGCACGTTCGCCTTCGGCGTGGTACATGTTGGCCTTGGTCCACTTCCACAGCCGGTCGAACTCCTCTTTTTTGTCCAGCTGTACGGCTATCATCATGCCGTAGCTCATGCCTTCGCTGCGCACGTCGTCGGAGTCCACGGCCAGAATGTAGGCCATGTCTTCTCCCGCCGGGTAATACACCCTTTGGGTATCATCGTCTCCGTAGAACAACTGTTGCCACGCGGAATCTATCTTCGTTTCAACAGTGGAGTCCGTCACTCCAATGTATTCGCGGAACAGGTTTCTGTAATGCGTTGGCGGGCAATTGTCTGAGTCAACGCATGAAGACAGCGCCGCAAGGGCTGCTCCGGCAAACGCGGCTTGAACGAGTTTCTTCATTTTGAAAGGGCGCCTTGGCTTGGTTCGCAAGTCAAAGGGCGGCAGCTACTGATTGCCGAAGCCCTTGCGACGCTCTTCCAACTCTGCCTGTATTTCTTTCAGCTTTTGTGTAGTTATCGGGTAGAAGATCAGGCATGAGGCGGCGATCGCAAAGCAGATGGCCGGATAAATGCTGGCAGAGAGCTGAATGCCGAGCAGTGAGCTTGCGCTCTGGGCCGCGTTGGCAACGTAGCCGTAGGCTTCCAGTATCCAGCCGCCGATTGCTCCGCCGAAGCCGAGTCCGGCCTTGAGTGCAAACACAACACCGGCGAATACAAAGGCTGTGGCGCGGTAGTTGTTCTTCCATTCGGAATAGTCGGCAACGTCCGCAATCATTGCCCAGAGAACGGGGATTGTCGGGCCGTAGCACACGCCCCAGAGGATGCCCATCCACATCATCAGCATCGGCTGTGTGGGCGAGACAAGGAATACGGCAGCTTGCGCGAAGGCTGTGGCCGTCAGGCCGACAAGAAACACGGGTTTTTTGCCAAATTTGCCCACCAGGAAGGGCGAGCAGATCACGCCGATTGTCGTGACTATATTGCCTACAAAATTGTTGAAGCCGAGACAAACTGCCGTGACGTTCGTCTTGTCCGATTCCACGAAAAGACCCAGTGCGTTCAAAAACTTTTGCCACAGGTTCATGTCACCGGTGGGCATTTGAAGACCGAAGCCGATCAGGAAGTCGTACATCGCGGTCGTATCCATGTAGTAGCTGAAGTAGTAGTAGAGGCCTCCGCCGCGTAGCGCCAGTGTGATGAACACAAAGAGCGTCAGGATGAACATAGCGTACCACGGCTTGTTGTTGATAGCCGTGAGGTTCTTGCGTGTGGACTCTTTTTGCCCGGGGTCGGGTTTGACGCGCTCCTTCACGTTGAGGAAGGTGATGACAAAGAAGACCACCGCGATGGCTGCGAAGATTCCGAAGGTGACGGACCAGCCGTGCTGATTCATGGCGATAATGGCCGGGTGGAGCTTTTCGCTCTTGTCCGGGTTGGCCGCGAGCCAGGTTGCCAGTTCTTCGGCGTTCTCTTTGCGCCAGGCGGATACCCCGCCGAACTTCGCCACGAGGGGAAGGGTGAGGCTCTGCACCAGAAGGGTGGCCACCGTGGCCGCCACGAAGCGGTAGGAGGACAGCTTTGTGCGTTCCTCTCCGTCACTTGTCATCACGCCCGTCAGTGCCGAGTAGGGCACGTTGTTGATCGAGTAGATCATCATCAGCATGATGTAGAGCACCACGGCATACACAGCTTTGCCCGTGGGGTTGAGATCCGGCGTTGTGAAGGTAAGCCAGAATATGACGCCGAAGAAGGGGGCGGAAAAGAGAACCCATGGGCGAAACTTGCCCCAACGCGTCTTGGTGCGGTCAGCGAGGGTGCCGACGATGGGGTCAAAACAGGCGTCCAGAAGGCGCACGCCGACAAGCAGTATGCCTGCAAGCCAGGGGGTGATTCCGAACACGTCCGTGTAGAATCCCATCTGGAAGATTATCATCGTCTGGAAGACGAAGTTTGCCGAGGCGTCGCCAAGGCTGTAGCAGGCTTTCTCTCTAAACGAGAGTTTTGCGGAAGTTGTGCTCATCGGGGGCTGTTGAGTAGGTATATGTTGACGGAAAAAGACTTCGTTCAGGTTCTTCGCGACGTTTTTTGTCCTTGCGTTGAGCCATGATCAAAATGCAGTGGGGTAAGTGTCCGGAACTGGCGGCGGCAGGGTTGTTTTTACGCAATCGTCAGCGGCCAGTCCAACCTGCTCAATCTGACTTTGCGAAGTGGGCTGAACAAGCGGAGGACTGTTCTAACATTTGCATTGCCCATATACTTGCGTACATGGGCAGAGCGCAGGGAATGGCCGATGTTGTCGGTCTATCCATGCGGCCTTTTGCGTTGCGTCAAAAGCATGTGTTTCTGTTTGCTGCCTACCAGTCGGAAGAGCCGTCGTCGGGGACTTCCTTGTAAGGGGCTTTGGACAGGAGAAAGTCAGGGTTAAGCAGCTCAAGCCCCGCGTCGTTAACGAATAGGCCGTCCTTGCGAATCAGCTCCCCGTCGAAGCGGATTTCGCCCCCGCCCCAGTCCGGGCGCTGGATGTTGACAAGATCCCAGTGGACTTGCGAGCGGTTGCCGTTGTCCGCCGGTCCTTCGTAAGCCTGCCCGGGGGTGAAGTGGAAGCTGCCCGCGATTTTCTCGTCGAAGAGGATGTCGCGCATGGGCTTCAGTATGTATGGATTGAAGCCAATGGCGAATTCGCCCACGTAGCGCGCGCCTTCGTCGGAGTCCAGAATGCGGTTCAACTTCTCGTCGTTGCCCGAGCAGGTGGCTTTGATGATGCGGCCCTTGGAGAACTCCAGCCGCACCTTTTCAAAACCCTCGCCCTGATACACGGTCGGCGCGTTGTAAGTTATTACGCCTTCCACGCTGTCCTTCACAGGGGCGGTGTACACTTCGCCGTCCGGGATGTTGCGTTTACCTCCGCAGGGGATGCCTTTCAAGCCCTCGATGGAGAAGCGCAGCTCCGTTCCCGGGCCGAGGATTTCCACCCGGTTTGCTTTGTCCGTGCGCTCCTTGAGAGCGGCCATGCCCGGGCGCATTCTGGCGTAATCCATCGTGCAGACGTCGAAGTAAAAGTCCTCGAAGGCTTCCGTGCTCATCTGCGCCTGCTGCGCCATTGCGCTTGTGGGCCAGCGGAGGACAACCCAGCGTGTCTTGCCAACGCGCCAGTTCTGTACGGGGCGGTTTACGCGCATGTAGTCGCGCATGTTTTCGGCGGGCACGTCGCTGGACTCGAAAATGTTGTCCGCGCCGCGCAGGGCGATGTATGCCTGCATCCCCTTCATGCGTTCAAGCTCCAGCGCGGCGTTGGCCTCCGCCATTTCGGCGTCATACTGCATGAGCATCTCGCGGTTGACGCGGGCGTTGGTGGTGCGTGCAAAGGGCAGGGCGCCTCTTTCGCGGGCCGCACGGATGAGGGCGACTACGATTTCCGCCGGAACGTCAAAGGCGTCTATAAGCACCTTGTCGCCATTGGAAAGGCGGGTTGAGAATCCGGTCAAAACATCAGCCAGCTCTTTGTAGCGAAAGTCCATGTTGCCAAATGTGTACCACAATTGCCCAAGGTCCAGAGGCTTTTTGAACATTTTCGCGAGAAGCATCATACAGCGCGCAAATGGCTGCCGACTGCCAATAAGATATTGGCAAACAAATACAAAGAAACTTTTGCAAGGTTCTTACTCATGCGCGTACATTCTCTCAGCTTTTGGTGCAATATATTGTTGCATCAATGTATCTGAATGTTTTGATGCGTGAAATGAGCCAGCATAAGTCCACCCGCACACCCGAAGAACGCGCAGCTCGCATTGCACAGCTTGAAAAGCTCATGCGCGAGCGCATCGTCATGCTCGACGGCCCGCGCGGGACGATGATTCAAAAGGCCGCGCCCACCGAGGAGCAGTTCCGCGGCGAGCGTTTCAAGGACTTTCCCCGTCCGCTCAAGGGCAACAACGACCTGCTCAACATCACGCAGCCGGAGCTTATCGCGTCCATTCACCGCCAGTTCTTCGAGGCAGGGGCGGACATCACGGGCACGAACACCTTTAATTCCAACTCCATCTCGCAAGCCGACTACGGGATGCAGGACCTTTGCCGCGAGCTGAACCTTGAAGCCGCCCGCATAGCCTGCAAAGTTGCCGACGAATACGCCGCCGCGCATGGCCGCCCGACTTTTGTCGTCGGCGCCTGCGGACCGACGAACCGCACCGCCTCGCTGAGTCCCGACGTAAACCGGCCGGAGCTGCGCAACGTTAGCTTTGAAGACCTTGTCCAGTCCTACGCGCAGCAGATGCGCGGCCTTATTGACGGCGGTGTGGACTTTCTCTTTGTAGAGACGATTTTCGACACGCTGAACGCCAAGGCGGCACTCTTTGCGGCGGAGGAACTGTTTGACGAATACGGTTTCCGCGTCCCCGTGGGCATTTCCGTGACGATTAGCGACGCCTCTGCGCGCACCCTGTCCGGCCAGACCTTGGAAGCATTCTGGTACAGCGTTCGCCACGCAAAGCCCTTCTGCATCGGCCTGAACTGTGCCCTCGGAGCGGAGGACATGGAGCCGCACCTGCGCACCTTGAACGCGCTGGCGGACTGCCCCGTACACTGCTACCCGAACGCGGGCCTGCCCAACGAGCTTGGCCAGTACGAGGAAACGCCCGAGATGATGGCCGAAGTGATGGCCGGTTACGCCCGCAGCGGCTGGCTTAACCTGTTGGGCGGCTGCTGTGGTTCCACGCCCGAACACATCGCCGCGATGGAACGCGCCGTTCGCGGAGTGGCCCCGCGCAAGACGCCTGCCGACAAACCCGCTACGCGCCTCTCCGGTCTTGAGCCTTTCAAGATCGAAGGCGAAAAGGCCCCCTTCGTCATGATTGGCGAAAGAACGAACGTCACCGGCTCGATAGCGTTCCGCAGGCTCATCAAGGAGGAGAATTACGAGCAGGCCCTTTCCGTGGCCCGCCAGCAGGTGGAGGGCGGGGCAAACGTCATCGACATAAACTTTGACGACGGCCTTCTCGACGGCCCGGCCTGCATGAAGCGTTTTCTGAACCTGCTTGCGGGAGAGCCGGACATTGCCCGCGTGCCCGTAATGATCGACAGCTCGCGTTGGGAGGTCATCGAGACGGGGCTTCGCTGCGTGCAGGGCAAGTCAATCGTCAACTCCATAAGCCTCAAGGGCGGCGAGGCTCAGTTCATAGAACAGGCAAAGCTTGTCCGCCGCTACGGCGCTGCGGTGGTCGTAATGGCCTTCGACGAGCAGGGGCAGGCTGTCACCAAGGCCGAGAAGCTGCGCATCTGCAAGCGCGCCTACGACATTCTGACGCAAAAGGTAGGCATCCCGCCAGAGGACATCATTTTCGACGCCAACATCCTCTCCGTCGGCACGGGCATAGAGGAACACGCCCGCTACGCCATCGACTTCATCGAGGCCATTCCCGAAATCAAGCGCGCCTGCCCGGGCGTACGCACAAGCGGTGGCGTGTCGAACATCTCCTTTGCTTTCCGAGGCAACAATCCGGTGCGCGAGGCCATGCACTCGGCCTTCCTCTACCACGCGATAGGCGCGGGGCTGGACATGGGCATTGTCAACGCGGGTATGCTGGCCGTGTACGAGGACATAGAACCCGCCTTGCGCGAGGCCGTGGAGGATGTGCTCCTCGACCGCCGCGCCGACGCGACCGAGCGCCTTATTACTCTCGCGCAGGCGGTACGAGAAAAGGGTGCTTCCGGCGGCGCTGCCGCTGCGGACGATTCCGCCCGCCTCGCGTGGCGCGAGTTGCCAGTTGAAAAGCGCATAGAGCACGCGCTCGTCAAGGGCGTGACGGACTTTATAGACGCCGACATCGAAGAAGCGCGCGTCAAGCTGGGCCGTCCGCTCGATGTAATCGAGGGGCCGCTCATGGACGGCATGAAGGTCGTGGGCGAACTGTTCGGCGCGGGCAAGATGTTCCTGCCGCAGGTCGTCAAGAGCGCGCGCGTGATGAAGAAGGCCGTTGCATGGCTGGAGCCTTTCATGGACGCGGAAAAGCTGGCCGCCGGTGGCGACGGCTCCCGCTCCAGCGCGGGCAAGTTTGTCATAGCGACAGTGAAGGGCGACGTTCACGACATTGGCAAGAACATCGTCGGCGTGGTCCTATCCTGCAACAATTACGAGGTCATAGACCTTGGCGTGATGGTGCCCGTTGAGAAGATCCTCGAAACGGCCATTCGCGAAAAGGCCGATGTTATCGGCATGAGCGGCCTTATAACGCCATCGCTCGACGAGATGGTGAACAACGCTGCCGAGATGCAGAGGCGCGGCCTCAACATCCCCCTCATCGTGGGCGGTGCCACAACCTCTCGCCTGCATACCGCGCTCAAGATTGCTCCGCAGTATGAGGGGCCGGTCGTGTATGTGAAGGACGCCTCGCTGGCCGTGGGCGTGTGCAACAGCCTTTTGAGCGACCGCGAGAACTACATGGCCAAGGTTCGCGAGGAGCAGGCCGCAGCGCGTGCGAGCTATATGGCGCGAGGCAAGGGCGATTTGTTGACTTATGAAGACGCCCGCAGCCGCGCATTTAAGACGGACTGGGCAAGCGTGGACATCGCCGTTCCAGAGACGCTCGGCGTACAGTATTTTACAGATCTGGACCCCGCAGTGGTCGCTGAATACATCGACTGGAGCCCGTTCTTCTGGACCTGGGGGCTGAAGGGCAAGTTCCCCGCCATACTCGACCACAAGGACTGGGGCGAACAGGCGCGCGAACTTTACGAGGAGGCGCGAAAGTTGCTCGATCGCGTCATTGCGGAGCGCCGCTTCGGCCTCAAGGCCGCAGTGGGCTACTGGCCCGCGAACGCGGTTGGCGAGTCCGTTGAGCTGTACACGGGCGAGGACCGCGCCGAACGGCTCGAATGGCTGCACTTCAAGCGCCAGCAGAAGCGCAAGATTCAGAACCCCGAGGGGCCGTATTACTGCCTGTCTGACTACGTAGCGCCCAAGGGTAAGCGGGCGGACTATTTGGGCGGCTTTGCGGTGACTTCCGGCTACGAGGTGGAGGCATTTGCAAAGACTTTCCGAGACAAGGGCGACGACTATTCGGCCATAATAGTGCAGGCTCTTGGCGACCGCATGGCGGAGGCACTTGCCGAATACATACACAAAGAGGTGCGTGTGCAGTGCGGTTACGGGAAGAATGAGAACCTGAGCGTGGAGGACATGATAGCGGAAAAATACCGCGGCATCCGTCCTGCCATCGGTTATCCCTCAATACCCGACCACGAACAAAAACTGACACTTTGGAAACTTCTCGATGTCGAAAAGAGAATCGGCATTACGCTTACCGAGAATCTGGCAATGAATCCGCCGTCCTCTGTTTGCGGTCTGTATTTCGCACATCCAGACAGCAATTACTTCGACGTTGGCCCGATATGCGAGAATCAGGAGTCCGATTATAAGAGTCGAGAAAGCAACTGAATTACAATCAAAGTTTAAGTTTCCTGACGAAAAGGCACATATTTTCGTCAAAAAGCTCACTTTGGTTATATTTCAATTGATTCCTACTCAAAATTAGTTAACGGGTATGGGTGGTGAAAGCTTCGGAGGAAAGAGTCAACGATTTGATCGGGCAATGCCGCAAGGCGGGCCTGAGAAGGACGGAGTGTCTCAGAGCAATTCTGAGGTGTTTTGTTAACGAATGCACTCCTGTGAGTGTTCAGCAGCTTCTTAAGAAAGAAGACCTGAAGGGACGCTGTGATCCGGCAACTGTTTACAGGCTTCTTTCCCGTCTTGAGGTGAGGGGCATAATCCGCCGCGTCGGCCTTCCGAGGCGTGCCGCGCACTTTGTGCTCAACGATCGCAAGGACAGCCGCATGTATGCCGTCAATACGGACAGCGGAGAAGTTCTCGTAGTCACCCCTAAGTGGGACGAGGCCGCAGTGTTGCGTCAGGTGAGCGAACAGGTGGGCTTTGACATAGCTTACTACGAGATCCAGTTCTACGGCCCCAGTAGCGAGGAATCCTATGCCGATGACGACAACGTCGTGTATGTGCAGGATGACGAAGATCTGCGCGAAGTGGCCGAAGACTAATCGTCTCTCTATTTTATTTTGTCAAAAACGGAACGGTTGCATTTGCGGCCGTTCCGTTTTGTTTGTGAAGCTGAGGGGGAAATGGATACAGTTTGATTTTACGCTGTCACTGTGTAGTATAATATGAGTTGCGCAGCGTTCGTCATGGAATGCGAACGGCCCATTCTCCATCATACAAAGAATATGAATCTATCCTCCATCTCCGCATTTTGCTCAAAGCCCCAGACGGGCCTGCTCATTCTCCGCGTTGCGGCGGGTCTTACGATGCTCTTGCACGGCATACCGAAGTTCATCGGCGGTGCTGAGACCTTGAGCGGCGTCGGCAAGGCCGTGGCAATGTACGGCATAGACTTCAACCCTCTCTTCTGGGGCATTCTGGCGGCCCTCACGGAGACCGTGGGCGGCGTGTTCATCATGCTCGGCGGTGTGTGCTTTCGCGCAGCGGCATTTTTCCTGTCCTTTGTGATGCTGACCGCTATTCTCTTCCTTAAGCCCGAGTTCAGCCTCGCAGCTTTTGGTGGCTACGCGCACCCCTGGATGATGCTCTGGGTATTCGTGGCCCTGTTCTTCATGGGGCCCGGGGAATACAGCCTCAAGCGCGGCAAGTAGTCCCGCACATGGGCTTCGTTGCCAGTGCTATTGTCGCTTGACGCAAAAACGCCGTCTCGGCTCGATGCCGGACGGCGTTTTTTCGCGTCACGAAGACGGCATTTTCGCGCAGATTCCTACATGCCGGGCAGGTTCATGCCCTTTTCCTTCATCATGCCCGCCATCTGCTTCATGCGGCGCAGGCCCTTGGTTCCCTTCATCATTTGCATCATCTTGCGCATCTGCTGGAACTGTTTGATGAGGGCGTTTAGGTCTTTAATCTGCATACCGGAGCCGCGCGAAATGCGCAGGCGGCGGCTGGAGTTGAGAATCTGCGGGTTGCGCCGCTCCTCGACCGTCATGGACAGGATGAGCGCCTCGGTCTGCTTCATCTTGTTCTCCTCCTTGTCGCCTATTTTGACGCCGCTCATACCCGGCAGCATACCCACGATGCCTTGAAGCGGACCGAGCTTTTTAACCTGCTGCATCTGGGACAGGAAGTCCTCGAAAGTGAAGTCCGCGTTGGCCATTTTCTCGGCCATGCGCTCGGCTTCCTTCTGGTCAATCGTCTCCTGCGCCCTCTCCACAAGCGAAACCACGTCGCCCATGCCAAGGATGCGCGAAGCCATGCGCTCCGGGTAGAAGTTGTCAAAATCCTCCACCTTTTCGCCCGTGCCGACGAACTTGATTGGCACGCCTGTCATGCTCTTCATGCTAAGGGCCGCACCGCCGCGGGCGTCGCCGTCCATCTTGGTCAGCACAAGGCCGGTTATCTGCACCGCCTCGTGGAAAGTCCTGGCGACGTTCACGGCCTCCTGACCGAGGGCCGCGTCTGCCACAAGCAGGATTTCGTGCGGCTCCACCTCGCGCTTTAGGCGCTTGATTTCGTCAATCAGGTTCTCGTCTATTTGCAGGCGGCCCGCAGTGTCGAAAATAACTAGGTCGTTGCCCTCGCGCTTTGCCACATCCATTGCGTGGCGGCCCGTGCGCGGAACGTCCTTGCTGTCACGCTCGCAGTAGAAGGAGAGGGCGTTGCTCTTTGCCAGCGTTTCAAGCTGGTCCACGGCGGCAGGGCGGTAGGGGTCGCAGGCGACGAGCATCGGCTTGTAGCCCTTCTTCTTCAACAGAAGGCCCATCTTGCCAGCCGTGGTCGTCTTGCCCGAACCCTGAAGGCCGATTAGCATCACGCGCAGCGGCTTCTTTTCCAGCAGGTCTTTCGAGCCTTCGCCAAGCAGCGCGACGAGTTCGTCGTGGATGATTTTTACAATCTGCTGGCCCGGGGTGACGCTCTTTAGCACTTCCTGCCCGTCGGCTGCGGCCTTGACGCGCTCGATGAAGTCGCGCGCAACCTTGAAGTGCACATCCGCGGAGAGCAGCGCCGTGCGCACCTCGCGCAGTGCATCGGCCATGTTCTCTTCCGAAAGTTTGCCAACGCCGCGCAAGTTGCGCAGAGCTGTTCCAAGGCGGTCTGTTAGGTTCTCAAACATGGCTCAATAAGGGAAACGGTGACGGCTAGGGAGCGTCTGTCCATTTGACTCCCGTCGCATAATGAGTGCCTTTCCGGCTAAAAACCAGTCCATTCAGCTTGATGAATCCAGATTCGCCTCGCTTCATGTTCCGATTATTATCTCGAAAATTCATCCCATATCCTCGGTCCGCAAATGGTCAGACGCGCCCCGGTGCACCGCAGATTACGCAGAATGCACGTGTAAAGAAAAGGATGAAAAACGCGCGCCGTTCCTTCGCCGCCTACCTTTTGATTGCCCTGTCAAGCTCCCGCTTGTTTATGGCATCCTTCATGTCGTTGCGCTTGTCGTGCATCTTTTTGCCGACGGCGATGGCTATTTCCACCTTTACGAGCGCCTTCTTGAAATACATGCGCAGCGGAATCAGCGTTCGGCCACCGCTTTGCAACTCTTGCTTAATCTTGCGAATCTCCTTCTTGTGCAAAAGGAGCCTTCGCGGACGGTAGGGGTTGTGGTTCGCGTAGCTTCCAAAGCTGTACTCCGCGATGTGGGCGTGGTACAGAACGGGAATGTCGCCATCGACACGCACGAACGATTCCGCAATCTGCGCCTGCCCCTGACGGATCGACTTGATCTCGGTGCCCGTGAGCATGATGCCCGCCTCGAATTTGTCCTCGATGAAGAAGTCGCGATGCGCCTTGGCATTGCGGACCTCCTTGAAGCGTTCACTGGCGTAGTTTTTGTTCACGGCGTACGAAAAAACTCGGCGTCAGGATATGACGTCCTCGGGATAATCAGTTCCCACGGGTGCCCGGTGCAAGGCGGGGGCAGGCAAGGGGCATGCTAACGGCCCGGAAGCTCGGATTCACCCAGCTCGTAGGTAATCTTGCCTTCCATGATTTCGCGCAGGGCGATGTCTTCGGGGCTGAGGCGTTCGAGCGACTCCACGAGGGGCTTCTGGCCCATTTTGAGCTGCTTCACGCGGCGGGACACCACATTGATGAGAATGTTGGGATCCTTTATGACTTTCTGTGCTGCCTGTATGTAGTCGTCTCTCAAGGTGAGTCTCCTGTGTGGTTCGGATAAATTGAAATAGTGGATAATGAAGGCATTCGACGCGGATTTCAAGGCCGTTAATAGCGCATTTTCCCGGGCCGCTTTTCTTCGGTCCGCCAATGTTGCAAAACGTAAGCATTCGGCCCATAACGAAGGCAAGTTCTTGCCCGCGTTTTGCTTCGAGGTCAGCCCGCCGCCCCGCAATCTCATTCTGCACCCCGCATATGCCCATATTCATGCACAGCTCCAACCGGCTTGAGGCTCTTGCCGGAATGCTGGCGGACATGCTCCGCGAGGGGGGCGCTGCGGACCCCTTCGAGCCGCTGCGCATCGTCGTTCAGACTCCGGGCATAGCCCGCTGGCTAAGCCTGCGCCTTGCGGACTCTCTTGGCTGTTGCATGAACGTGCGCTACGTATCGCCGCGCAACTACATCGACGAAAGCCTCTGCGCCGCCCTTGGCGGGCAAAAGACCGCCGCGCCGGAGCAGGAACGTCTATTGTGGCGAATCTTTTCGGTATTGCCGGATATTGCGGAAGAATCCCGCGACGAGGCCCTTGGAAAATACATCGCAGGAGGCGACACGTTCAAGCGGCTCCAGCTCGCGCGGGAAATCGCCAGCCTGTTCGACCAGTATCTTGTTTACAGGCCGGACCTTGTCGCTTCGTGGGAAAAGGGTGCGGGAGACTGGCAGGCCATGCTCTGGCGCAGGCTGGTGGAGAAAGAGCCGATGCCCCAGCTTGCGGAACTGTTGCAACGCTTCGACGTGGCGCGTGATGCATCGCCAGCAGCACAAGAGCGCGTGTTTCTATTTGCCCTTTCCACACTGCCGCCAGCTTACGTGGAATTCTTCCGCATACTGGGCAAGCGCGCCAGCGTGGAGCTATTCGCCATGCTGCCGAGCGCGGAATACTGGGGCGACTTGCCAGGCCGCAAAGAGGCGGCAAAGGCGAGAGCCGTCGGGCTTGAAGAAGACTTCGGCCAGCCACTTCTCTCCTCGCTGGGCGGGCAGGGCAGGGACTTTGTGAACCTGCTAGTGGACGCGGATTGCGCAAACGGGCGCGAAGAGTTTGGCGAGCCGGACGAAAAGAGCGTACTAGGGCGTCTTCAAGCGGACCTTTTGCTCTTGAACCCAAGGCACGAGCCGCGCGAGGACGTGCCGGACGAGAGTCTGGTCGTTGCAAACTGCGCCGGCAGAATGCGCGAGCTTGAGGCGTTGAAAGACTACATTGTTTCGGTCCTCGACAAGACGCCGGACATGGACGTGCGGGACATCCTCGTTCTAGTGCCGGACATTGGCAGCTTTGCCGCAGCGATAAAGGCCGTGTTCGGCAAGTCTGGTCCGGGAGAGCCGGAGCTGCGCTTTCACGTCGCGGACAGTACCGCGCGGGACCACGCTCTTGCCGAGGCTCTGCTGAAGCTGATGGAGCTGGCGGATTCCCGCCGTGGCGCGACGGAAATAATGTCGCTGTTGGAACAGCCCGCTTTAGCCGCCCGCTTCGAGCTGGAGCCGGACGACATGGCCCTATTGCGCGAAATGCTCGTAAAAAGCGGCTTTCGCTGGGGGCTGGATGCTCAGGACCGCGCCGCGCTTGGCTTTGGAAACGAGGCGGCGAACACATGGCTTGCCGGAATGGACAGCCTTGTCCTTGGCGTAATGATGGACGGATGCGGAGAGCGCGTGTTTTGCAACGTTGCCCCTTACGAGGAGAGCGAAGGCGAGCGGGTCAGTCTTATTGCAAGGGCGAGCGCGGCCTTTGACGCGGTGCGCCGCAGCGTGCGGGATTTGGAAAGAGAGCGTCCGCTTGCGGAATGGCCCGCCGTTCTGCGCGCAATCGTAGCCCGCGTGTTGCCCGAAGGCGACGAATACACGCAGGAAAGAAAATCAATCGCCGAGGTCATCGAAAAGCTCGACGAAATGGCTCAATACGCGGGGGCGGACGCGCTCGGCGCACACTGCGTTCGCTCCACCCTTGAAAGAATGCTTGGGGACAGGATCGCCCCGCACGGCTTTCTTTCCGGCGGCATCACATTTGCAGAGCTTAAACCCATGCGCAGTGTACCGGCGCGCCTGATTTGCCTTCTCGGCATGGACGACGAAGCCTTTCCGCGTCAGGACAAGCCGCGCTCCTTCGACCTCATGGCCCGAGAGCCAAGGGCGGGGGATAGAAGCGTGCGCTCCGGCGACCGCTACCTATTTCTTGAAACCTTGCTCTGCGCACGCGACAAACTCTACCTTAGTTACAGTGGCGTATCCCCGCACGGAGAGACGGACAAGCCGCCCGCGGTACCCGTTTCGGAACTGCTCGAATACCTCGCCGGGCAGAACGCCGGAAAGTTCATCACCCGCCACCCCTTGCAGCCGTTCAGCGCGGAGTATTTCAAGGCCGAAGGGCCGCTATGGAGCTACTCAAGGGCGAATTACGAAGCCGCAACGGCGGCCATGAGGTTGCGTGAACCGCGCCTGTTTTGCGCGGAGCCGTTGGAAAGGGTGCCGGAAGGATATGAAAACCCCGACCTGAACACGCTTTGCGAGTTTCTGCTGCATCCGTCCAAGTTTTTCATGGCCAACGTCATGGGAATGCGTTCGCCCGCTGAGTCCATATCAGCAGAGGACGAAGAGCCGCTGGCTGTTGACTCCCTTCAGGCATACGGGCAAAGGGCGCGCATGTTGGACTCCCTCTTGTCCGGAAAGGATACCCGGCAATGCATCGCCCAAGCCAAAGCCCGAGGAATCCTGCCCTGGGGGCTGGCTGCGGACGGCGCGATTGCCGCCATTGAAAAAGAAACGCAGGATTTGCACCGCTTGGTACAGCCACTCTTTCAAGGCGAGGCGCAGGGGCTGGACTCGGTCCTTCACCTTGACGTCGATGGCGGCGAGTGCAGCCTTTCGACCCATATCGGGCCGATAATAAACGGGCGCCTTGTCGCATACCGCTGCGGCAGGATTCGCGTTGAAGAGCAGCTCAAAAGCTGGGTGCAGGCGCTCGCCATTTCCGCCCTTGCAGAGAGCGGGAGCGAAGCCGCGGCCAAGGTCACGGGCATTTGCTACGTAGGGAAGGAATCGGCCATATTCCTTCGCATCCCCGCCACGGGGCTTGAGCAAATGACGGACCTGTTGCGCATCTACCGCATGGGCCTTGCGAGGCCGCTGCCGGTGTTCCCGAAGAGCAGCTACGCATTCGCGGGGGAAACTCCCGGTCCGCGCACAAAAAAGACTCCCCTTGACCGCGCCATATCCGCATGGAACAACGGCATTTTCGGAGTCGAGAACTCTGCGGAATGCCAGGATCCATGGATTCGCGCAGCGTTTGGAGATTTCGACCCCATGGAGACGCAGCAGGAGGAGTTCATGGAGCTTTCGCTTCGCATATGGAAGGGTTACGGCGAGCATCAGGAGAGCTTTCAGCCATGAGTATCGCTTTCGACATAGGCTCCACGCCGCTCCGCAATGGCCTCAACCTGCTTGAAGCAAGCGCGGGTTCGGGCAAGACGTACACAATCGAGGGCCTGTTTCTGCGCCTGATTGTGGAACGCAATGTTCCCTTGCGCGAAATACTGGTCTGCACGTTCACAAAAGCCGCCACTCGTGAGCTTCGCGCGCGCATACGAGAGCGTCTGCAAAAGGGAAGGGTGGAGCTTGAGGCAGGCTCTGCAAGCGACGCCGCACTTTGCGCTGCTATTCAGGCCGCGGGGCTGGACCAGCGCACGGCTCTTTTGCGCATGGCAATGGCGCTTGAGTCCTTCGATCAGGCGCAGATTTTCACTATCCACGGCTTTTGCAGCCGCGTATTGAGCGAGCACGCCTTTGAGAGCGGCTGCGGCTTCGAGATGGATCTCTCGGGCGATACCGCGAGTCTGGCCGGCGCAATCGCGCTCGATTTCAGGCGAAAGCTGAACGCCGAGGCCCCAGAACTGCTCCTGTTTGTCGAAAACAGGGGCTGGGAGCTCGTAAAATCCTGCGTGGATGCGATGAAAGCGCGCGGTGCCGACCGCGACATACAGCTCAGGCCCGAATACGCCGCCGCGTGGCACGGCCCCGAGCAGGCTGCCCGCGAAATGCGCGAGCTATTGCAGGGGATCGTCGCGCAGTGGGAAAGTGACGGCGAAGAGATTCTGGCCTTCATGCAGGATCAAAAGCGGGCCAAAATCGCTTTGCGCAACATGGCCGATGCGGTGGATTTCGCCATGCGCGAGCTTGCCCGGGGTCGCCTGAGTTCGATGACTCTTGGCGCCGTGGAAACGCTGACCGAAGCGAACATCGAGGAGGGGCGCATTCAGCGATGCAAGGAGCCAATCCCGCAGACGGCTCTCTTTGGTATGGCGTCGCGCTTTGGCGGATTGCTGGCCGAGGCGAGGCTGGGGCTTGTGCATACGTTCATGAAAGAGGTGGACGAGGCCGCGGACAGGCAGCGCGAGATTAGCGGCAAGCTGGGCTTTGACGATCTGCTCTATCAGACATCCCGCGCACTTTCGGCGGGCGGCGTTCTGGCCGGAGTGTTGCGCTCGCGCTATCGGGTCGCGCTTGTTGACGAGTTTCAGGATACGGACCGCCTTCAGTGGGGAATCTTCAGCAAGGTATTCTGCACCCCTTCCCATTCGCTGTATATAATTGGCGATCCCAAGCAGGCCATTTACCGCTTCCGGGGCGCGGATGTGCACGCATACATGGAGGCCGCATCGCGGGCGGATGCCTCCCTGACGCTCGACACCAACTGGCGAAGCGACGAGGCCCTTGTCCGCGCCGTAAACACGCTTTTTTCCGCTACCGAAAAGCCCTTCGGCGAGGACGGCATAGATTTTGTCCCCGCAAAGGCTTCGGGCCGAATTGATGAAGCGCGTGCCTTTTCCTGCGGCTCGGTTCCGCCCGAACCCATGCGTTTTGTCCTGCCAAGGCCGGAACTGGAACGCGCGGGCGACTCATGGGCTTTGGCTCTTCTGTGTGAAGACATCCTGGCTTTGCTGACGGGTGAGGCCCGCATTGGCACCCGCCCCGTACAAGGCAGCGACATCGCCGTCATCGTGCCAACTCACAGTGATGCGGCCGGAGTTTGTGCAGCGCTTGCCAAACTGGGCGTTCAGGCCGTGGAGGACAGCACGCAAAGCGTGTTCGACTCTGCCGAGGCGCGCAGTGTGCGAGATCTTCTTTGCGCCATGCTGGAGGCGGGTAACGACGGCCTTCGCCGCTGGGTGATGGCGGGGATGCTCTTCGGGCTGGACGCGGCGGAGCTTGCCCGAATGGACGAGGACGAAAAACTCTGGCGCCGCTGGGACGATGCATTTCACGCCTTTTTAAGAGATTGGGCAGAAAGCGGCATCGCGGCAGCCTTTCGCGCCTTTGAACTGTCCACGGGCCTTCGCCCCCGCGTGATGGGCCAGCCTGGCGGAGAGCGTTCCCTGACCAATGTGCTGCATCTAGTCGAGCTGTTGAACGATGCCGAGCACAGGGAGCGACTCGCTCCGCCGGCTCTCTTGCAGTGGCTGGACAGAATGCGCAACGACAGTGCCGCGCGCCCGCAGGATGGGCATCAGACGCGGCTTGAAAGCGACGTTCGGGCCGTGACAGTCATTACGCGGCACAAGAGCAAGGGTCTGGAGTTTCCGATAGTTTTTCTTCCCTTTGAAAACGACGTAGCCGCACTAAAGAAAGACCAGCTCATACAAAGTAGGGAAGAGGATGGCCCCGCGCTCTGGCTTCTGCCCGCTTCGGGGCTTGACGATGATTTGCGTTCGCAGGCCCTTCGCGAAGAGCTGAACGAGGACATGCGCCTTCTTTACGTGTCCCTCACAAGGGCGCGAAACCGTTGCGTAGTGTACGTTCAGCGCGACACAATCGAAAAGTCGGCCAGACAGATGGCTCTTCCCGTCATGCTCGGGGCCTCGGACTGGGAAGGCTTCGTATCCGCTATTGAGCGGTGTAAAGAGGCGGCCCGCGACGCTTTCGCAATCGAATATCGCGACTATCCTTTAGCACTTGTGCCTTTGGAAAACGCCGCGCATGGCGAAGAGCTGAGTTGCAGGCATATGCGGCGAAGGCTCGATACCCGCCCTATGATTACGAGCTTCAGCGCCCTGCACGGCGACTCCGCCCGCGTGGCGACTCTGCCCGTGGAGGAACTGCCGGACAGGGAGGATTCGCCCATTGCCGTTGCCGATACGGATGTGGAGCTGTCGGGCGTGGCCGCGTTCCCCAAAGGCACGGCGGCTGGCAGTTTCTTTCACGCCTGTTTTGAGCACGTGGATTTCGCCGCGCCAGAGGGCTGGCGGGCAGAGGTGGAAAAGCAGCTCGTTCTTGCCGGGCTGGATGCTTCCCAATGGCTTGAAACAGCATTGGCCTGCATGGGCGAAGTATTGCATACGCCGCTGGAAAAAGGCGGCTTCGCTCTGGCCGGAATGG
>JAFGLA010000024.1 GCA_016928295.1 Opitutales bacterium
CGCGAGTTCCGCCGCATAGACGAGAGCCTTACAAAGATGGCGAGCAAGACCGTTGCCGCGCTTGTGGCTTCGGGCAAGCCCCGCATGGACGCAAAAGACAAACCGGCGGACTTTGGCGAAGTGGGCGCTCTGAATACGGAAATGAGCAAGCGCAGCCGCCACAAACCCATCAGGAAGCTAATTGCGGAGATTCCCACCATTCTGCCAAAGCTCAAGCCCTGCCTGCTCATGAGTCCGCTGTCGGTGGCGCAGTATCTGGATGCCTCGCACCCGCCCTTCGACGTGGTGGTTTTTGACGAGGCTTCGCAGATTCCTGTCAGCGACGCGATAGGCGTCATGGCAAGAGGCAAACAGGTCATCGTCACCGGAGACCCGCAGCAGCTTCCGCCGACATCATTTTTTCAGCGCGGAATGGAGCTTTCGGACGAGGAGTTCACCCTCATGGAAGCCGAAGGCATTCCCGAGGACGCGGAAAGTATTCTCGACGAATGCAGGGCCAGAGGACTGCCGGACATCAACCTCGCCTGGCATTACCGCAGCAAACATGAGAGCCTTATCGCCTTTTCAAACCATCACTATTACGGCGGCTCCCTGCTCACAAATCCCGAGCCTGAAATTCGCGACGAGGGCGTGAAGCTCGTAAGCGTCGATGGCGTTTACGACAGGGGCAAGTCCCGCACGAACTTGCGCGAAGCCGAGGAGGTTGTGAAGGCGATAGCGGCGCATTACCGCGATGAGAAGCTGCACGGGGTGTCCATCGGCGTAGTGACTTTCAACAGCCAGCAGCAGTCGCTAATCGAGACCCTGCTCGATGCCGAGCGCCAGAAGGACGCGGAGCTTGACATGCTTATAGCCAACGACGAGCGCGAGCCTCTGTTCATCAAGAACCTGGAGAATGTGCAGGGCGACGAGCGCGACGTAATCATCTTTTCCACTACATACGGCAAGGATGAGAGCGGCAGGCCGAGCAACAACTTCGGCCCGATTAACAAGCCCGGCGGGCACAGGCGTTTGAACGTGGCCATAACGCGCGCAAGGTTGGGCGTAGTGGTGTTCACATCACTCAGGCCGGAGGATATAGATTTATCCCGAACAAAGGAACGCGGTCCGCGCCACCTGAAGGCGTATCTTGAGTTTGCCGCCCGCGGCAAGCTGTCTTTGCCTGCCATAATAAAGGGCGAGTCCAGAGACGAATACGACTCCGGCTTCGAGCTAAAGGTGGCCGAGGCTTTGCGCTCTCAGGGCTGGGAGGTTCACACGCAGATTGGCTGCTCGTCCTACCGCATAGATTTGGCCGTCGTGCACCCGGAACACGCCGGAGCTTACGCAATCGGAATCGAGTGCGACGGAGCGACGTATCACAGCTCCGCCACGGCGAGAGACCGCGACCGTCTGCGGCAGTCCGTCCTCGAACGGCTTGGCTGGCGCATCCACCGCGTGTGGTCAACGGACTGGTTTCGCGATTACGAGAAAGAAAAAACACGCCTTTTTGAAGCCGTTTCCAAGGCGATAGAAAACTATTCGCCGGATGGCGCGCATCTTGAGCAGGAACAGGAAGAAGCTGTCAAAGCGCCCGCAGAATCCGAGGCTCAAGACGCGAAGTCTGACGAGCCAATAGCAGAAGCTGCCAAAGCGCCAGACTCTGCCGGTGTCCCATACCAGATGGTGCAGATTTCGCAGACCATGAAAGGCTTGGACCCTTACAATCCCGCCACTGTCGAGGCTCTGCGCTTTGCAATTGCCTCCGTAGTGGACAAAGAGGGGCCGGTCGCGCTTACGCTGCTATGCGAAAGGATCGCGGCTATTTTGGAGATGAAACGCTCCACGACGAAGCTCAAGGATCGCTTGTCGGAGATATTGCCTCGCAACATTCCGCGCACAAAGACCAGTAGCAACACCTTCATTTGGAGCAGCAAGGCAGGCCCCGACGCGTACAAGGAGTTCCGCGTTCACGATGGGAACGACGATTTCCGCCGTGCGCTGAGCGATATTTGCCCGCAGGAACAGGCCAATGCGATGGAGCACGTCGTGCGCTCATACCAGAGTGTCCCGACCGAAGACCTCTTGCGGCAGGTAGTGCTCCTATTTGGCTACAATAACCTCACCCAGCAGATGAAGGACATGCTGCGCCCCGGGTTGAAGCAGCTAGAAAAGCGCAAAGGCATACAGAAGACCTCATCCGGTTACGCATTCAAGGGCTGAACACGCCGTATTTATTACTTTGCACTGTCGGGCTTGGCTTTGTCGCTACGCGTCCAGAGCTTGCCCTCTTTCTTGGTGAATGCGCTGCCCAGCACCCAGGTAATGCCCTTTTCACGAGGGTCGTTCCCGTTTGTGTAAACAGCCGCCTGAATCGGATTGTCCTTGGAACGGGCCAGGGCGATGCCGCCTCTGAACATCCACTGTTTTGTAACGGACAGGTCGCGCAGCTTGCGCCTTTCCATCATGTAGGCTGATTCGTAGTAGTCGAACTCCGCATCATATCCGGCGAAGGTGTAGGTGCCCTCTGGCATAATGACGCATTCCGTCGGGTCGGATTGGTTGTCGATGTATATGCTGTTCTTTTTGACCGTGACAGTTCGCGAAGCGTCGGGCGCCGGCTCAATCGAGCGCACCATTTCGACAGGCTTGCCGAGAAACTCGGGGCTGGCGCAAGAACTTGCAAAGAGAACGCAAAGGAGTAGGGGGAGAAGGTGCTTCATTATGGAGTTACGCATCTTGGAAATAATACCAGTATATTGGCAGCTAATTAAAGGATGGGTTCCATCCGCATTCCTGTCAACGGCTCCATCCATTGTTCAGATTCGCGTTTTCGTTTGCCTGTCTTGTTCGCCAAGGTTTGAATATGGCGTAATGAGCGATTGCGCAAACCTTGATAATCCGCGAGTTGCCATCGTTGGCAGCGGTGCGATAGGAGCCTATTTCGGCGCCTGCATGGCCGAAGCTGGAATTGACGTGCACTTCCTTATGAGGCGAGATCTTGAGCTTGTGCGCAGCCGCGGCCTCTACATACAAAGGGAGCACGCGCCATCTTTTCTACTGCAAAACGTGCAGTGCTACGGCACAACGTCTCAAATCGGCCCCTGCGATCTTGTCATTGTCGCGATTAAGTCCACGGATAACGACTCTTTGCCGGAGCTTGTGAAGCCCCTCATTCACGAGAATACCGTCGTTCTCACCCTTCAGAACGGCCTCGGGAACGTTGAGTTCCTTCAAAAGCATTTTGGTGAAGAGCGCGCACTTGGCGGACTCGTTTTCATGGGCATAAACCGCACCGAACCCGGGCGCATCGAGAACTACAACCCAAACGGCGGAACCGTCACAATCGGCGAACCTCATGGCAAGGCCACGGAGCGCGTTCGCAAAGTCTGTCACCTGATGCATCGCGCGCAGATTATCGACCGCGCCAGTGACGACTTGCAGGAAGCGTTGTGGCGCAAGCTGGTGTGGAACGTTCCCTTTAACGGCCTTTCCATCGCAGCGCGCGGTGTCACCACGGACGTCATCATAAACAGCGCGGACCTGTGCAATCTGGCAAAGGGTTTGATGAAAGAAGTGCAGGCCGGAGCGAAGGCGCTATGCGTTGACATTCCGGATTCTTTCATCGAGGGGCAGGTCGCTTACACCAAGCCGCTTGGCGCATACAGGCCCTCCAGTATGCTGGACTATCTTGCAGGGCGCCCTGTGGAGGTAGAGGCAATATGGGGAGAGCCTTTCAGGCGAGGCGTCGCTGCGGGGGCAAAGATGCCGCTTTTAGGGATGTTGTATGCGCTGCTAAAGACTCTAGTTGCAAACCGTAGCCGCGTGTAGCGCGGAGGGCGTATCATGCGCCTTGGCGTCGGTTTTGACATGGTAGTCACGCCGGTTTTCGGGCGTATTCGACGGTTTGGGGCAGTCGAGCCTTGAAAAAGCGGTCAAGTGGCTTATTGCTGAACGTTTATTTATTCACCAGATATGAGCGAAGAACAGAAGAAAGTCATTCTCACATGCGCGCAGCCATCGGGCAATTTGCACCTTGGCAACTACTTCGGCGCCGTGAAGAATTGGCGTTCCTATCTGGAGCAGGGCGAGTGCTTCTTCGGCATTGCCAACATGCACGCCATCACGATGCCCTACGTTCCGGCAAATTTGCGCAAGAGCGTTTACGATCTTGTGGCCATATACATCTCATGCGGGCTGGACCCTGAGCGTTGCCACATTTTCCTTCAGTCGCAGGTGCAGGGACATACGGACCTGGCCTGGATACTGGCCTGCCTCTGCCCGCTCGGGCAGCTTGAGCGCATGACCCAGTACAAGCAGAAAAGCGCCAAGCAGGGCGACAGCGTCGGGGCGGGGCTTCTTTACTATCCGGCCCTGATGGCAGCAGACATTCTCATTTACAACGCGGACGCCGTTCCCGTGGGCGAGGACCAGCGCCAGCATGTCGAGCTTACCCGCGACCTGGCCATCAAGTTCAACAACACGTATTCGGACACGTTCAAGGTTCCCGAGCTGCACATCCCGACCACGGGCGCGCGCATAAAGAGCCTTCAGGACCCGGACAAGAAGATGTCCAAGAGCGACAGCAATCAGGCCGGTTGCGTGTATCTCTTGGACGAGCCTTCGGTCATCAGAAAGAAGATTGGCAGCGCCGTGACGGACTCAGGCTGCGAGGTTGTCGCAAGCGAGGACAAGCCGGGCATTTCCAACCTGCTTTCCATCATGGCGGCCTGCACCGGCAAGAGCGTTTCCGAGCTTGAGAAGGAGTTTGCGGGGCAGAACTACGGCGTATTCAAGGCCGCCGTTGCCGACGAAGTCGTAAAGCTGCTCGCACCCATTCAGGCGAAATACAAGGAAGTGTCAGCCGACAAGGCATTCCTTGACAAGGTACTTGCCGACGGGGCGGAAGCGGCCCAGAGGCGCGTGAACCGTTTGATGGGCAAGGTGTACCGCAAGGTCGGCTTCAACGAGTTGGTTCGCTAGTAGGCCAATAAATTACTCTGTCAAAAATAGAAGGCGTCGGGAGCTGATCCTGACGCCTTCTATTTGAGATTATATCATCAGTTGGTCTATTCCGCCTTGAGCGAGATGTACTTGTAGGGGTGCCAGTCCATCAGGTTTTCGTACCAGCCCAGAACCGCTGTGCTTATCATTCTGGCGCTGTTGTAGTGGTAGATGGGGATTACCACGGCATTGTCCAGCAGAAGGCGCTCTGCCTCGCTGTAAAGCTCGTTGCGCTCTGCCTCGCTGCCAGCATTGGTGGCGGCGTTCATAAGCCTGTCGTAATCGGCACTGCTCCAGCGTGCAAAGTTGTTTGCCGAGCCGCTGCGCCAGAGGTCGAGAAAACTTGCAGCCGATGGGTAGTCTGCGACCCAACTGCCGCGCGCCAGATCAAAGCTGCCGCTGTTGCGCGTGGCCACGTAGCTTGAAAAGTCCTCGTTACGCAGCAGAACCTCTATGCCCAGCTCATCCTTCCACATCGCCTGAATCGCCTCGGCAATCTTGCGCTGGTTTTCCGATGTATTGAAGAGAAGCTCGATTCTCGGGAAATCCTCTCCCTTTGCGTAACCGGCCTTGCCAAGGAGTTCTCTTGCTTTTTCCGCATCGTGGGTGACCACGCTCGGGGCTTCGTAGCCGCGTATGCCTTTGGGGGTAAAGCTCTCGGCGGGGTTTTGCGCGTCGGCAAGCAGCTTCTCGGTCAGTATCTTTCTGTCGATGGCCAATGACAGGGCCTTGCGCACGTCAGGGTTATCCAGAGGTGCGCGGGAAGTGTTTGCAATGTAATAATATACGCCCAGATACGGCGATATGCGAAGAGCCTTGTCCCCTTGGGCGCGCAGTTGAGAGATGCGGTTGATCGGGACCGATTGGGTGACGTGAAGCTGTCCGCCCCGGTAGGCCATTTCCTCGGTGTTAATGCTTTCGATCGGGAGGAAGCGCACGGCGTTGAGGCTAACCTTTTGCGCATCCCAGTAATGGGGGTTGCGCCGCACTTCAATCATTCGGTTCGGCTCCCAGCTAGTCATGACAAACGGGCCGTTGCAAAGCATGTCCGCGCTCCGCGTCCAGCCGTTAGTCCTGTCGAAAACGCCACCGGCTGCCTCTACGCTCTTTCGCGGTATGGGCACTGTCGATGGGTGCATGAGTATGGAAAGAAACCACGGAGTGCGGTTTTCCAGTTCAACGACGAGAGTGTGCGCGTCCGGCGCCGTTACGGCGACGCTGGAGAAATCCTTGCTTTTGCCTTCGTTGAAGGCGCGTGCTCCCTTGATGTCCAGCAACATCAGCGCGTTGCCTGAGGCAAGCTCGGGGGAAATCAGCCTTTCCCATGCGAAGAGAAAGTCCGCGCTTGTTATCGCTCTGCCGTCACTCCAGCGTGCGTTGGAGCGCAGGTGAAAGGTGTAGCGCAGCCCGTCAGGCGAAATCTCCCAGCTTTCGGCGATGCCAGGTTCAGGCTCCAAGGTCTGCGGGTTGGGGCTTACGAGGCCCTCGAATAGCGCGAAGCTGATGCCGAAGACTTCCACGCTGGTGCTGATCTGCGGGTCGAGCGTGTTCGGCTCTATCTTGTTACCCACAAGTAGAATGCCTTCCTGCGCCGCCTTTTCTGCCTGGGTTAGTCCCTTGCCGCAGCCCGAAAGGTTTGCGAGCGCAAGCAGTGCGCAAGCAGAGATTATGGATAGCGTTCTTGACGGGAAATGGGGTAGGGAGTGCTTCATCTATTTTTCAAGTTGAATGGAATGGGCGCGCGCTGGCAACACAGCTGTTTAGCAGTAGCCTTTTGCGGCGGGAGGGTATAAACCCTCCATTAGGGCGACTGCGTGCGCTTATCCCAAGACCGTCAATGCCGATGCGGAGGGTATTGCAGTTGCTGGAAGCTCGTCGGATTTCTCCAATACTACTCAATTCCGGAAGCATTGCCATCCATCCGCAAATCCTCGTTCTCGCTGCGAAACCGGTTGTTAGATGTGCCCATGTCTCAACAATCTTGATATTGGTCCGCACATGCGTTTTACTTTGTTTGTACTCTTTCAGTAGTAACCACCATCCCGCACATATTATGGACCCAGAAGAAATTATCATGGAGGCCGAGGACCAGATGGACAAGGTCATCGCTCACATGAACCACGAGTTCAGCACCCTGCATACCGGCAAGGCAGCCCCCAGCATGGTCGATTCGATCATGGTTTTCATCAATAGCTACGGGAGTTCGAGCAAGCTGCGCGATATTTCTGCGATCACAACGCCTGACGCGCGCACAATCCAGATTCAGCCTTGGGACCGTAACACGCTAAAGGACATCGAGAAAGCCATTCAGGCCGCCAACATCGGCCTCAATCCGTCCATTCAGGGCACCGTCATCCGCGTGCCCGTGCCGGAGCTTTCCGGCGAGCGCCGCAAGGAGCTTGCCAAAGTGGCCAACAACATGGCCGAGCAGGCAAGGGTGGCCGTACGCCGTTGCCGCCACGAAGCCCTCGAACCGCTCAAGAAAGCCCAGAAGGCGAGCGAGATTTCCGAGGACGATCTGAAGCGTCATGAAAAGACTGTTCAGGACCTGCACGACAAATACATCGAGCGGGTGAACAGCGCCTTGGCTAACAAGGAAAAAGACCTGACTACGGTCGTTTAGTTAGCTCGCCCGATTCGGTAAGCATTTCCCGAACGCCCTCTTCTGCCAACACGGCGGAGGGGGCGTTTCGTTTTACCCAATCTTGCGAACGCTTACGAAAATGAACTGTTGGGCAAGCCCCGCAATTTCGCCAAAGCGTTCGCGCCCGTAAGAGGCCGTTTGCTCGGGATTCATCCCTTCAAGCCCGTATAGTTTCGCCATAGCGCGGCTAATCCAGGTGTCCACGGGGAATGGGGCAAGTCCGCACGTTCCACTGTATAACAGGGCGCAGTCGGCAATTTTTCCGCCAACGCCGGGCAGTTCCGTGAGCGGTTTTCTCGCTTCCGCATAGGGCAGGGCGGCCACTGTTTCAAGAAAGTCCGGCCTTTGCGCAAGCATTCTGGCCGTGCCTGCGATGGACTTTGCCCTGTAACCGAGACGGCAGCCGCGAAGCGCCTCCTCGTCCACGTTCGCCAGCGCGGCCCAGCTCGGCAATGCGTGGATGCCCTCGTAAAGCTCCTCTCCAAAGCTGCGCGCTATGTTGTCCAGCACCTGCTTGATTTGCGGGATGCGCTTCATCGGGCTGCATAGAAAGCTAAGCAGTGCTTCGCCGAGTGGAAGGTTCACAATGTGCAGCCCTTCCGCGACGCTCATTGCCGAAAGCATGGCGGAGTCGTCCGACTCGCGCAGTCTCGCATACCAGTCCGTATAAGGCAGGTCCAGCCCGAGCAGTTGTCTTAACGCGGGCAGCGAGTCTGAATCCCGCCCTTTCGGGAACGCGGCCTCAAGCGAGCCGTCGCCGCAAAGGCGCACTCTTGCAAGATGCCTTCCCCACACTCCCTGCCATGAACACTCGTCCAGCCGGTTCCAGCGGAACATCTGTCCCCCGTCCAGCGTTTCGGCTATGCCGGATAGAGTAAATGGCGTTTGCGCGTGCAGTGGGAGCCAGTCTTCCCATGTGAGAGGCGAATGCGTTGGCGGCGATGAGAGCGGGGCGGTCATGTGGGCTTTCGCAATGGGAGTATAGCCGCAGGTGTGGTATTCCTACGCTCCCCGCTAAATGATGGCCTTACTTGACGCCCAGTGCCTCTTTGGCGTCTTGGTCAGCATTCTCGCTCTTGCGCTTGAAAAGAGTGTAAGTCGTCGTCTCTTGCAGAGTGTCTCCAACGGACAGGCGTGCCAGCGGGCTGAGCGTTTCAAGCTCCACGTATTCAAGCGGTGCCGCGTTGGTGTAAAGCTCCATACTGCACCCGTTGTCCGGGTAAACCGCGTTCTTGCGCGGCATCTCCATCATCAGCATATCGTCCTCGCCCACCCATAGGATGCGCGAGCCGTCGTTGCCGATTTTCTGGTTTTGTGAGGCGTCGGGCAAGAGGCGTAAAAGACCGTTTTCAACGCGTACGTTTTTGGCACTGTCGCCCTGCATCGCCAGATAGCCGTCCTTGAAGACGCGGAGTTTTGCCAGTTCCATGTACAGAGCCAGTGGCTGTTTGGCCTGAGTAATGGTCCAGACCGAAACGGTGGATGGTTCTCCTTCGACTTTGCGGAAGCTGCTTTCGATGTGCATCTCTGCCTTGTCGGGCGAAAGGCTGATGCGCCTTGTCAGCAAAACCCCTTGTGAACGGCTGACGGGGGAGCTTAGTTCGACGCTCATATCGTCCAGAACCCTGTAATCGCAGTGCCCGTTGTCCATATCCGGAGGCGGTGGCCAGCTCCAGTCGGATTGCGGCGCGGGCCAGATTTTGTCCCCTCCGTACGAGCCCGGGTGCGACAACCATGCGCTGTCTTCTACATACTGGCCTTCAAGCTCCGGATTGTTCCAGAAGGGGCCGTCCGCATCGTCGATGAAGCGGAACTGCATCACGCGGGAAATCGACGGGACGATTACGACTTCCACGATGCCGTTACTCATTACGATGGCATCGTTCCATCCTTTGTAATCTTGTCTTTGCAGCACTTTGACCGGACCGGAAAGACTGTAAGACATGAGGATGGGAACAATGGCCAGAAGGCAGCACATGCTAGTGGCGATCAAGAGGAATATGGTCTTGCGGTTACGCATCGGGGTAATGCAAACCCTAGTCTGCCAAGGCGTCTGCAAGCAAACCAATTGAGGCGCTTGCGGCCCCGTAGCTTCTATGATGCTCCAGTTTGCACTCAAGTCGTCTGATTATGACTCTTGTCTGTGTTTTTCTACGTCAGAAGATGATTGCCAGAGGGCTTTGACCGCGTTGTTATCCAGCCTCTTTCAGATGAACGAAAAGCACCTTGGCAAGCTCTCGCAAGAGCTGAACATCGACATCACCCGCGTGGCAGCGACTGCGAAGCTGCTTGAAGAAAAGGCCACCGTGCCTTTTATCGCCCGCTACCGCAAGGAGGTGACCGGCGGCCTTGACGAGGTGCAGATTGCCGCCGTGCGCGACCGCCTCGGCGAAATGGAGGCCCTCGACGAGCGCCGCACCAGCATCGTTGCCAGCCTTCAGGAGCGCAAGCTACTGACTGCGGAGCTTCTTGAGACCATCGGCGCGGCGGAGACTCTCTCCCGCCTTGAGGACATCTACCAGCCCTACCGCCCCAAGCGTCGCACCCGCGCGATGATGGCGCAGGAGCGCGGCCTAGCCCCACTGGCGGACTACATTTTCGAGCATCAGGACGCCAACTGTGCCGCCGAAGCCGCGAAGTTCGTCGTACTGACTGGCGAGGACGCGGACAAGTTCGTGCCCACGCTGGAGGACGCCTTGAGGGGCGCTCGCGACATACTTGCCGAACGTTTCAGCGACGATACCGATGTGCGTGCCGCGATGCGCGGCCTCTTTGAAAAGGACTCGCTACTTCGCAGCAAGGTGATGAGCGGCAAGGAGGAAGAG
>JAFGLA010000025.1 GCA_016928295.1 Opitutales bacterium
CAAGTCCGAGAGATCGGGCACGTTCTCAATCGTCACCTCGTCCGCAGTAAGCAGACACGCGGCGAAAATCGGCAAGGCCGCATTCTTTGCCCCGCCCGCCTGCACAGAGCCATGCAAGGGGCCGCTTCCCTCAACGCGCAAAACGTCCATGCCGCACATGCTAAACGGCACAGGCACACAAGGGGAAGAACTAAGTAAAAAGCAAAACCTTAACTTATGCTTCTAATTGATGGGCAGTGATATAGATGCACTTATTTTTCTACCGAAAAAGGCGGTCGGCACGCTCTATCAAACTACACCTCGGTGCATATCGCGTGCGCGATCTGAAGGGCCTTGTTGTAACCGCAAAGCCGCTCGACAAGAGCGAGCGCGAATGCTACCGATGTACCCGCGCCACGGGACGTGACAATAGGCCCGTCGCTCACTACGGCTTCTTTCTCCAAGGCGCCGGGCAGCTCCTCGAACACGGACTGGTGCGAGGTTACGCGCCGCCCTTTGAGAACGCCAGCGTCCTTCAGCACTACGGGGGCGGCACATATCGCGCCGACAAAACGCTCCGCAGCCACCTGATTGCGCACAAGGTCCAGCACACGCTCGTCGCGGCGCATGTCCGCAGTGCCCGCGCCCCCGGGAATGACGAGCAGATCCCAGGCACGTGGCGGCACCTCTTCAAGCAGGCAGTCCGCCTGCATAATTATCCCCGAACGCCCTTTTACAAAGCGCGATCCGGTGCGCGAAGCCGTCACTACGTCCACTTCCGCCCGACGCAGGATGTCGATGGGGGACACGGCTTCGATTTCCTCGAAATTGTCTGTCAGAATAATAAGCGCGGACTTTCTCATGGCGTTTACCCTTTGCCAAAATAATGCTCCGCGTCCAGAACTGCACGAAGAAAACGTGTTCATGGGAACCAAAACGAGCGCGGAATTGACTGAAATTCCCAGCACTCATAGTTTTCTGCAAAGATAAAAACAAAGAATAACCCCCGCTCTGCTTTCCTTTTGCAGCGCGGACTGTTAAAGTCACAACATGTCCAACGATTTTTCCATGTTCGAGAACACCGCACGTCCCCGCTTTGATGAAGAAGAGAACGAGAACGACGAGATGAAGCCGCCTGTGGAGCCCGGCATCGAGCCGCTCATGCAGAAGCGTTTCGTCAAGGAGCGCAAAATCTTCTTCTGGACGGACACCAACGACGAAGCCTGCCGCAAGGCCGTCGAAAAGCTGCTCTATCTTGAGGCGATTGACCCGGGCAAGGAGATTACATTCTACCTCAACAGCCCGGGCGGCTCCATCACTTCGGGCATGGCCCTGTTCGACACGATGCGCATGATCTCTTCGCCCATCAAGGTCGTCGTCATGGGCATGGCCGCCAGCATGGGTTCGATACTGCTCTGCGCCGGTGAAAAGGGCAAAAGGCTGCTCTTCCCGCACGCCAGAGTACTCATTCACCAGCCGCTCATCTCGGGCCGCATGATGGGAAGCGCCGTGGACATCAACATTCAGGCGCTTGAAATGGAAAAGGCCCGTGCGGAGCTTAACGGCATCTTGGCCGCAGCAAGTGGTCAGCCGCTTGAGAAAATCCAGACCGACACCGACCGCGACTTCTACATGAACGCGAAAGAAGCCATCGAATACGGACTGGCCGACGGCATCGTGGAAAGCATGTAAAGGCCACGGTAGTTTATACAGCGAAAACGCCCCCGTGAAAACAGGGGCGTTTTTCGTGGATAAGCGGCTTTTTATCAAGGCGCCCTATTCGCGCGTTTCATCAGCCAATTCCACGGATTGCGCCTTTGCCGGAGCGTCCTGAATGACCGGAAAGCTGCGCACAATCCCCTCGCCACGGACGGTAATCGTGGCCTCGCGGCGATTCTGTCCGTTGTATTCCGGCACCTGAAAGCTGATTGCTTCCGTCCCCCAGCCCGACAGCGGCGATAGGCCCAGAATCCAGTCCGCGTCGCACTCGATGGACCATGAGCAGTTGCCGTGGATTGCGAAAGTGTAGCGGCTCGGCCAAGAGCCAAGCCTGATTGACTCGCCAACCGACAGGGTCATTTGCGACGCGCCAGCATTGCCTATACGTGCATAGACTTGGGCAAAATACGTGCTCGGATAATACGCTTCGGGGCTGTGCTCGTCGTTCCAACTCGGCATCACCATGTTCATGCCCTCGCCGTCGCCGTTCCAAGCCCATGCCAGCACCGTCCAGCCAAGCGCGCGCGCCGTGTCGGTAAGCGCGGCCCAGTCGGCCCCGCCTTCGCGCATTCCGCCAAATTCGCCAATGATTATCGGGCGGTCCACTTTGGCAAACTCGACGAGGTCCTCGGGCTGCATCCAGCGGCGCGGCCCTTGCTCCACGTAGGCACTGCTGTAAATGTGGACGGAGAAGACGATGTCGGAATCCTCGATAAGCGGCGAAGCCTTGGCCGCGGTGACCGTTTCCTGCGCCCAGCCCGGGATGTCCACGATTATCGTGCCAGAATACACCTCGCGCACTATGGCAATGGCCTTGTTGTAGGCATCGGCGTATTGCTCTGGGCTAAGGCTGTGCCCTCCCCACTCGTTCATGAGATTGAGCGTAAAGGGGCCTGCCTCGGCCAGAGCCGCGTAATTGTCCCGCCACCAGCGGGCTGCCGCAAGTAGTTGCCCGGGGTCGTCCGAGCCGTTGCCGCGGTAGTCGTGATAAGTGGCGATAACGTTAAAGCCGTGCGCGTTGGCGTCGGCAATCCAGCCCTGCATAGTCTCAAGGCGCACGCCCTGTTCCGGCGGGATTTCGATACGCACCGTCCCGATGCGGTCGAACTTCTTCATAAGATCCCAGCCGATGGGGATATTGCCCTTGTCCGCTTCGTTGAAGTAGCCCGCCTGCACGTTCACCCCGTCCGGCCAGCCAAGAGTGGCCGCTCCGAGGTTTGGAAGCGCGGCGAACATGGCCACGGACAGCATTGCGCAGCCTGCGCGAAGTGAATCAATGCAAGAGAGTTGCTTATGCCTGATGTCCATTGTCACAAAGTCTGTGTTTGCTGCCCTTGTTGCCATCTGCGGCAAGGTTACGGGCAGCGCATTAGGGAGCGTTTGCAAATAGGCGGACCGAGGAGGCGGGATGTATTTTCGAGATAAAAATCTGGACATGAAGCGAGGCGAATCGAGATTCCCGGAGCTGAATGGACTGGTTTTTAGCCGAAAAGACGCCCGTATTCCGATGGGAGTTCTATTTGCAAACGCTCCCTAGCCCGAAAACATGGGCAAGGCCGTTTCCTTTGACAACTGTATTGAGATTACGAAGCAACAAAACTCGCTTAAAAAGAGCTTCAAGCAAGCGCCGTGCAACAGAAGTCATGCACGCAACAGGTACGCGGCAAAGAGGCACGGCTTGTAACCCGTGAATTGCTTTGGACAATGCGTACACGACCAAGCGGCTATAACACACGGAATCTACCGCGGCGACAGCGTTTGGCATGTTAAGCAGTCGCGCTACCTAGCGTATGTTCAGGCGCTCGGCCATAATGACCTGATCGATGTCGAGCAGTGTCTTGACCTCGCCCTTTATCTTGGCGATGCCCAGAATGTACTCGCCGTCGAACTGGCCGCCAAGGTCGGGGGTTTCCTCAACCTCTTCCTCGGTAATGTTCATGACCTCCTCGACGGCGTCCACAATAAGGCCGACGGAAGTTGCGATACCTTCGCGGGCCTCGATCTGCACTACGACGATACAGGTGCGCTCTGTAACGGTGTCCTCGCCGATGCCGAACTTCAGGCGCATGTCGATGACGGGAATCACCTTGCCGCGCAGGTTGATGACGCCCTTTACGTGGTGCGGCATTTGCGGCACGGGCGTGATTTTCTGCATTCGGATGATTTCGCGAATCTTCAGCACGGCTACGCCGTAAGATTCCTCACCGAGCTTGAAAGTCAGAAATTTACCCGCCTCGAACTTGGTCTTGGCATTACCTGATTCTACGTCGCTTGTGGCCATTTCGTGTTCTCCGGTCTGTATCTATTTTTTGAATATATGCGGTAAGACCGCGACCTGAGGCGCGTCGCGATAACTTGACTGTCTAAGTATCGGGCAATGCTGCCTACAAATAAAGCCTCAAAAGACGGGGTCTTTCCCCCTGTGAACAATTTGAGAGTTGTAAACGAAGGATAATTCCAGATTTCCACTCGCGCAAACAAGTGCGCGTCTTTCTTCACATGAATAAACGTAAACTGGCAGAGCCTCATATACCAGCGTATCAAAAAAAACAGCTGCCAGACATGAACGCTCGCCTATAAAAGACTGCCCAGTTGATAGACGGCCACGGCGCCTATCCACGCCAGGGCTGTCATGTAAACGAATGAGAACACGGCCCAGCGCATACCGATCTCCCGCACTATGGCGGCAAGAGTCGCCATGCACTGCTGGCAGAGCGCGAAAAACACCATGAGCGCGAGCACCATTGGCAGAGTGTAAACAGGCTCACCCATGCGCGGGCCGCTCGTCCAAGTTTCAGAACCCATCCGTTCCTTCAAAAGCTCGGAATGATCGTCCACATCGTCGCCGAGGCGATAGATGACGCCCATTGTCGAGAGGATGACCTCTCTGGCGGGAAAGCTCGAAACGATGCCGACGGAGATTTTCCAGTCAAAGCCTGCGGGCGCGAATATGGGCTGCACAAAACGGCCAAAGCGGCCAAGATAGCTCTGCTCGATGTTCGCGCTGCCGACAATGTTTGTCAGCTCGTCCTCGTAGCCGTTTTCACCGCTTGCAAGCAGCTCTTGCGCGGCTTCAAAGCTGATGCCTTCGCTGACCGCAAGCTGGCTTATGTAGTCCTGACGCAGTTGCTCTTCCAGCTCCGGCTTGTGCGGGAAATAGAGCAGCGCCCAGATGATGACCGTCATTGCAAAGATAACCGTTCCCGCCGTGTGCATGAAGACCTTGCCGCGTTCGTACATGCGAAGGGCTACGTCCCTCAGGCTGGGAACGCGGTAAGGGGGCAGCTCCAAAAGAAAGGGCTGGGGCTTGCTGCGGAGTATGAAACGAGTCAGCACAAAGGCCACCGGCCCCGCCACGAGCAGGCCCAGTATGTGCATTCCAAAGAGCAAAAGACCTGCGTAAAACGAGCCGTAGCGAGGCTGGATGAACATCCCGATAAAGAGCACGTACACGGGCAGGCGGGCGGAGCAGCTCATGAGCGGAGCCACGAGTATCGTCGCAATCTGCGCCTTTGGGTCTTTGATTGTGCGCGCGGCCATTATGCCCGGCACCGCACAGGCGTAGCTGGAAAGCATGGGGACAAAGCTCTTGCCCGATAGGCCGCACCAGCTGAACACCTTGTCCATAAGGAAGGCTGCACGCGGCAGGTAGCCGGAGTCCTCCAAAATGGCTATGAACATGAACAGGATGAGAATCTGCGGCAGGAATATTATACAGGCGCCGATGCCGCCGATTACGCCGTCAACGACGAGGCTTTGCAGTACGGGGCTGCCCTCAAGAAACGGCCCGACAAAGCCCTGCAACCAGCCGACGCTCCCGTCTATAATATCCATGAAAGGCCCTGCCCACGAATACACGGCCTGAAAGACCAGGTACATCACGGCGACAAATACGACGAGGCCCCAGCCGCGGTGAAGAAGCAGGCGATCGATACTTTCAGAATGGTGCCCACGACGTTTTACGACGCCATCTCTTCCAAAACGTCCGCCGCCGTGCCTCATGCGACGACCTTCGCCGCTCGCCGCGTGGGGTACAAAGAGTTTGTCGCCCTGCGCGGCAGCTTCGCACAAGTTTCTGTCAACTCCGCAAATCCATTCGCGCAAGTCGCGGTAGTGCAGCATTGCCTCGCAGGCGGTCGGGTTGTAACCGGCGTCAAAGAGCATCTTCCTTGCCTTGGCAAGAGCGTCTTTGCGAATGCGCTCATCAAGCCCAAGGGTGTCGGCAATTTTGCCGCTGCTGTCAAAGAGCACACGGCGCAGAACCGCGTCCGAAAGTTCGTCAGAAACGGCGAAATCCGAGCGCAACGAAGCAGTCGCCTTCATGACCGCTTCGGGCCAGTTGGGCTTGTTCATGCAGCTTTTGTTGTCCGCAGCAGTGACGATTGCCCTTTTGAGGGCTTCCACGCCCTCGCCAGTCTTTGCCGATGTAGCCACACAGGTTACGCCAAGTCGCGTCGAGAGCAGCTCCACGTCTATGTCCGCACCGGAAGCGCGCGCCTCGTCGGACATGTTTAATGCAAGCACCATCGGAAGCCCGAGGTCCGCAATCTGGGCCGCCATGAACAGGCTGCGCACCAGCGCCGTGGAGTCCACAACGCATACGACCAGGTCCGGCTTTTCCTCCCCGCGCAAATGCCCGAGCAGGTATTCCACCACCACCTCTTCGTCAGGCGAGGCTGCCGAAAGGCTGTACGCGCCTGGCAAGTCCACAAGGTTCAGCTCCTGCCCACCAAAGTTAGCCTGCCCGACCTTTCTCTCCACAGTGATGCCCGGGTAATTGCCCACTCGCTGACGCAAACCTGTCAGCCTGTTGAAGAGAGAGCTTTTTCCCGTGTTGGGATTGCCGGATAGGGCAATGTTGAGAACGCGCGCCTTGTCCGCGCCGCTAGACTGTATGTCGGACATTGTGAAAAGTATTCTACGGTCGAAAACACAAACCGCGAGCGCCAGCCACTATCGAGACACAGTCTCACGGTTTTGGCGAGAATCGTCAGCGCCACAATGCTTGTCAACCCGCAATTGCGCGACCATCCACCCGCATTCCCCAGCACCTGCAAACGAGCATGGTAGGGGATCCGAGACTCGAACTCGGAACTGCCCTTTAGGAGAGGGCCGTTATATCCCTTTAACTAATCCCCCATGCGCGCGGGAGTCTGCGCTATACCGAAAAGTCCGGCATGGCATCGCCAGCAAAGGCGCAAACATTAGGAGAGCTGGCAAGGCACGCGCAAGACAAGATGAACGATAAATGTAAAAAGACAGCCTACGCAATAATTCGCTATCCACAACGAACCACTGCGACGTAGGGCACTCTTGATTGCTTGCTCTTATGTTAGAGTAAAATCGTTTGGACGCACATTTTTTGTAAATCAAAGCTCCACGCAAAAGTAACAATCCAGACAATGAGACACAATATCCACCACAAAGCCATGAATACCAAGCGAATTACGCTCAATACAAAGACGCGGCGTTTGTTACGGACGGCGGAGCATCAGTTTAACTAATGTATTGACGCGGCAATCTTCTACTCGAAAATATGGCAATGCAACCTTGACAGTGTGCGAGCGCAGTTGTTGAGGAAGTATAAGACAGGAACTGTATCCGTAAACGCGTTGACAAATATGCGATGCGGAAACAGATTTTTTGTTTTCACTCCATTCCCCTACCCCTTAACAGCGAAGCATAAGTCAAGATTCTATTCTCGCCGGACCTTGGGTCGTGGGGCAAACTTATCAGTCGAACAGTAGACGAACAACCTCACTCAATGAAGAAACTTATAACCGCAGGAATCGCCCTGGGACTGTTTGGTACAGTCTCCCTTGCGCAGGCGCAGGAAGCCACGGCTGCCGAGCAGCTTCAGGCAGCCACCGAAATAACAAGCCAGTGGGTCGAGGCCCGCTCCTCCATCTCCAAGGAGATTAACCAGTGGCGCGTGAACAAGGAACTGATCCAGCAGAAGATCGACTTCTACAAGAACGAGCTGGAAGGGCTTCAGGAAGAAATCGACAGATACGTCGAGGAAGCCGAAAAGGGCAAGGGCAAGCGCGCAGAGTACTCCAACCAGATTGAAGAACTCAACCGCGCCCAGAAGGTAGTGCTTGGCATACTGCCCAAGTACGAGAGTCAGGTGAAGGAACTGGCAAAGTATTTCCCCGCCCCGCTTAGCAACTCCGCAAGCAAGCTCGCGGAAAGCATCCCCAGCAACCCCGAGAACACCCGCATGAGCGTCGGCGCCCGCCTCGCAGTCATCGTGGGTATCCTCAACGAGGTTGACCGCTTCAACCGCGACGTCACGACCAATCAGGAAGTGCGCACAATCGGCGACAAGCAGATTCAGGTTGAAGTGATGTATCTGGGTTTTGCCCAGGCATTCTATGCCGACAGCGAAGGCACCATCGCCGGTATCGGCACCCCCGCAAAGGGCGGCTGGAAATGGGAAGCCAAGGACGAAATGGCCCCGCAGATTCTTCGCGCCATTCAGGTCGCACAGGGCAAGATCAAGCCGGCAGAATTTGTCGAGCTGCCCTTGCAGATGACCAACATCAAGAACGGCTCCAGGTAATAACCCACACACACCTATTTACTATTCATGAAAAAGCTTTTCACAATTGCCACGGTTTGCGGCATGGCCCTGATGGCCAACGCCGACACCTTTGAGCAAGCCCAGGTGGCCACAAAGCAGGAACTGCGCGACGCCACAACAGAGCTGGCCGCCTTGCGTGAGAAAATCACCAACGAGCAGCTCCCGATGGCCAAGGAACTGGACAACCTCCAGAGCGAAGTCATCAAAAAGCGTGCTGAAGCAGCAGAGATGCGTGGCGTGGCCGACACGAGCGGCGCCTCGATCATCAACTTGCAGGATCAGGTCAAGAGCCTGAACGACAGCATCAACTACATGACCAACCTGCTCGGTGACTACACCATCCGCTTCGAGACCCTCACGGGTCTTTCCGAGCGCTCAAGTGTCACCAAGGTTACAGCCGCAGCCACCGCCGCGAAGGAAAACGAAAACCTCAACGCCGGTCAGCGCCTTGAGACACAGCTCGCCGTTATCGACGCAGCCATCACCCGCCTCAACAGTGTGATCGGCGGTTACAGCTTCGACGGCAAGGCAATCGCTCCGCACAGCGGCGAAATCATCGAGGGCAAGTACATGCTCATGGGGCCGATCACATACTTCGCCCCCGCGGACACGATCTACCCTGCCGGCATCACGACCGAGTCCTCCAACTCGATCGACCCCCAGCTCAACACCCTCAAGAGCGCGAACGCCGACACCCAGATTCGCGAGCTTATCGCCAACGGCTCTGGCAACACAATTTACGGCCCCGCGCAGGCAATCATGGTCGATGACTACGACCAGACACTCATCGAAGAGTGGATCGTCGGCGGCATGGTCATGCCCTTCATCCTCGGCCTCGCCTTCATCGCCATCCTAATTGCAATCTACAAGTGGATTGCCCTTGCTGGCATCAAGAGCGCACGCCAGAAGGACCTCGACTACATCCTCGAGTGCCTCTCCACCGGCAACAACGACGACGCCCTCGCCTACGCCAAGAAGATTGGCGGCCCCGTCGGCTCGATGCTTACCGCCGCAGTAGAGAACGCCAACGAAGACCGCGAAGTCATCGAAGAAGTCCTTTACGAAAAGATCATTTCCACCCAGCCCAAGCTGGAGCGCATGCTGCCCTTCATCGCAGTTGTGGCCGCCACGGCTCCGCTTCTGGGTCTTCTCGGTACAGTTACCGGTATGATCAAGACCTTCAAGCTCATCACAATCGTGGGCACCGGCGACGCACGCTCCCTTTCGAGCGGTATTTCCGAAGCACTCATCACCACGAAGTGGGGTCTTGTCAGCGCCATTCCTACCCTGATTATCCACGCCATGCTTACCCGCAAGGCCCGTGGCGTAATCGGCAGCATGGAGCAGACCGCGGTCGGCTTTATGAACGGTGTGGCTCAGATCCGCGAATCCAACAACCAGAGCGCCTAACCGGGCCAAGATAGGAGTTCAAACCTACTATGCCCGACCCTGCACAAGCAGCACAGGCGGCGGAAGCCGCCCAGCACATCACCGCGATGCCGACGGACCTGTTCGGGTTCATTGCCGGCACGTGGGACGTCTGGGTCGACGGCGGATGGGTGATGATCCCTCTGGCACTACTTGCGATTTATACTTACTTTGAAGCGGCAGCGCTAGTCATGCACCTGCGCCGCACCCGCATCAACAAGACACCGCAAGGCCAGTGGGAACAGTGGATCGACAGCCCCGAAGAGGGCACCGGCCACGTTGGCGATATCATTCGCTACGTGACAGGTAACGGCATCTGCCGTAACTCGGTCCTACCCCGTATCGCCGCCGTACGCCAGGCCATGATACCCGAAGTGAACCAGAAGATAGTGCTTCTGAGCGTGCTGGTAACAGTCGCTCCCCTGCTCGGCCTTCTTGGAACAGTTATCGGTATGTTAACGACCTTCAAGGGCCTGTCCGTCAACACCGGACAGACAATCGACCTTGTGGCCGAAGGCATCCGCGTTGCACTCATCACAACACAGACAGGTCTCCAGGTAGCCATCCCCGGCTACATCTTCCTGTCCGTTCTTGTGAAAAAGCGCAACGAATACAACGCGTTCCTGGCTTCAC
The DNA here is from genome assembly GCA_016928295.1 of Opitutales bacterium. Taxonomy (GTDB): domain Bacteria; phylum Verrucomicrobiota; class Verrucomicrobiia; order Opitutales; family Oceanipulchritudinaceae; genus Verruco-01. Next base: position 10,343 of record JAFGLA010000025.1, read on the forward strand.
TTGAATCCACGCTGGTGCAAAAGGCTACCCGCCTCGAGCACGCCCAACAGGACGAAGCCAGCGCCTAGTCGCGCCAACACAAAGGAGCTACAAAATGGCCAAACGCGGATCTATTATCCAAGACGACTCGGACATGAGCGAGATCAACATCTCGCCCATGATCGACATGGTCTTCATTCTACTAATCTTTTTCATCGTCACCACCGTGTTCGTACAGGAACCGGGTGTTGAAGTGACAAGGGCACCGGCCTCCAGCGCACATCAGCTGGAACGCAACAGTATCCTTATCGCTGTCACCTCCTCGGGAACAGTGCACTACGGAGGCACGGAAGTCGGAGTTAACGGCATCCGTTCGATAGTCCAACGCTTCATGCAGGACAACCCGGACATGCCCGTTATCATTCAGGCCGACACGCAGTCCCCCGCCCACACGATCATCCGACTGCTCGAACAGTCCAAGATCGGCGGCGCGAAGTACATTCACATATCCACCGCCAAGCGGCGCAGCTAAGGAGGAAACAGAACATGTCCAACTTAATTAAAAGTGCACCGCCCAAAACCAGCACACCAAACGGCCTTCCGGCCATGGCTGGCATAGGCATGGGACTGGCAGTATTCATACTGCTGCCCGTGGCGCAGTGGATCGACGCAATGACGACCCGCCACACAACGACGGTCGATGTAACGGAAATGCCCCCCCCACCCCCGATGATGGTCATCGAGGAGCCAAAGGACGACAACACCGAACAGGAACAACTCGAAGACCTCAAGCAGGACCAGCCGCCACCGTCGCTGGACATGCTGGAGCTGTCCTTCAGCACGAACCTGTCCGGCATAGGCACTGGCGACTTCGCCATGCCATCCTTTGACGTGGGCGAAGATCTTGAAAACATGATCTTCGAGCTGAAAGACCTAGACGAACGCCCCCGCCCAACCGTCCAGACCAAGCCCCAGTATCCGCTTGATCTGCGTCAGGCCGGCATCAACGGCAAAGTCGAAGTCGAGTTCCTCGTGGACCCACGAGGCAACGTCCGCAACGTCAAGATCATCAGCAGCACCAACCCCGGGTTCGACGAATCCGTACTGCGTGCAGTAAGAACATGGCGCTTCGAGCCGGGCAAAAAGAACGGCAAAAAGGTCACAGTTAGAGTTCGAGTCCCAATACCCTTCAACACACGATAAACGATGAAACGCATTCTTTTCACACTAACCGGAACCCTCTGCGCCAGCCTGCCAATGGCCGCGCAGACGGTAACAGCGCCCGATTCCGGCAAGGCAGGGCTGCCGCTAACCATGGAAATCCAGAAGGAACCCATGGTCTCTGTAAGCGACATGATGAAAAACCCCAAGTGGATTGAAGCCTTTGTTTACAGCTTCACTCCGCTCAGCGACGTGGAGCCGACACTGGACGCAGTCACACGCGACTTCTACCAGACGCTTCAGCCCGTCCTAAGTGGTGAAAATTCCAACTTCGCGCTTGCCTACAAGATGCTCAAGGACGAAATCGCGTCCAACGGGGCCAAGGCCAACGCGTCGCTGTTTTTCACCCTCGGCGCCGTGGCTCAGCAGCTTTCCGTCGATGCCTCGGAGCAGAAGAACGCTGCCCAAGCCAAGAGCTACCTCGCAGAAGCAGTTGACAACTACAACAAGGCCATCGACAGCTTCCCGAACTATCAGCGCGCACGTCGCAACCTGGGCCTGATTTACATGAACAGCGACGACAAGGGCGACATCGCCAAGGCGATTCCGCACCTTGAAAAGGCTGTAGCACTGGGTGCGCGTGACGCCAGCACCTATGCAATGCTCGGCTACTGCAACTTCCTTCAGGGTAACCTCTACTCTGCGGAAAACGCCCTCAAGACAGCCCTCACGCTGGACGCCTCGAACAAGGACGTGTATCAGCTCCTCGCGCAGGTGATGCTTCAGCAGAGCCGTTACAAGGAAGCACGCGCCATGTTCAACGAGCTTATCAAGAAGGACATGAACAACGCGCAGTGGTGGATGGCCCTGGTCAACACCTACCTTGCCGAGAACGACCTCGACAATTGCGTAGTGTCCCTCGAAGTGCTCCGCCACATGAAGAAGGCCGAGACACAGTCCCTCTACCTTCTGGGCAACATCTACATCATGCGCGGCATGCACGACATGGCCTCCGAGGTGTATATTCAGGCCATCAAGGAAGCACCCACGCAGAGCCTCGACGACGCTATCGACGCGGCCCGTTCGCTGGCCAGCTACGGTGCGTTTGACCAAGCCACAAAGATCCTCGACGTTATCGCCAAGAACTACAAGGGCACGGTCAAGGACGAGCAGGAAATGGCAATGCTAACCCTGCGCAGCAACATCAACATTTCCCAAGGGAAGGGTGAAGAAGCTGCAAAGGTGCTGACACAAATCCTCGACCGCGACCCGAACAACGGCGACGCGCTCAACTCCCTCGCCAGCTACTACGCCGAAATGGTCGAAGTACAGGACGGCAAGGAAGTCAAGCGCCAGGCCCGCGACTTCGAAATGGCCGAAATGCTACTCCTGCGCGCCGAAGACCTCACTAACAATCAGGCAAAGCTGCGCGCTCTCACCCAGCACGCCCGCCTGCTCGTTGGCAAGAAGGACACAGACTCCCTGCGCAAGGCAGTCCGCCTGCTCGAACGCGCTCAGGAAATCGAATCCAGCGAATCAGTCGAACAGTACATCCAGGTCATCCGCACAGCCATTGCCTCCAGCTCCGCCCGCTAGGCGCGAGGCAGAACGCAAAGCTTACATATACAGGTTAACCTGAAACGAAAGGCCGGTTTCTCAACTATTGAGGGACCGGCCTTTACGCGTACATAGACAGCCAACAAGCGCACTCTCCTGCATAACAAGGCCCCCCAAGGACAAAAAAACGTCCATTCGGCGCACTTTCGGCTTCATACACGGGCGCGCATGTAGCATTCTTAACTTTTTACGGTACCTGAAGCTAATCCACAGAGAATAGCCGCGCGGCACCGGCAACGACTTTCTCAGAAAAACACAATGTCCGAACTGGCCAAGACATACGACCCATCCAGCATTGAACCCAAGTGGTATGCAAGCTGGACGCAGAACAAAGCCTTTCACGCCGAAGCGCCTGCCGAAGGCTCCGGCAAGGAAACCTACAGCATCGTCATCCCGCCCCCGAACGTGACGGGCATGCTGCACATGGGCCACGTGCTGGACAACACCCTTCAGGACATATTCATCCGCCGCGCCCGCCTCGAAGGCAAAGTCACCGTGTGGCAACCCGGCACCGACCACGCAGGCATCGCGACACAGACCAAAGTCGAACGCATCCTGCGCGAAGAGACGGGTCAGACCCGCCACGACCTTGGCCGCGACGAGTTCCTGAAGCACGTCTGGGCCTTTCGCGACAAAAACGGCGGCATAATCCTCAACCAGCTCCAGAAACTGGGTGCATCCTGCGACTGGGACCGCACCTCCTTCACTCTCGACCCGCATTACGCCAAGGCGGTTCTGCGCAGCTTTGTGGAACTCTACAAGCGCGGCTACATCTACCGCGGCCGCCGCATGGTCAACTGGTGCCCCAAGAGCCTCACCGCCCTATCGGACGAAGAGGTAATCATGAAGCCGCAGAACGGCTTCTTCTACAAGATGCGCTACGAGCTTGTGGAAGCGGCGACCGGAGCCGACGGAGTCCACCGCACGCACCTTGAAATCTCCACCACCCGCCCGGAGACGCTCATGGGCGACAGCGCCGTGGCCGTGCACCCCGAGGACGAACGCTACAAGCACCTCGTGGGCAAGATGGTCTGGCGCCCCTTCCCCCGCGCACAGATTCCGATAATCGCGGACGAAGCCGTGGACAAAGAGTTCGGCACGGGCTGCCTCAAAGTCACCCCCGCGCACGACCGCACGGACTACGAAATCGGCCAGCGCCACAACCTTGAAGTCATCGACGTATTGAATCCCGACGGCACTCTCAACGCGCTCGCCGGACCGGACTTCGAAGGCATGGACCGCTTTGCAGCCCGTAAGAAGGCAGCAGACAAGCTCGAGGCGATGGGCCTGCTCATAGAGCGGGAAAAATACTCCAACAACGTGGGCTTCTCCGAACGCGCCGATGTGCCGATCGAGCCGCGCCTATCGCGCCAGTGGTTCCTGCGCTACCCCAAGGTTGCCGAAGCCAAGCGAGCCGTCGAAATCGGAGCCATTCAGTTCCAACCCCAGCGTTGGGAAAAGACCTACCTGCACTGGCTGGACAAGATTCAGGACTGGTGCATCAGCCGCCAGCTCTGGTGGGGCCACCGCATACCCGTCTGGTACCGCAAGGGCATACCCGAGACGGAACTCGACTTCAACAACCCCGAACATGTCCACGTCTCCGAGAACGGCCCCGCCGACCCGGAGAACTGGGAGCAGGACCCGGACGTTCTCGACACCTGGGCCTCGTCCAACCTCTGGCCCTTCGCCAACTTCGGCTGGCCGGACTTCCAAAAGGGCATGGCCGAGTTCAAGGCCTTTTACCCGACAAACGTCCTCGTCACGGGCTTCGACATAATCTTCTTCTGGGTGGCGCGCATGATTATGAGCGCCCTCGAACTGGTGGGCGATGCGAAGGACACCCTGACAGACGATGAAATTCGCGAGCGCGTGCCCTTCCGCAACGTGTTCATCCACGGCCTTATCCGCGACGATCAGGGGCGCAAGATGAGCAAGAGCCTCGGCAATTCGCCAGACCCACTGGACCTCATTGCCAAGTACGGCGCGGACGGCCTGCGCTTCGGCATCGTGAACATTGCCCCCAGCGGTGCGGACATCTATTTCAGCGAGCCGCGCATCGAGGTCGGGCGCAACTTCTGCAACAAGCTCTGGAACGCCTGCCGCTTCCGCCAGATGTCCGGCCCGGTGGGCGACAACCGCAGCGTTGAAGCCATTGCGGCCCGCATCGACGGGACAAAGCTGGACCTCTTCGACCACTGGATTCTCTCCCGCATGGTGGAGACGACGGCCACAGTGGAGCGCATTTTCGAGAACTACGAGCTGCACCAGATGACGCAGGCGCTCTACGCCTTCTTCTGGGGCGACTTCTGCGACTGGTATGTGGAGGCGTCCAAGGCGAAGCTGCAAGGAAACGCCGCCGTCACCTCGCTGGCCGTGCAGGACCTTGTAATCCGCCAGACCCTGCTGCTGCTCCACCCGCTCATGCCGCATCTTACAGAGGAGCTGTGGCAGCAGCTTGGCTACGCGGCAAAGGAGGGCGACTTCATCCAGAACAGCGTCATCCCGACCGCTCAGGGCCTGAAGGACGCGCTGGCAAAAGCCGGGGCTGCCCTCAACGAACAGGCTGCCGCCAATGCCCAGAGCGTCAACGAGATGGTCGTCAAGCTGCGCGGCATGAAGGCGGACTACAACCTCGCCAGCCGCCGCGACGTGAAGTTCCAGTACGTGGCCGAGGATGCAAAGGCCGCCCTCATAAACCAGTGCGCTGACACCATCCTGCGCCTTGCCGGTGCGGCATCGCTTGATCGCGTGCCCGTCCAGCCAGAAGGCGCGCCAGCGGGCGTAACGCCGCTCTGCACGGCCTATATCGACCTCGCAGGCTCGGTGGACATCGAGGCCGAAAAGGTCCGCCTGTCCAAGGAGCTTGAGAAGCTCGACAAGGCCATTGCCGGAGCGAAGGCAAGGCTCTCGAACGAGAAGTTCGTGGCGAGCGCGCCTGCCGCCGTCGTGCAGGGAGCCAAGGACCAGCTTGCGCAGAACGAGGAGAAGAAGGCCGAAATCGAACGCCTCCTGGCCTCATTCGGCGCATAGGACGCACAACTCACGCGAGGCACACAATTACACAACAAGGCCCGACACTCCTCATGGAATGTCGGGCCTGTGTTTTAATACGCTCCGGCAAGACGTAGTCGCACGCGCTTTAGCGCCCACGACCTCTTCCACCCATACCTCCACCAGAGCGCATCCCTTGTCCTCCAAAGTCCATGTCATGCCCCTGAAAACGGTTTCTGTTTGATTCACCGTCCGAACTCGTATTCTCAGTTTCTTCGTCCTGCTCGTCACTTGATTGCATAGTGACGCATGAAGGCATCGAAAACATTACAGCCAGCATAAAAACACGTAGAACGCCTTTCATGATTCCCCCTTTCATGTTTGGGATTGTTCCCGCTTGTTCATACCCCCACGAGTGAAAGCCTCAAAGAGTCCCAAGCTCCTTATCAAGCCAATCGCGAGCTTCTTTGCCATGAGATTCCTCCAACAACGAGAGCAAAGCGTCGGTGTTATCGATCTTTGCTGCATGAACAGCTTTCAACCACGCAAAGAACTTATCACTCCCAAGGTATTTTTCCAAATCGGTCAGCAAAACAGAACTTTTAAGATACAAAGTCTCATAGGAACGCTTGCTCACGCGAATGGTCGGACTGTCATTTGATTTTTCTCGGTAATCTGCAATCCGCGCCTCAAAAGCCTCCACCCCTTCGCACTCACGAAGAACCCGTAGAACTGAATATTTCTCATTTCCTCCGATTATCAAAGTGAGACAAAATGCCGTAGTAGAAATCAGGTGCTGGGGAAACTCACAGTTGCATCAATACTGGCCGCCGCTCTATTCATCACGGGCTGCGGAGACAGTCCACCCGTGGCCCTGTTTCCCCTTGTCTCAAAAGAGGACATCCTCAAGGGCGAGGCAGCTTACGCAAATAGCTGCCGCTACTGCCACGGACTGCCTGAGACGGGCAACCTGCCGGTTTTCAAACCCCTGCGCAACAGCGACATCGTAAAAGGCGACCCGCAAGTGCTGGCAGACGCAATCCTCTTTTCCCCGCACCACCGCAAAGGCAGCGACGGCCCTTACCTGTTTGAAAAAGTGGACGACGAGACAATTGTCCACATCGGCAACTACGTCCGTGACAAGGCCGAAGCTCTGGAAACGCCAATGCGGGTAAAAACCGTGGAGCGGGCACGAGAAGCCCACGCCTCCGCAACTGCGGAAGGCGCGGACTCCGCCGCACAATAACAGGGCAAATGCGCCCTACTCCTGCACTGCCTGACTGGCATCCGCCTCCTGCGCCACAGGCACAACGCGCACATCTATCGCGCGCTCCGGTTTGAGGTATTCGCGGGCAAGGGCGTTGATATCCTCCACGCTTACCCTGCTGAAATCGTCCACCATATTGCGCGCCCATGTCAGGCGCAGAGGGAACTCCTGAGAGCTGGCAAGCACGCTGCCAAGCCAGTAGCGATTGTTTCGCCGCCACTCGCTAATCTGCTCCATCGTGGGCTTCAAAGCGCGGTCCAGCTCGTCCTGAGTAACACCATCGCGCACTATGTCCTCGCCAATCGTCCGCACAAGAGCCGCGACCTCGTCGAGCTTATCCGGCGCGACGTTGGAAACGCAGGCCAGAAAGCCGAGTCCCTTGAACGTGTCGCTCGAATGATTGTAGGCATAGGGGCTGTAAGCCTCCCCCAGCTTTTCGCGAAGCTGAAGACGCAGGCGGTCCGTGATTATGTCCGCAAGAACGGAGAGACGTCGCGTGCGGTAAATATCCCACATGTCCTCCGTCGGCCACACGTACATAGACACCGCCTTGGGAATGGCAGTCTGGTATTCAAACACCTTTGTCTGCGCCTCCACGACGGGCAGAACGCGGCGTTCGGCGTATTCCGGCTTCACGGGATTACGCTGCGGCAGTGCGCCAAATGTACGCTCCAGCATCGGAACAACATCGTCCACCTGAAAATCGCCCACGATTGTCACTTCCATACGCCCGCGACTCATCGGTTCAAAGAGCCACTCGCGCAGCTCTCCCATGTTGCGCTTCATGAACACTTCCATCTCCGGAAAGCCGAACAGCGGGCTGCCTCCGTGCAGGAAGCGGTCCACTGCGTCCTGCATCAGCCCGTCGGGAGTGTGCTTCAACTGGGTGTAAATCATCGGTATCGCCTTGGCGACCTGCCTCTGCGCCTCTTCGCGATAGCCCGGGGCCACGATGTACGCGGTGATTAGGTCCAGCTCGTCTGAAAGATCCTGCGGGCTTGTCACGCCGGAAATCTGGAAACTGTCCGGCGTCACAGCAAAGCCAGCGCCCACTGTCTTGCCCGCGAAAATGCGCTTGATCTCGTCCGCGCTGTGCGCCTCCAACCCGCCCGCGCTGTACACCATGCTGGCAAAAATGGGCAGCCCGGGCTTGTCCATCGGTGCCTCCAGCATACCGCTGCCGATGCGCACGTTTACACGCACGACGTTTTTCTCGAAATCCGTCGGCATGAGGTTAACAAAAACGTTGTTGGTCATGCGAAGCTGGGTGACGCCCAGATCCTCGACAAGCTTTGCCGAAAGCACCTTGCCCGCCGCGCCGAAGCTGCGGTAAGCGAACTGCACAGCCTCCTGCTCCAGCGGGACTTCGACCTCCACTTTGCGGGATTCGCGAAACGCGGCAAGTGCGTCCTCGTCGCTGGCTCCCTCGGGCAAATTGCCGCTAACGTAAATGATTCTGTTCCTGCCGTTCCAAGCCTCTCGAAGGGCCTTTAGGACGCCTTCCACGGTCAGGGCCGGAAGAACCTCATTGGCGAACACAAGATCCTGCTCCGCGCTGGTGTACACCCTGCCGTCGGCAAAGCTGTTGTACAACTCGTCGGCAAGTTGGGCGCTCTTCTTTGTCGGCGCGCTCTTAACGGCCTGCTCGTAGCCGTTCATCATGTTAGCGCGTATCTCGTCCAGTTCCGCCTGCGTAAAGCCGTGCTTAAGCGCCTTGCGGAGCTGCTGCTCCGCCACGGCAAGGGCTTCCTGCCAAGTCTCGGGGCGGCAGGATACGTCGATTTCCGAGCTGTCTAGAAAGTCCAGCCACTGGAAGCTGTAAGTGCTGCCCTCGCTGATGGGTGCGCCCTCTTCCTTGGAGAGTATGGACAGGCGTCGATTGATAATCGCGTTCGCGGCGGCTCGCTTTATTGACTCGACGCGCTCGGCCTTGCTGTCGGGTTTGACCTCAAGCGGACGCACCATGGAAATGTTCACGCTGACCTCCGGGGCCTCCGGCTCGCGGTACACGCGGGCCACGGTGCCGCGCTCCGCGTCGATGCGGCCAAGATCGGGGTTCGGCAAAGGCTCTTCGTTGGCGGGAAGGTCCGCGAAGTGGCGTTCCACAAGGGCCTTGCCGCGCTCCACGTCAATATCGCCCACAACGACGACGAGCATCCGATCCGGCGTGTACCAGCGGGAATAGAAACTGCGGAAGTCTTCGCTGTTAAACGCTTTGATGCAGTCCTCGGTCCCGATGGGGAAGCGCTGCGGAACGAGGCTTTCGGGCAGGGTGAACTTGAACCCGTCCTCGAACATGCGGAAGCGCACCGTGTCTCGATCCCGCTTTTCAGCCAGAATCACGCCCCGTTCGCGGTCCACTTCGTTTTGGAGAAGGAGAAGGCCGCCAGCGTAGTCGCGCAGCATCTGCATTGTGTCGTTTAGCATGTCCTCGCCAACGCTGGGCGCTTCCATGAGGTACACCGTCTCAAGCCAGGAGGTGTGCGCGTTCGTGTCGTTGCCAAAGCCCATGCCGATGCGCTGGAAATACTCCACCATCGAGCCAGGCTCATGGTTTTCTGAGCCGTTGAAGGCCATGTGCTCAAGAAAATGCGCAAGGCCCTGCTCCTTCTCGCTTTCCATCAGCGAACCCGCGTTCACATACAGGCGCAGGCTCGCGCGACCCGGAGGTTCGTCATGCGGCAAAACAACGTAGCGCAGCCCGTTTGGCAAAAGGCCGAAGTACAGAGCCGGATCTGGCTGAATGTCCGTCCCGATGTGGGGCCACACCGGCCTTTGTTCCACGGCTTTTACATCGTCCGCGAACGAAATGGACGAAACGCAAAACGCGGCCGCAAGCGCGACCATACGCAGGGTTTTGGCAATCATTGTGCAACTAGATAAAGCCGACGCGAGAGTGTCAGTCAAGAAGGCTCGGCGGGTTTTGATACCCGCTCTCAAAGCAAGTGTCTTGAATAGCAGTCCGGCTTGGGTTAAAAAACTCGCTTGAACAATTGAAGACAGTCCCACGCTGCAATTGTTCGCCACCTTCCCACAAATGATCCTGCTTTACAGACTGCTGTTTCTGCCTCTTTTGCTGCTTGCCCTGCCCCGCTACCTCGGGCGCATGTTCAGGCGCGGGGGTTACATGGAAATGATGCGCGGGCGTTTCGGACTTGGCAGAGACCTCGGACGCCCCGGCGAAGGGTTGCGCAGGGTGTGGGTTCACGCCGTTTCTGTGGGCGAGCTTCAGGCAATAATGCCGATAGTGGAATCGCTCTGCAAAAGGATGGACACGCAGGTGGTGCTGACCGTCACAACGAGCACAGCCTACGCCATAGCAAGACAGAAGCTGGGCGCGACCTGCCTGGACATACGCCCCTTCCCCATAGACTTCTGGCCGTGCAGCGCGGCGGCGTGGAGACGCATACGCCCGGACCTTTGCATTCTTATGGAGGGCGAGCTTTGGCCCGAACACGTCCATCAGGCAAGGCGGCGGAAAATACCGCTTATGCTGGCAAACGCACGCCTTAGCGACCGCTCATGGAAGCGTTACAAAAAGTGGCTGCCGCTCGCACGAAGCCTCGTGTTCAACAAGGTTTCACTAATCCTCGCAGGCAATCGGCAGGACGCGGCGCGCTTTGAAAAGCTGGGGCTGAAGAGCGTGCGCTACGCGGGCCAGCTAAAGTGCGACATGCCCCTTGGGCCGGCCCTTGACGCGGCTGAACGAGCAAAGCTGCGCAACGCCCTGTTTCCTAACTTGCCGGACAAGGCCCTTGTAATGCTGGGGTCCAGCACTTGGGCTGGCGAGGAGGCGTTCCTTGTCGGGCTGCTCAAGGAAATGCGCGAAAGCGGCGCGGATCTGCGCCTGCTGCTTGTTCCTCGTCATGCGGAGCGGCGGGACGAGGTGGCGAAGCTGCTCGACGAATCGGGCCTGAGCTGGCACTGGCGAAGCCGGAGCAAGAACGTGGCAGAGGGAACAATCATCCACTTGGCCGACACTACCGGAGAGCTTCGCCTTTTGACGCAGGCGGCGGACTTTGCCCTTATCGGCAAGAGCCTGCCCCCGCACAGGGAGGGGCAAAGCCCGATTGAGGCTGCGGCCCTTGGAGTGCCCTCGGTGATGGGGCCGGGAATGAGCAACTTTCGCGACGTGGCGGCGGGGCTTTGCGAGGCAGAGGCCGCGTATCAGGCCGCGAACGCCGAGAACGCCGCGGAGCTTCTCAAGGCATTGGCGAACGATGCCGCGCTGAGGGCAAAAACGAGCGCAAGAGCCGTCGAGTGGTTCGCTTCGCAACGCGGAGCAAGGGATCTGACTCTGAAGGCAATGGACGAACTGCTGGAGCGATAGAGTTCGAGCTACTCGCCGCGAATTTCCTCGATGCGCTGACGGGCGCTTTCAATAAGGTCCGAATAGGCAGCGAAACGTTCGTCAACTGCCCAGCGCCCGAGAGTATCGTAGGTGCTGCCGAGGCGACCTGTCACGTAATCGTGAGAGGTTTCGTAAGTATCCGTCAACATGCCGTTTATGATGGCGAAGTTGTTATTGGGCACTATGTCGAAATAGTAGCTCGCCTCGCCGCTGTCCGAAGATAGCGAAAGAACGTAGCTTTCGACATCGGCAAGCTGGGCGGAGTCCGAAAGGTCCGCCCTCGCAATAAGGCCGGCCTTCGTCTTGGAGTTGTCCGCAAGAAGGGACGCGTCGCTTGTCAGAAGCTCTATCGCCTCCGCAGTGTTGTCCAAGGTCATCCTGTCCATTGCGAAAAACGCCGCCTTGCCAAGCGCGGAACCGTTCTCGCCGCCTACATACTGCGATAGAAGCGTGAACGCGCTCAAGTCGCCCGCGTAAACCACGGCGTCAAACGCCTCTGCAAAGCCTGCCGAAGCGTTCGCGGCCATGTTGCCGTCAGAGAGCAGTTCAAGCGCCCTCTGACCAACGTAGGCCCTGCCGTCGGCCCCTTCCATTAGCGTTCCGGCATTGCGAAGGCACACGGCGTATTCATCCGCGGAACTGCGCGCATTAAACACCTCTTCAGCCACCTCCAGTGCGGCAGAGGCGTCAACATAGGCCAGAAAATCCATCAGAAAGCAGCGCATGCTTGGCAGCGTGGCAAAATCCCCGCTCTGCCCAACTGCGAAGGGCAGCCCGGTCAGCGCGTCCTGCCCGCTTTGCAAGTAGGCCCTGATTGCCGACACAACAAGAGCCGGGTCTTGTGAAAGTAAGTATGCCCGCAAAGAGTGCAGAACAGCCTGCGGGTTCGCCCCGCCTTCTATCGCGGCTGCGGCCTGCAAAATGGCGTCCGTGATGAACGAGTTTTCCAAGGTCGAACGCTCCGGCATAGGCGGCTCATCCACGGGCTGCGGCCTCGCGCTATCAATGCGTATGCTTTCCGAAGCGAAAGCGGTATCTTCCACCGGAGCCTCTTTGCGTGCAGTCCTGTCAAAACGGAAAAGAATCAGGTAAACAAGCACCGTCGCGACAACCAAAAGGCCAAGTAGAAGAATCATGTGCTTTCGCATTTGTGAAAGATGATAAGTCATGTCGAAGAATGCTCAAGTCTGCACAAGCAAGACCCGTATTCCAGACTGACCAGTCAGGTTTTGCGAGAGACTTTCAAGCGCGTTTTTTTGAACTGTAGTCCGCGCAATGACATGAGGCAGGAAATGCCCCAATGCCCCCAAAAGATAAAAAGGCGCATGTCCATGGAATACATAATCTTATGCACTAGGTAACAACGATGAATCCGCTCGTGTTTCCAGATTGTAACGACCAGCTTTTCCACCCGCTGGAAAAAAAGAATACTGCGGGATCTTTTTTTGTTTGTTTATCCCGCCCGCGCGCCTTATTGCGTGCCTCCTTGTATGCATTGCCCCCGCAACAACCACAACAAAAGGGACGCTGGTTAGCGCCCCTCTAAGCGCACGCCCTGATTTTCCCTCTACTACAATGGACGGTTTCATTGAATTGCGAGGCATCCGCAAAAGATTTCAGGGTGTGCCGGCGGTAAACGACGCCAGCCTTACCCTGAACCGTGGAGAAGTGTTTTCCCTTCTCGGCCCCAGCGGATGCGGCAAAACCACTCTCCTGCGCATCCTTGGCGGTTTTGAGACGCCCGACGCCGGACGCATCATAATCAACGGGCAGGACATAACGGACCTGCCGCCGAACAAGAGGCCGATCAACACGGTCTTCCAGAACTACGCGCTGTTCCCGCACCTTTGCCTCTGGGACAATGTGGGCTTCGGCCTCAAGATGGCTGGCAAGCCGCGCAAGTTCATAGATCAGGAAGTGGAGCGAATGCTGGACCTGGTGGACCTGCTCGACCACGCGGACAAGAAACCGCACCAGATTTCCGGTGGGCAGAAGCAGCGCGTGGCCATAGCGCGCGCGCTCATCAACAAGCCCCAGCTCCTGCTCCTTGACGAGCCACTCGCCGCGCTGGACCTGAAGCTGCGCCAGAGAATGCTCCTTGAGCTGGACCGCATTCACGACGAGGTGGGCATCACGTTCCTGTACGTTACGCACGATCAGGGAGAGGCCATGAGCCTTTCCGACCGCATCGCGGTAATGAATCAGGGCCGCATCGAGCAGATTGCCCGCCCGATGGAGGTTTACGAGGCCCCGTCGAGCAGCTTTGTCGCCGCGTTCATCGGAGACACCAACTTTTTCAAGGCGCACGTATCCGGCAGCGTGGGCGAGGACTACTCCACGCTCGCCATCGAAGGCGTCCCCAGCGTTCTGGCCTACAACGACAAAAAGCTCCAGCGCGGCCAACAGGTCTATCTTTCCATACGGCCTGAAAAGTTCCGCATCCAGCGCGAAAAGCCCGCTCCGACAGAGCACTTGAACATGCTCAAGGGCAAGGTGCTGGACATAATCTACCTCGGCTCGAACACGAAGTTCCGCGTCGAATGCGGCGGACACGTTCTGATGATCACCCAACAGCACGCCCGCTTCATGCTCGACACCACCCCCCTCACCTGGGAGGAGGAAGTCTGGGTAAGCTGGAACGCCGACGACGGCTACATGCTCCAGCGTTACGAAGAGGCGGACGCCCGCCTTCTGGATTTGCCCAACGAAGAGGAGAGCGTTCCATGAGCCGGAAATGGCGCGAGTGGACGATCACCCTGCCCTCCATGGGCTGGCTGGTTTTCTTTTTCGTCATCCCGACGCTTCTTGTCTGCGGCATAGCCTTCAAAAACCGCACTATTAACGGCGGCATCGGCGAAGGCTGGACCTTGGACACATGGCTCAACGTCATACAGCCAAGTTACCCTCTCGTAGTCTGGCGAACGCTCTGGCTTAGCGGACTTACGACGCTCATCTGCCTGTTTTTCTCCATCCCCGTATCCTACTGGCTCGCCCGTCTTTCCAAAGAGGCACGCAACTGGATGCTGCTTCTGATAATCCTGCCCTTCTGGACGAACTTCCTCATCCGCGTGTTCGCCTGGTGGAGCCTGCTCCACAGTCAGGGCTGGCTGAAGCAGGCCCTCGTGTGGCTTGGCCTCGCATCACCCGAGGCGCAGCTTCTTTACAACGAATGGGCCGTGTTGCTCGTTCTGGTCTATACCTACATTCCCTTTGCGATACTGCCGCTATTCGCCTCGGCTGAAAAGTTCGACTTTTCCCTGCTCGACGCGGCGCGAGACCTTGGCGCGGGCAAGCTGCGGGCCTTTGTCAGCGTATTCATCCCGGGCATAAGCCAGGGCATGATAACGGCCTTTGTAGTCGTGTTCATACCAGTGCTCGGCTCCTACGCGATTCCGGACATTGTCGGCGGCCCGACAAGCGAAATGATAGGCAACAAGATAGCGCAAAACGTGTTCGTTGACCGCAACCTGCCGCACGCAAGCGCGCTGGCGACCCTGCTTGCGCTGGTCGTACTCTTGCCAGTTCTATATTCGATATTCACCCAACGCCGTCAAAAGCGTTCAACGGGACGCCGTTCATGAAAAACCGCAGCAAGTTCCCGATGTTTGTGACTATCGGCGTGCTCGTTTTCCTGTACGCGCCAATACTGGTCCTCATCATATATTCCTTTAACGACAGCCGCTATCCGGGCGCCTGGCAGGGCTTCACCCTGAAATGGTACCGGACGCTTCTTGAGGCAAACAGCGTAGAGGCTCGCGACATATGGCGCGCCACGCGCAACACCCTGCTCGTGGCCTTCTGCGCGACGATAATCTCCATGGTGTTCGGAACGCTGGCGGCATGGGCCATGTACCGTTTTCGCAGCCGCCTGCAAAGCTTGCACCAGATGCTCGTTTACGCGCCCCTTGTCGTGCCGGACATACTCATGGGCATCAGCCTGTTGATGCTGTTTGTGAACGTGAACATGAGCCTCGGGCTGACGACGATCATCATTTCGCACACCACCTTTTGCATAAGCTACGTGGCGCTGGTCGTCCTCGGGCGCTTGCAGGACTTTGACCACACGCTCGTCGATGCGGCGCGCGACCTCGGGGCGAACGGCTTCGCGGTGTGCGTGCGCATTCTGCTGCCCCTTCTCGGACCGGGAATAGCGGCGGGCGGACTGCTCGCATTCACCCTGTCGGTGGACGACTTCGTCATCACATTCTTCACCGCAGGCCCGGGCAGCACGACCCTGCCCGTGCAGGTGTACAGCATGATGCGCCACGGAACGCCCACGCTCATCAACGCACTCAGCGTGATATTCATCATCGTGACCTTCTCGGTGGTAATATTCTCCCAGCGAGTCCTTCAAAAACGCGACAACTCTCACCCACATATCTAACGTCATGAAATCCACCCATCGCTCCCTTCTCGGCGGCCTCGGCCTAGCCGCAGCCGCGCTGTTCTTCTCCGCCTGCGGAAAGAGCAAACCGGAACTGCACATATACAACTGGTCCGACTACTTTGCCGAAGAAACCCTGGCAGCGTTCGAGGAAAAGTATGACTGCCACGTTATTTACGACGTGTTCGAGTCCAACGAGGCCATGTATGCCAAGCTGAAGGCGGGCGCGTCCGGCTACGACGTGGTCTTCCCCTCCAGCTATCAGGCAATCCTGATGCACAACGAGAACATGGTCGAAGAACTCGACCACTCCAAGCTCTCCAACCTGAAGAACATCGACCCGAAGTTCCTCAAGATCGTGGCGCTGGACAAAGGCATGACGTACAGCGTCCCCTACATGAGCGGCACGACAGGCATCGCAGTTCTGACGGATAACGTGGGCGAATACGAGGAAAGCTGGGACATTTACCTGCGCGAAGACCTCAAGGGCCGCGTAACCCTGCTTAACGACTACCGCGAAGTGCTCGGCGCTGCGCTCAAGAAGCTCGGCTACAGTCTCAACACGACAAACCCCGAAGAGGTGGCCGAGGCTGGCGAACTGGTCAAGGTATGGAAGGCCAACATCGCCAAGTTCGCTTCCGACGAGTACAAGCCCGGCATCGCCAGTGGAGAGTTCTACGCCGTGCACGGCTACTCGGGCGACATCATGCAGGTTATGGAAGAAGCCGAAGAAGGCGCGATCGAATACTTCCTGCCCGAAGAGGGCTTCTCTTTCTGGGCCGACGACATGGTGATAATGAAAGACGCCCAGAACAAGGATCTGGCCTACGCATTCATCGACTACATGCTCGACGCGCAGACTGCTGCCAACAACATGGAGTTCACCTGCTACTGGGCACCCAACAGCGCCGCCTACGAACTCATATCCGAAGAGCTGCGTGCCAATCCGATGGTGTTCCTGAGCGACGAACACCTCGAAAAAGGCGAACAAATCGCCCCGCTTGGCGAAAAGGACCAGATTTACATGGACGTCTGGGCACAGGTCAAAAGCCAGGAATAGGCAGCTGGAGCGAGAATTCGCCCATTAAAGCCCAAGAAAAGACCGGTTCTGCAAAAGGGCCGGTCTTTTCTTTTGTCCAAACGCAGGAACAAAAAGAAAGTCGCCCAACGATGTGCATACACCCGGATAAGTTCTTATTAAGAGCCTCTAAGTTCTTGCGAACAGGCCATGTATTGGCCTAGTCTGTCACAAAAATGGACAATATGGACGCTCACAGGCGAGACAGCTCCGCCGACTCTTCCTCCGGAAACTCGATTCCCGAAGTCCTTCCCCCTCTGGACGGCCCCTCTTACGCGAGCAAGGGCATGTTCCTTATCGCTCTGGGCGTTGCCGCGCTTGGCCTCGTTATGGGCGGAACGGGCGTCTACATGGCGATGGGCGCAAGGAGCGAGCTTGCCTCTTACAAGAAGCTGATGGCCGCCAAGCCCGATCCGGTTGTAACAATCAAGACAGAGCTGGACAGCATCAACGACCGCCTCGGAAAGGTGGGCGGAGAGGTCGTGCGCGCCAACAACGGCCTGCGCGAGACTAACAACACCCTTCAGAGGTCCGTACAGAGCCTGAGCGGAGAGATTCGCGCCGACCGCGAACAGCTTAACAAAATTACGGCTACTCTTGCCGACATGAGCAAGTCCGGCTCAAGCGTAGTGAAAAAGACCGCTGCGAGCGAAACCTCCAAAGACAGCCCCGCAGTGGCCGAGGCGACGACGAACGCGGCGGGGCAGCGCATCCACGTAATACAATCGGGCGACTTTTTCTCCAAGCTGGCCAAGCAGTACGGCGTAAGCACACAGGCCATCATCGACGCGAACCCGAATGTGGACCCCAACAAGCTGCAAATCGGGCAGAAAATCGTAATCCCCGAGTCCAAGTAGTCCGCAATCTCGTCGCATAGTTTCCAGCAAGCAGGAATGAGCGAAGAGCTAACTTACGTAATCGGCCACCGCAACCCGGATGCGGACGCCATATGCTCTGCCATCGCGTATGCGGCCTTCAAGAAGGCCACCGGTCAGGAAGGCTTCATTCCGGCCCGCTGCGGCAACACCAACGAGCGCGTAAACGCCATACTGCAACGCTTCGGCCTGCCTGCGCCCATGTTTCTTGGCGACGTGGCCCCAAGGGTGCGCGAGGTCATGAGCGCGAACCCGCACTGCGTGACGCCGCGCCACACCTGCGCGGAAGCACTTGAACTAATCGACAGACACGACGTGAACGTGCTGCCGGTCGTCGAAGAGGACGGAACACTGCTCGGGATGATTTCCGTGTTCGACCTTGGAGACCACTTCATACCCAAGCCGCGCGACCAGAAGGAAATGCGCCACGTCCACGCCTCGATTGCGGACATCGTGCGCTCGCTGCGCGCGGAAACGCTCAACAGCGTGGACGAAGACCGCCTCGAAGACCTTTACGTACGCGTCGGCGCGATGGACATCCGCAGCTTTGGCGACTTCACGCACGAAGTCGGCACTGGCGCGGGCCAGTCCATAATCGTAGTCGGCGACCGCTACGACATACAGACAAAGAGCATTAACGCCGGAGTGCGCCTGCTCGTCATAACGGGCAGCCTGCGCCCCGAGGAAGACATCATCCAGATGGCACGCGAAAAGGGCGTCTGCCTGGTATCCAGCCCCTACGACAGCGCGACTACGTCGTGGATTATCCGCAGCGCGAACCGTGTGGACAGGCTCTACACGCGCAAGACGCTCACTTTCAGCGCGGACGAACGCCTTAGCGACGTTCGCAGGCGCGTGGCAGCCAACCCGCCGCAATCCTGCATGGTGGTGGACGAAGAGGGCAAGCTCCTCGGAGTGTTCACAAAGAGCGACCTACTCAAACCCCCGCGCACAAGGCTCGTCCTTGTGGACCACAACGAGCTTACGCAGGCCGTCCCCGGGGCGGAACTGGTGACAATTTGCGAAATAATCGACCATCACCGCCTAGGTAACCCGCACAGCAGCCAGCCAATCCTGTTTTTCAACGAGCCGGTAGGCTCCACATGCAGCATAGTGGCGGACTGCTTCAGGCGCGCAGGACTATCGCCCGACAAAAAAACGGCGGGCATCATGATGAGCGGCATCATTTCCGACACGCTCAACCTGAGAAGCCCTACGACCACGGCCAAGGACGGCGAACTGCTCAACTGGCTCGCCAAACTGGCGGGCATCGACGCGGCGGAACTTGCGCAGTTCATATTCAGCTCCGGCGGCGTCCTTGCAGGACGCGGCGCGATGGACGCCTTGCGCAACGACCTCAAGGTTTACCACGAGGGCGCGCTTTCATTCAGCGTGTCGCAGGTGGAAGAGCTTGGCTTCGACCATTTCTGGAGCAAGCGGGGAGAGCTTGAAAAGGCACTTGCGGAGCTTCGCGCAAACGAGGGGCTGGACTTTTCCGCGCTTCTTGTGACGGACATCAACAAGCAGGACAGCCTGCTGCTAATCAGCGGCCCAAGGGACATCTGCGAATGCATCAACTACCCTCGGGTGGAAGCTCACGACGTGTTCGAGCTGGCTGGAATCGTAAGCCGCAAAAAGCAGCTCGTCCCCTACCTTACCTCGCAAATCGCCCGTCCATAGAAGTCATCGGAGCGTCTGACAATTCGACTCCCGGCGGGGGTGCGGGCGTCTTTTCGGCGATAGCTGATGTTTTTGCTTGCCAGTAGCCGCATCGGGAGGCAGTTTGGCACTTTTCCAAATTTCAGCCATGCCCAGGGAACATATCATTTTGGAGTGCACTGAAGCTCGCAAGGAAGGCAAACGCCCTTCTCGCTACATGTCAGAGCGCGATAAGAAGAAGCAGACGGTTCGCATCGAGAAGATGAAGTACAACCCGTACTTGCAGCGTCATACCCTGCACAAGGAAATCAAGGACTAGTTCCTTGTTCATTCCGCGTTGCAAGGGCTGCACATTCATGTGCGTCGCAACGGGAATGACCTCCAAGCTTCTCTCTACTGTCTTTACCAATGCCTGTCGCCCAATTCGGCGACGGGCGTTTTTGTGTACGCCTTCAGGACATACCAGCCCTTGGCAAAGGTAACTTTTCATGTTTTGTTGCACTGCCTGCATAGCTGCCCTATGCTGTGCCTCATGGGTCAGGATTTTCCGGAATTCAAAAGCAGGCGTCCGTCTCGACGCGGCAGCGATGGAAACAAGCCCAGAATGGAGCTTAACATGAACCAATCCCGCGCAGCATCTTTACTTGTAACAATCGTAATCCTGGTCGTCATTTTCGGCGTCTTGGGAACCTCTTCATACAAGATCGTGGACCCGGGCAACCGCGGCGTGAAAGTCACGCTAGGCTCGGTATCCGAACAAGCCCTACCGGAAGGGCTGCACTTCAAGGCCCCGTTCATCACAAGGGTTGACGAGGTTAGCGTGCGCACGCGCAAGGTCAGCTTTGCTACCTCCTGCTACTCTTCGGACCTCCAGCAGGTTCAGGCCAACGTGGCCGTCGTTTACTCCATACCGGAATCGAGCGTGGTAAACATCTACCGCAACTACGCGGGCGACCCCTTTGAACAGTTTGTAAAGCCCCTCGTTCAGGAGGCATTGAAAGAAGTCTGCTCCAGCCGTTCTGCCGAGAGAATCGTAAAGGAACGCGAGCCGGTGAAGTCCGAGAGCCTCGAAAGCCTGAGGCGCAAAGTGGGAAACCTTATCACGATTTCCGACCTCGCAATCGAAAACTTCGACCTGTCCAACGAGCTGGAACGCGCCATCGAGGCCAAAATGGTTCAGGAACAGGAAGTCGCACGCGCCAAGTTTGCCCAGCAGCAGGCGCAGATCGAGGCGGAAACGGCCAAGATTCGCGCCCAGGGCGAAGCGGACGCCATAACGGTACGCGGCGCGGCCTTGAAAGAGAACAAAGACCTCGTATCCCTACAAATCGTTGAAAAGTGGGACGGCCGCGCTCCTTCCACCATCATGATCGGCGGAGAGAACAGCAACCCCGCGAACCTTCTTCTGCCCATCGCCAAGTAGCACAAGAGGCAACAGCAGTAACGACGCTACAAGGCAATGCAAGGCCATACGGGTCTTGCGCGCCTACAGCTATTCGCTGTCCTGATAGAGGATCGTGAGGTGGCTGCTTGAGGCCGTGAAGCGCGCCGCCAGTGCGTCTATATACTGGCGTGCCTCTTCCATCACGTCGGCCTCGCGCCTGCTTTTCTGCCGCCTGGGCAGAGTATTTCGGACGGCTTCGCGCAAACCGCTCACGATGAGCAGACTGCGGCTTTCTCCCGTCAGCGGCTTGAGGCCCGAGATCAGCTCCCCGCGCATCCACAGAGGCTCGTAGCTGCGACCGCGCAGGTTCAGGTGATACATGCTGACGCTCCCGCCGCGTCCGCTGTTTACGGACAGCTCCACGGCCTTGTGCATGAATGCCTCAAGCGAGGCGGGGCTGCCCCCGTCGCCCGACAGGGCATAGTCTATTGCAGAACGCATCGCGTCGTTCAGGAAAGGGTCCTGACCTGTCAGCGGGGCGAACAGGGCGCCTATGCACTCGTTCTTGGCAATGATGTCAGGGTCTTTGTTCTGCATGACAAGATTTGCTAGCGAAGCGGCACTACTTCTGCGAACGGTAGTAGTCGCTCATCTCGCCAAAGGTTACGAACTCAAAGCCGCGCGTGCGAAGCTCGTCGATTATGAGGGGCAGCTTCTCGATGGAATCGCCCCGCCATTCGTGCATGAGAATTATCGTGCCGTCTTTGATGTCGCCGGTTGCGCGGCGGTATATCTCGTCAGCGCTGACTTCCTCGCGCCAGTCGTCGGTGGACACCATGCGCGAGTAGTCCATGAGCGTAAGGCCCGCCTTGGCAAACAAGGCGTCCATGCGGGGGTCAAGCTCGATGAACGGTGGCCAGAATATGCGCGGGGTAACTCCGGTAAGCTCCCCCACTTTGGCCGTGGAGAACACGATCTCGCGCTCCAGTTCCTCATCGCTCAACTCTGCGGGGTGGCGGTGAGACCAGGTGTGGTTCGCCATTTCGCAGCCTGCGTCAAGAAATGCGCGCGCAACGTCGGGATGCTTTTCAACATTGCTCCCGACAGAGCCGAGCGTGATGCGAACGCCTTTTTCCTTCACGACCTTGAGCAGCTTCGATGAATTGTAATCAGTCGGGCCGTCGTCAAAAATTATGGCTACTCGCATTGGCTCTGGCTTTT
Organism: Opitutales bacterium; assembly: GCA_016928295.1. Taxonomy (GTDB): domain Bacteria; phylum Verrucomicrobiota; class Verrucomicrobiia; order Opitutales; family Oceanipulchritudinaceae; genus Verruco-01. The sequence continues at coordinate 32,313 of JAFGLA010000025.1, forward strand.
TCGAATACATGATTGCAGCCGTTGCGCCTAGCAGCGCGACTGCCACGATTATGGCGATGCGTATTTTCACAGGCAGGATGGGACTAGGGGGTTACTGGGGCTTAAAGACTTACCGGCCATTGCGATGGGCAATAGCAAACACCGCGGAGCTTATAGCGGCTTTTTGAGGTCGTGTATGACCTGCTCCATCTCGGTGATGTCGCGAAAGTCGCGATACACGGAGGCGAAGCGGATGTAGGCAATCTGGTCCACGGGCTTGAGCTTTGCCATTACGATTTCGCCAATCATGTTGCTTGCCACTTCCTGATCGTAGCGAGCCTCAAGCTCCAGCACCACGTCGTTGACTATCATGTCAATCTGCTCGACGGGGACCGGGCGCTTCTCGCAGGCGCGGCGTAGTCCGGAAAGCACCTTGCGGCGGTCGAAGCTCTCGATTCGCCCGTCGCGCTTGCGCACGCTGAGACCCTCGCGGACTATTTCCTCCACCGTGGTAAAGCGATAGCCGCACTTCTGGCACTCCCTGCGCCTGCGTATCGACAGCCCGTCCTTGGCAATTCGGGAGTCTATCACGCGCGAATCGCGCTCTCGGCATCGGGGACAGTTCATTGGCGTAAATGCGTGTTATATCTTTAGGTCGAGGAAGTTTTGGAGCATCTGCATCCCGTGCTCTGTGGCGAGCGACTCGGGGTGGAACTGCACGCCCCACACTGGCAAAGTCTTGTGGCGAAGGCCCATTATCTCGCCCTCGTCCGTCTGTGCCGTAATTTCAAGACACTCGGGCAGGCTCTCGCGTTCCACAAGTAGCGAATGATAGCGCGTGGCGGCGAAACGCTGCGGTATGCCCTTGAAAATGTCCTTCCCGTTGTGGTTGACGGGGCTTGTCTTGCCGTGCATCAGGCGGGAGGCTCGGATGACGCGCCCGCCAAAGTGCTGCCCTATGGACTGGTGGCCGAGGCAGACGCCGAGTATCGGCTTCACACCCGCGAAAGCGGCAAGAACTGGGATTGTCACTCCGGCCTCTGTTGGCGTGCAAGGACCGGGGGAAAGGAGCACGCGTTCGGGATTGAGCGCAAGCGCCTCTTCGGGTGTAATCTCGTTGTTCCTGTACACAACCGGATCCGCGCCAAGCTGCGCGAAGTACTGCACGAGGTTGTAGGTAAAGGAATCGTAGTTGTCTATGACAAGTAACATGGGCCTGCGTGTTCTTTTTTGCATAATCGGCAGGGTAAGGCGCAAGGTCAAGACTCGCCTAAATGATGAGCACGAACGCAAGGCCCGTTGTATGGATTGCCGTTTCGCCGTTTTCCCGCCACATATTGCAGAATGCCCGACCATTTCCGCATACACTCCAGCGACAGCGCCACTGCGGCGCGCCGTGCAGAGCTGCACACGCCCCACGGCACGATACAGACGCCCGTATTCATGCCCGTGGGAACGCAGGCCACTGTAAAGTCACTAACGCCCCATCAGGTGAAGGAATGCGGAGCGCAAATCATTCTCTCAAACACCTATCACCTTAACCTGCGACCGGGGCCGGACCTGATAGCGAAGCTCGGCGGACTGCACGAGTTTATGAACTGGAAAGGGCCGATCCTGACAGACAGCGGCGGCTTTCAGGTGTTCAGCCTCGCCAAGCTGCGCAAGATGGACGACGAAGGCATTCGCTTCCGCTCCCACATTGACGGGCGCGAGGTGTATCTGAACCCCTCCATTGTAATGGATATTCAGAACAAGCTGGGCAGCGATATAGCTATGGTGCTAGACGAATGCCCGCCCTGGCCGCCGGAGCGCAAGGTGGTGGAGTCCGCCGTTCGCCGCTCCATAAAGTGGGCCGGCGAGAGCATAGAGGCACAAAAAGAGCTTGGCATCCAGGCAAGCGGCAGGCACGTATTCGGCATTGTGCAGGGTTCGGCATATGCGGATTTGCGGCGCGAGTGCGCTCAGGCGCTCTCGGCCCTGCCTTTCAACGGTTACGCAATAGGCGGAGTCAGCGTGGGCGAGCCGGAGGACAAGATGCTTGAGGCAATTGACGCCAGCGTTCCCTATTTGCCCACAGAACTGCCTCGTTACGTAATGGGCGTAGGCACACCGCCGCAGCTTCTTCGTATGATTGCCAAGGGTATAGATATGTTCGACTGCGTGATGCCCACTAGAGAAGCACGGCACGGCGTGTTCTATACCGTGGACGGCAGGCGAAACATCAAAAATGCGTGTTTTGCAGAGGACAAACGCCCGCTTTGCGAAGAAAACTCCAACTATACCTGCGAGCATTTCTCCCGCGCATACATACGTCACCTCTTTCAAAGTTCAGAAATACTAGCCTGCACTCTGCTTAGCCTGCACAACGTTAACTTCTTCGTTTCTCTGCTGGATCAGGCAAGAATGCATCTTGAAAATGGAACTTTCGCAAGCTGGAGCAAGTCTTGGATAAATAGGTTTGAAAATCCATCTCAATAAAATACAGCCCATTCTATAAAAAGGTTAATACAAAGCATTTTTTATACTATCACACATTGACAAACAGTTGATAAGATGCGAATAGTCGTTTCGACTTCAATTTAACACACAGGTACAGAATATGGCAATCTACGATATAGAAGAGCAGCTCAAGCAACTCGAACAACAGGAAGCTTCCATCGCTCAGCGCAAGGCCGAGCTTGAAGCCGAAAAACAGCGCCAGCACGAACTTGAGCAGCGCCTTGACGAGATCGTTAAGAACAGCGGTTTCCGCAGCGCACGCGATCTGGCACAGGCTCTTATCAGCAAGTACGGTCTGCGCATGGCCAAGGCCCCCGTCGCCGCCGGCGAAAAGACCCGCCGCAAGCGCACCCGCATCACGCCCGAGCTTTGCAACGACATCAAGAACCGCGTAAATGGCGGCACTTCGATGAACGCAGTGTCCAAGGAGCTTGGCATCAGCTACACAGTTGTGGCCAAGATCATCAAGGGTCACTACGACAAATAGTCAGACAGATATAAAGCACTGATTTTCAAAAAAGCGGGCCGCACTGGTCCGCTTTTTTTGTGGTACCGCATTTAGGCAAACCGAGCCAAGTCCAACATTTACACCCAAGAGATTTCCATTACAACTGAACACTCATTCACCACCAAATAAAGCGAATGGACACGCCGCTCATTCACTCCTTAATTGGACATACATCAGCTTGAATTGCTTACGCCGTGCGCAAACGCTGGCACAGGGTTGAAAACCTCTCCACAGCGCGCGATTCTGCCATGGCCATCTTCCACGCTACACTTTTTCCAAGAATAACGACGTTAACTCGTGCGCGAGTGATAGCAGTGTAGAGCAGATTCCTGCGCAAGAGCACCATATGCTCCGGCATAAGCGCAATTGCAACATGGGCAAACTCACTCCCCTGAGACTTGTGTATGCTGATGGCATAAGCAGGCACAAGGTCCACAATCTCCATTCTTGAAAATACAAGCTCCTCGTCATCAAAGCGAACACTCAAAGCACCCTCGGACGAATCGACTTTCGTAACAATACCCATGTCCCCATTAAAGACCGACTTATCGTAATTATTGCGCGTGCAAATCACCTTGTCGCCAACGCGATACAACTGCCCTGCCCCGTCTTCCAAAGCCGACTGGGAATCCCCGTTGAGAGCAAACTGCAACGCGCTGTTGAGGCTTTGAATACCGCTACGCCCCTTGTGCATGGGTGAAAGAAGCTGCATGTCGAGCGGGGCAACACCTTCGCGCTTCCAGCGGGTAAATAGCGTCACCACGGCCTCTTCAAGAGCCTCCGGACTGTCCACCTCGACGAACGAACACTCCGGCAGTGAGCCCCTTGCAAGCCCTTCGACGGATACGGCGGCAGGCATTCGGGCGTCCCCGCAAAGCACCTGTCCGGCCACGGTTACAATGTCGCTCCCCTCGCTCTGGCGGAACACGCTCCTTAGCCGCACAACACTAGCCGCACCGCTGTCGATAATATCCGCAAGCACGTTGCCAGCACCCACCGATGGAAGCTGGTCCGAATCACCCACCATGACAAGATGCGCCCCGGCGGGAACGGCCTGCGCGAGCGCCGCACAGAGGCGCACGTCCAGCATGGAACACTCGTCCACGATGACAAAGTCCGCGTCCAGCTCCTTGCGCTCGCCCCCCTGAGCCTCGTTGTAACGCAAGAGCCGGTGCAGGGTGGCAGCGGGCAGGCCCGCGCTCTGCGAAAGTCTCTGCGCCGCCCTGCCCGTGGGGGAAGCAAGAAGTATCTTAAGCTTCTTGGCGCGCAAAATATCCACAAGAGCGCGAAGTATGGACGTCTTGCCCGTGCCCGGGCCTCCGGTAATGACCGAGAGCGGACTTTCGAGCGCGGCTGCTATGGCGTCGGCCTGTTCGTTTGCAAACGCAAAACCCGCCCTCGCCTCGGCCCAGTCGATCGCGGCGGCCACTTTTATTGCAGGAAGGCGCGATACAGAGCCGCATATCGCCCTCAAGGCGCGAGCCGCCTTTTCCTCCGCCTTCGCAGTGCCCGGAAGCTGCACAAGGCCGAGATAGAGACGCAAATTGCCCTCCGAAATCAGTACCGAAACCCGTGCCGCGGCCCTGGCTTCAGTGCAGCGCAAGAGCTGCGAGCAGCGGGCAGCAAGCTCATCCACCGGCAGCGCGGTGTGGCCCTCCGTCTCCGCCTCGCCCATCGTGAATACCAGCCCAGCGTCCAGCCGCCGCTCGCTGTCGTTACCCACACCCATGTTGAGCGCGATTTTGTCCGCCGTGCGAAAGCCGATTCCGTCCACATCCCGCGCAAGGGCGTAAGGATCTTCACGCAACATGGCAGGGGCCGCCGTTCCGTAGCGATGCACGATGCGCATACAACGGCGAACGCCAACACCGTAGCTTTGCAAAAACATCAACACCTCGCGCAATGCGCGCTGCTCGTCCCATGCAACCTTTATCTTCTGCGCCCGCCCCTCGCCAACGCCCGCGACCTCGCGCAAGCGGCCTGATTCTTCGTTCAGAATACGGGCCGTGTCTGCACCGAAACGCTTCACGATCTTCTCAGCGAACCCCTTGCCCACACCGGCGACAAGGCCGCTCCCGAGGAACTTCTTCATCGCCTCCACGCTCGCAGGCATACGGACGGAAAAGCTCTCCGCCTGCAACTGCGGGCCAAAGCTCGGGTGCACGCTAAAGCGCCCCTTTACTAGCACGCTCTCGCCGCAGCGAAGCCCGGGCAGCACGCCCTTCACGGTAAACAAGTCGCCCTTTTCAGGCTTTATTTCCGCGATTATGAAACCGCTCTTGGCATTGGAAAACACAATGCGCTCCACAACGCCCGCCATCTCCACCGATGCGCCATCTGTCTGGCTTTGGCTGGACGGGAAGGCGGGATTGCTGCTCATAAAGCGCACTTTAACCCAGAGAAGCGGCAAGGTCATTCACAAAGTAAGTCCGGCAACTGTGGAAAATGAAACAAAGTGGCATAGCCTGCACTTGACTAAGACGAAACGAATGTGCACAGTGCCATCCTTTCGCAAGCGGCCCATACCACGCCGATGCGCCGACACAGGCGCCTTGAGGGGCTGACGATGCGACAATGCGGGCATAGTTTAGTGGTAGAACTCCAGTCTTCCAAACTGGTCGTGTCGGTTCGATTCCGACTGCCCGCACCATGTTTTCACTGAGTTAATCTCATTGGGACAAGAGCAAGAAGCCAGTGTTCGGCAATGGCATATCGAACATGCAGCTTCATTCGCGCGACGGAACAAGCTCGTTCAAAAAGTGACACATAGCCTCGCGTGTTGGAATAGAACGATTTGCATGCCCCCGCAAACGATATGCCACACACAACATCAGCGTAATGGCACAATTAGCTACATTCCAAGCATTTTCAAAAATTATTGATACCAACCGAGCGACATCATGACACATCATATCACACACAGAAGAAGCGGGCTTAAGTCCGTACTTTTGATCTTTGTTGCCCTCACAACAAAACCGATTCTCGAATCGGCACGAGTATTTGCATTTCTGCTTCTAGCATCGACACCTGTTCTTGCCCAGTCTGTCAGCCAATGGGCAGGAGTTCAGGCGGGCGAAAATAACTCATACGACATACCATGGCTTGGAAAGGTATGGGAAGCGCAAGCAGAGGGATGGGTTTGGCACGAAAACCTCGGCTGGATATATGCCGTGGGCAATTCTCCCGAAAGCGTACACATCTTCAAACATGGACTCGGATGGCTGTGGATCTCGAAAGATTGCAACCATACCTTTTACAGCTGGAATCTGGACGGATGGATTTGGCACAGCCCCAATACCTCCAACCCTCAGGTGTTTTATGACTACAACGGTCAGAGATGGGTGGAGGATTATATGAATGGCGAAGAGCCTCTTGATGTGACTCCGGCTCTGGCATACATAACCGAACAAACGACGCTTCCGGCTATGGCTCTGGCCGTCGTAAAGCACGGCAAAATCGTAGCCCACGGGCAATTCGGCAAACTGAATAAAACCACCTCCGGCAACGTCGATTCAACCAGCACCTGGTCCATCGGCTCAATAAACAAATCCATGACCTGCGTTCTGGCGGGCTGCATGGTTGAAGACGGCCTTCTTGACTGGGACGATACCATCTCCGAACTACTCCCATCAGAAAGCATCACCCCATCACTGGCGTCGGCAACTCTTTCAGATCTTCTTCACCACACATCAGGGCTTGATGACGATGACGTGTCCTCCGCAATAGCGCGCTCAACAAGCCCGATAGTATCCAGCTCATTGTCGGAAATGGAAAACCGCTCCAGACTGACCTCGTTTATACTTGCGCTTGAGCCAACATACGCCCCGGGAAGCAGATACGAGTATTCAAACATAGCATACACAATCGCCGGTCACATTCTGGAGAATATTGGCGGAAAGACCTATGAAACGTTGCTAAGGGAACGAGTCTTTGAACCCTTGGGACTAAAAAACGCCGCGTTCGGCCTGCCTGCGAGCGCTCAAGGCAATCAGCCCTGGGGACATGTCAGGGGAGTCCCATGCGCCCCCGATAATTACGACATACAACCCCTTCCATGTCTGAACCCCTCAGGCGGTGCCCGAATGACAATCGACGACCTTGCTCTTTACGCCGCGGCGCACCTTGCAGGACAGAAGGGCAAGTGCTATTTGCTTACTCCGGCCACATGGGACACTCTGCACTATTCATGCGGCGACGCCTCAAACAACTATTCCTACGGGTGGTTTGTCGATGATGCCGTGGGAGACGCACTGCCAACATTCAAGCATTTCGGCAATGTGCTAACCTTTAGCTCCGTGGCAATACTCGACCCTGAAAATGACTTTGCGGTGGTGGCCGCCACAAACGAAGGAGATGAAACCTTGGCAATGGACCCGCTCCTCTCTGCCATAATGTCCACCCTGAACCATCTGGGCTATCCAACCGACGCAGTGCAATAGTCGCCCTAACACATCGCAGCAATGGCGATAATTATCGTCCCCCATTGAAAGCAATTGGAACAGAGATGAAATCAGCTCTTGCCCTGCAAGATGAGCAATCTTGTAATTTGCACTGATGACCAAAGTAATCATAGACGCAGGCGTTTGCGGCTTCACAACCGACGTAAGCGCAAAGTTCGACGCAGAGACGGGCATCTGCGACCTCAAGGTGGACACCAAGTGCCCCGCCTTTGCAAAGGTGGCGGCAAAGATTCACTCCGTCAGCCCCGCCGAAGAGGCGTGCTGGGGCAAGTCAGTAATTCACAACACTATGCGCGAGAACTGCTCGCACACGGCCTGCCCCGTTCCCGCGGGCATCGTGAAGGCAGTGCAGGTGGCCTGCGGGATGAAGGCGCCGGTAAACGCCAGCATCACATTCGTGGAATAGAGCCCAAGAACACGCGCGGCACAGGCAGGTAAAGCCCTGTGCAGACCGTCCGGCATTTTACGCACGCAAAACGCCTGCCCCGCGATACGGGACAGGCGTTTTCGTTTTGCCTTAGCAGGCTCGCCGTAATTCCGGCGTTATTAGAAGCGGAGCGTGCAGGACGCACTCAGTATGTCCACATGGGCCTTGATAGTGCCCACAACATGCTGGTTGGCCGTGTGCGTGGAGTTGTTCACGACCGGATCGTCCACAAAGATGTGCACGTAACCAAGGTCCAAGGTCGTGCTAGAAGAAATGTCCCAGCTTGCGCCCAAGGTCAGCCACACGCGGCTTGCATCAGGTATGCGCGGGGAGCGAAACTCGGAACTGCGCACGGGGGTCTGGTCATAGGCGACACCGGCGCGCAGCTTGAGAACGTCGCTCGCCTGATAGTTGGCGGCGAGCGAGTAGCGCCAGTTGTCGCGCCAGTTCTCGATGATGGGGCTGCCAATGCCAGTCTCCTCGAAAACGATGTCCAACTGGTAGAACTTGCTCCAGTTCATCCAGGTCACGTCGCCCATGATGGACCAACGGGGGTTAAACTGGTGGAAAAAGCTTACCGATAGAGAATCAGGCAGTGTAAGATCCGCGTGAATGTCCTGATCCACATACGCGGCGGAAATAACGGGATGTGCCGCAAGCGCACTTGGCACGGTGATGTCGGCCTCGCCTTCGAGAGTGGTCTCCACGCGCGAGCGATAGTGAACGCCAAAGCGTGTTGAAGAGGAAAGCTCGTACAACAGGCCCAGATTCCAGCCATAGCCGATGTCGTCGCCCTCAAGGTCCAGAAAACCGTCGAGCAGGGATGTGCCGTCGGCATTGAAGTCTAGAGCGTTTGTCAGATTCGCGTAAACGTATTCCGCGCTGAGGCCAAAGCCAACAGTCAGCTTGCTGTTGATGCGGTACGCGAGCGAGGGGTTAACGTTGATCGTCTGAATCTCAGAGCGCACGGCCTGATAGCGAACAATCGAGTCCTTGTCGAACTCGGTCGCAAGACCGAAGGGCGCGTGGATGCCAAGCCCGACAACGAGGCGCTCGTTAATCGGATGAGCGTAGTAGAAGTTGGGAACTAGAGCCGTCTCTCCACCGTCGGAATCGGCGCCCTGCGTCACGATGGAACCGGCGGTCGTGGTGCCTTCGTTAACGAACTTCGCGTAGGGAGCAATGATATGCGCGCCGGACTGAAGCTCTGGACTATCGAGCAGAATCATGCCCGCAGGGTTGAAAAAAATCGTGCTCGCGTCTTCGGCTGCGGCGGCACCGCCAGCGAAGGCATTGCCGATTCCCGAAGCACTCTGCTCGATGATTGCGAAACCGGCGCCCTGTGCAAATGCGGCAAAAGACATGCCGCAGGTCAGGACCGCCAGAGATTTGATGCGTTGCAGTTCCATATTTATATGGGGGAAAGATGTGGCGGGGTATTCTATGCCGCCAACAATGGGGTGTTATATTTGTTGCAAACCAACGCTATGAATCATCCCAAGGGCAGCGAAACGCGCCAGTCCGGCCAGAGTGCCAGAACAAGAGCGAGCCAACATCCCGAAGGACTAGCAAGCATCGCACATAAACGTATAAGTTAGACAAAAGGCCAGCACGAATTGCGCGCAAACGCCATTGAGAATCCACCAAACCGGCACCTGATGTTGCATTTCCCATTGATGCACAAGTGTCAAACGGTGAAACTCCTTACGGTCAGAAAAAAATGCCAAGGTCACCTTGTTCCGCCACCCGGACGCCATATGGGGCGGACTGGTCGGACGGAAAAATCGCCCTCCAAAACATAAAACCTTGCAGACGGCGCAGCTTTTGTATGTGACTAGGAGTTTACGCCATACACATATGGGCGCATAGCTCAGTCGGTTAGAGCGCCTGCCTTACAAGCAGGATGTCACAGGTTCGAGTCCTGTTGTGCCCACCATTTTTCAACCGCCTCGTTCCGACATACAAGAGCAGCAAGACCATCCCCCAGCCTGTTTAACAAGGCCGCCAGCGCGATAATACGCAGCTTGAAGCAAGCGTGGGAGCCATAAAAGACGGCAACGAAGGAGTTGCCCCGGTGGCAAGACAGGGTTTACACTCTCCAAGAGAACAGACAAAACACAATGCGCCACACCATATCAGTATTGGTAGAAAACAAGTTTGGGGTGCTAACCCGCGTGACCGGATTGTTCTCCGGCCGTGGCTTCAACATCGACACCCTCAACGTAGGCCCGACGAGCGACCCGCGTTTTTCCCGCATTACGGCCACTGTACGCGGCAACGACCAGCAGCTTGACCAGTGCATCAAGCAGCTTGGCAAGCTCGTGGAGGTAATCAAGGTGCAGGATCTGGCCAGCGGCCAGTTCGTAGCCCGCGAGTTGGCGATTGTAAAAGTACGCGCAGACAGCGCGCACAGAGGCGAAATCGTGCAGCTTTGCGACATTTTCCGCGCAAAAATAGTCGATGTCAGCCTCGACGACCTTATCATCGAAATGACCGGCAACGACGAAAAAGTCGGCGCCTTCCTTTCCATGATGGAGCAGTTCGGCATCCTTTCTCTTGTGCGCACCGGAGCGCTCGCAATGGAACGCACCGGTACAGGCAGCCAGCAAAACAACAATTCTGAACAGAAGTAATTAATCATGTCCGCAAAAGTCTATACTGACAAAGACGCCGATCTTGGCGTTCTCTCCGGCAAAACGATCGCAGTTCTCGGCTTTGGCAGCCAGGGCCACGCCCACGCGCTGAACCTGAAGGAAAGCGGCTGCAAGGTCATCATCGGCCTTTACGAAGGCAGCAAATCCATCCCCGTGGCCAAGGATCTCGGCTTCGAGGTGTTCCCCACGGCGGAAGCTGTGAAAAAGGCGGACATCATCATGGTCTCCCTGCCCGACATGAAGCAGAAGGCCGTGTATGAAAAGGACATCGCCCCCAACCTCAAGAGCGGCGACACGCTCGTGTTCCTGCACGGGCTGAACATCCACTTCAAGCTCATCGTCCCGCAGAAGGACATCGACGTGATCATGGTCGCCCCCAAGGGCCCCGGTCACACCGTGCGCAGCCAGTTCAAGGAAGGCAAGGGCGTTCCCGCCCTCATCGCCATCCATCAGGGCGGCGACAAGGCCCGCGCAATCGCGCTTGCCTGGTCCAAGGGCATCGGCGGCACCCGTGGCGGCGTCATCGAGACATCCTTCAAGGAAGAGACCGAAACTGACCTCTTCGGCGAACAGGCCGTGCTTTGCGGCGGCGTCTCCGCCCTCATCAAGGCCGGTTTCGAAACCCTCGTCGAGGCAGGCTACCAGCCCGAAATGGCCTACTTTGAATGCTGCCACGAGATGAAGCTCATCGTTGACCTCATCAACCAGAGCGGCCTCTCGGGAATGCGCTTCTCCATCTCCGACACAGCCGAATGGGGCGACTACGTGTCCGGCCCCCGCATTGTGACCGCCGAGAGCAAGAAGGCCATGAAGCAGGTTCTTACCGAGATTCAGGACGGCACCTTCGTAAATCGCTGGGTCGCCGAGCACGAAGCCGGTTACCCGGAGTTCATGAAGTTCCGCGCCAGCGAAGCCGAGCACCAGATCGAAAAGGTCGGCGCGGAGCTGCGCAGCCTCATGCCCTGGATCCAGAAGCGCAAGGTTGACAAGAACAACAGCGCACAGGCGTCCTACATAGCCTAATAAGCTAAGCAGGTTAAACACTTGTATTGCAAAGGCGCGGGGTGCAAATCCCGCGCCTTTGTCGTAAAGAAAGCCTGACACTTTTCCCAATACGACTACTCTCGGAAACGCTTTCCAATGACCGGCGGCACAATCACAATAGCAACGCGCGGCAGCGCCCTCGCCCTTGCGCAAGTCGCGTTGACCCGAACGCTTCTACAAAGCGCGTTGCCTCACTGCGCGCTCGAAACGCTGGTTCTTTCCACAACCGGCGACCGCCAGACACAGTGGAAGCTCCACGAACACGGCGGCAGGGGCCTGTTCACCAAAGAACTCGAAGAAGCCCTGCTCGAAAGCCGTGCGAACATTGCCGTTCACAGCGCCAAAGACATGTCAACGGAGCTGCCCGAGGGGCTGGCAATCGCCGGTTACCTGCCAAGAGCCGACGCGCGAGACGTACTCGTCCGCCGTGAAAGCAGCCCCTGCCCCACCCTTATAGCCAGCGGCAGCCCGCGAAGGCGCGAACAAGGCGCAAAGCTCTGGCCCGAAGCGAAGTGGACCGAACTGCGCGGCAACGTGGAAACGCGCCTGCGAAAAATTGCCCAAGGACAGGCCGACGCCACAATACTGGCCGCGGCGGGCCTCGCCCGACTTGGCATAAGCGCATATGAAGGGCTGGTCTTTGAACACATTTGTACAGGCGACATGATTCCAGCCGCCGGACAAGCCGCAATCGCCATCGAATGCCGCGTGCAAGACCTGGCCCTTTACGAAGCCCTGCTGGATAAGAAGACCACGTTTGCGGTCTCGCTCGAAAGGGCGCTGCTGAAAAGCCTCGGCGGGGGCTGCCACAGCGCCGTGGCTGCGTTTTTCGACGGCGAACTCATTCACGCCCACCTGCCCGGGGGCAAGGTCTGGAAAGCACCCATTTGCTCCCAAACCATCCCCGAGGCCCTGCTGGAACTCGAAAACCTCGCCAAAAGTATAATTTAGCGCATCTTTGCGACTCTTGTGCAAAGCACGTAATTGAGCGCGCTCCATACATTCACACACTTTTCAGTCATGAGCACGAAAAAGAACCAGCCCCTCGAAGGACGCAAAATCGTTGTCACCCGCGCCGCGGACCAAAGCGGCAGCCTCGTGGAACTGCTCGCCGCAGAAGGCGCTGAAGTAATCGAGCTGCCCCTCATCCAAACGCGCTGCACCGGCCCCACGCTCGACACTCAGGAAGCCTTCAAGGAGCTGTGGACCTACGAATGGCTCATCTTCACAAGCCCGAACGGCGTGCGCTACTTCTTTGAACTGTTCTTCAAGACCTTTGACGACATCCGCTCCCTTGGCGGGGCACACATAGCCGCCGTGGGCAACGGGACTGCCGAGGCGCTGCGCAAGTTCTACATAAAGGCGGAGCTTATCCCCGAAGTGCAGACCAGCGAAGGACTCGCCGAAGCCCTTACCAGGGAACAGACGCTCGACAACCTGAACATCCTCATCGTGACAGGCAATCAGGCGAGCGAAGAACTCTCTGCCAGCCTCGAAGCGGCTCTGGCGATAGTGGACAAGGTGCAGTTCTACTCCACCGAGCGAAACGACATTTCAAAGCACCCCTCCGCGGCCCGCTTCCGCAGCGAAGGCGCGGACGCCATAGTTTTCGCCAGCGGATCGGCGGTAGAGAGCTTTGTCGCGCAGGCAAAAGACCTGAAGACAGAAGCCAACGCCCGCCGCCCGCAAGCATGCAGCATCGGCCCCGTCACGACGGAAATCATGAAAAAATACGGCATCCCCGTGGACATCAGCGCGGCCAAGCCCACGCCTTCCGATATTGTGAAAGCCCTCTGCAAACACTTCGCGAAGTAGCGTCTGCAACACATATGTAAAAAGGGCTGCGCCAATGGAGCTATCTTGCACTGTCCTGTACATGCATTAGCATAAACACATGCATACCAAGGTGAAAATATGCGGTCTGACAAGGTCAGAGGACGCGCGGGCTGCAACAAGGCTTGGCGCTGATTACCTTGGCGTCATCATGTATGCCAAGTCCCCCCGCTGCGTTCAGGATGAAGACCTTGAGGATTTGCTTTTCTTCATACCCGACGGGCGCAGGGTGATGGTGGATGTGGCCATTGATTGCGACGTTCTGCGCAGCAGGCTGGATCTTGGCTTTGACTATTACCAGATTCACTTCGACCCATCGAGCACTCAGCTTGAAACAGTGCGCACCTGGTCGGAAATAGTCACCCCCAGCCGTCTATGGCTCGCCCCGCGCCTGAAGCCGGAAGAGAGCTTCCCCGAACAGCTTCTGCCATTTGCAACCACTTTTCTAATAGACGCCTACAAAGAGGGCGCGTATGGCGGAACGGGCGTCAAGGGAGACTGGAGCTTCTTCAAAAAGCTCAAGGGCATATGCAAGGACAAGCGCCTTATTCTGGCCGGTGGGCTGAATCCCGGGAACGCGCAGGACGCCTTGACAGCAACAGAGGCCGAAGTCTTGGACTTTAACAGCGGCGTCGAAACAGCGCCGGGCTTAAAAGACCTGAGCAAAATGACCGCGGTAATTAAGACCGTTCACGCGCAATAGCGGCCTGCATCCCCCCCCC
>JAFGLA010000026.1 GCA_016928295.1 Opitutales bacterium
ATAGTGGAGGAAGCCCTTCCGGAGCCGGACGCCGCCTCGCTTGAACCCGTGGACCGCTTCGACGTGTGGAGCGCGCTCAACAGAGTGCTGCGAAGGCTTGAGGAACGCACAAGAGAAGGCACCGTCGTCGCAGAAAAAGTCAGCGTCAGCGAATGCATGGACGCGGTGCGCGCCTTGCTCAAAGAACGCGGCTCGTTCCTTTTTACAGAGCTTTTCCCTGAACCCGGCCCCGTGTCGCGACTGCTGATTGCGGCGTCCTTTCTCGCCGTTCTGGAACTGACTCGCGTTGGCGTACTGACGCTCAGTCAGGACAAGGCCTTCGACGACATACGCTGCGAAAGCCTGAAGAGCGTTTGAAACAAACGGACGGGCAAAAACACGCGCTTTCTACGGCAAAACACAGCTCAAGCCGTCGCAAAGCGTACTCAAATTTCTCCCTCTTTTTGAAAAAACGCTCAAAATACTTGTATTTTTACCGCAAATAGGGCAATGCTGCCCTGTGAGTTGTCAGTCAGACGGCTTACATTAACGCGCAAGCGGTCTGCGGGGAAGGCAAGATAATCCCTTGGTTCGGTGATGGTTAGGATGTTTGAAGCCGCCTTGAAAGGGGCTTCCAAAGGAGGATTCTCACCGAACATTCGCGGCAGGCCGCCCCATTAAATAGTCAGACCAAAGCATGGAAACGGATACGGCCACTATCGAAGTGGCAAATACATCCGCGTTCGCAGATCTGGGCCTACCCGAGTTCATTCTCAAGGCCGTCGCGGATGCAGGTTACACTCAGCCTACGCCTATTCAGGAGCAGGCAATTCCCCAGCTCCTGGAGGGCAAGGACATCATCGGCGGAGCACAGACAGGCACGGGCAAGACCGCGGCCTTTGCCCTGCCCATCATCGCCCGCCTTCACAAGCACGGCAAAACCCGCGCTCTGATCATGGAGCCGACTAGAGAGCTGGCCCAACAGGTTTACGACGCCCTTCAGGTGTTCGCCAAGCACACGAACCTGCGCACCGCACTCCTTTACGGCGGCGTGCGCTACGGCAAACAGCGCGAACAGATTCAGCGCGGCGCAGACATCATCGTGGCCACGCCCGGGCGCCTGCTCGACTTTCTCGGCCAGCGCCTGCTAAAGCTCGACAGCATCGAGACGCTCGTCCTGGACGAAGCGGACCGTATGCTCGACATGGGCTTCATGCCGGACGTGCGCAAAATCATCGGCTTTACGCCCCGCAAGAGGCAGAGCCTGCTCTTTTCCGCCACAGTCCCGCCCGCCATCGACAGCCTTTCCCAGTGGATGCTGCACGAGCCGGTGACAATCCGCATCGGCAGCGGCACAAGCACTGCCGACACCATCACGCACAGCATCTATCCCGTTGACGACCGCCAGAAGTTCGACCTTCTCGTGGCAATCCTCGACCAGACAGACTACGACAGCGCGCTCATTTTCACCCGCACCAAGCACGGCGCGGACACAATCGCCCGCTGGCTCGAACACCGCGGCCACAACATCGGCATCCTGCACTCCGACCGCACTCAAAAAGAGCGCGAAAGAGCCATGGCCGACTTCCGCTCCGGCAAGAGCCGCCTGCTCGTGGCAACGGACATCGTGGCCCGCGGCATCGACATCTCCGGCATCAGCCACGTCATCAACTACGACATTCCCCAGCACCCGGAGGACTATGTCCACCGCATCGGCCGCACGGGCCGAGCCAACAGGGACGGCGAAGCAGTGACACTCTACACGGCAGGAGAGCAGGACTTCCTGCGCGGCATCGAACGCTTCATCGGCCAAAAAATACCGCATTCCAAACTGGAAGACTTCGACTACAACTGGACCCCCGTCCTTGAGGCGAACAGTGCGGACAAGCCCAAGCGCCGCAACAGAAGCCCCATT
Source organism: Opitutales bacterium (assembly GCA_016928295.1). GTDB lineage: Bacteria > Verrucomicrobiota > Verrucomicrobiia > Opitutales > Oceanipulchritudinaceae > Verruco-01. The sequence goes on from JAFGLA010000026.1 coordinate 1,895, forward strand.
TCCAGCCGCGGCCGCAAAGGCCGTCGCTAGAAACGAACGCTTAGATAACGGAGTATATGCTCCCATGAACAGCCCCCGATATGGTTTACGAACCACATCGGGGCTGTTTTTTTTGTCAAAAAACGCACGAGCCTTGCTCCAATGATTCAGCCCTACCGCGCTTTGACCGAATAAATACCAAGGAGAAAGACATACCGATAAACGCACCCTAAGGAGCGTCTTTTATCTCAAAAACCCATCCCGCCTCCCCGGTCCGTCTATTTTAAGCCCCTCCCTAGCCGAAAAAAAGTATAAGCAGCCTTTCCCAGATTAGCACAAACGGTTATATACGCTGGTTTCGTACCCCTCCATCCACATCAACAAGCAGGAATGAACAGCAACAAAACACTGACATCCCAGGCGGGAGCGTTCTCGTTCTCGGTTAAATTGCTGGTGCGAACCCTCATTTTGCTGACTCTGTCGGTAATTCTTGGCGCGCTGTCCCTTTATCTCAACCCACATGCGCCAAGCTACGGCGAGGACATTCTGCGGGAAGGGGAAATAGACCTCGAGTCGGCCCTTGCGATAAAAGACGTGGTATGGGTGGACGCACGGTCCGGGCAAGAGTTTGAAAGATCCCGCGCCAAAGACTCCATAAACATCAACGAGGACGACTACTACACGCAGGTCGGCGAGTTCCTCGCGAGGTGGAAAAACGACAAGACCGTCATCGTGTACTGCTCCTCGGATGCCTGCTCTTCCGCCGAAAACATAGCCGAACGCCTGAGACGAGAGGCGGGCGCGGACAAAGTCTTCGTCCTTCACGGCGGCTGGAAAAGCGTCTTCTCAAGCGGCAAGCTCACCCTAGCATCAGGAAAAGCCAAATGAAGCTCCTACTAAGCATCCTGTTCTTCATCCTGCGCGCCGCCGCAGCCGTACTGTTCATATCCGCCGGAGCAGCCAAAATCGCGAACCCGGGCCAGTTCCTTCTCGAAATACGCGCCTTTGAAATCCTGCCCTACTGGATGGCCTTCAGCACGGCCCTTGTTCTGCCATGGCTGGAACTGTTGAGCGGCCTTGCGCTTCTCACAATGAAGTATTCCAGCGCCGCGTCGCTCATACTGATGACGCTCACAATATCGTTCATCAACTTCATCGCCATAGCAAAGCGAAACGGCATCGACACCGACTGCGGCTGCTTCGGCCAATGGAACTTCATCGGCGGCAACACAGAGCACATCGTGTTCAACAGCGCCCTGCTCGGCGTACTGGCCCTCACCTTCTGGCGCTGCGCCAAGCTGCAACGAATATTCGACGCGGACCGCTAACAAACAGAGCGACCAAAGACGCGGCGAGGACGAAAAATTGCGATGTCTCTGGCTCGTTCCGTCCTTTGGCAATTGCAGCGATTCACCGGATGAGCTAGTAACGATGCATCCCAAGGACTGCCCAGCCCACAGGAACAGCATCCACACTAAACGCCCCGATGGACGAAGCTGACGAAATCCACTCAATTTTGGAAACCCTGCCCAATGGCAGCGCGAGTATTGCCCCGATAACCCTGCAAAGGCTGAAGCTACTGACGCGGTTCTGCCCTGTGTACAAAGACGCCCTGCGGTGCCGACCGGAGCTTGTGCTTTGGCTTGAAGAACCCGAATGCGACAGGCAACTGTACCGCCCGGGCGACTACTCGCTCATGCGAGCGCACCCCCTGTTTACACCCGCAGACCAGAGCGCGGAGCAGCGCAAAAGCTCGCTGCGCGTATTTCGCAGGGCGATGAGCCTGCGCATAGCATATCGGGAGCTTTCCAACCTTTCCGACATAGAACGCTCCATGAAGGAGCTTAGCGCCCTTGCCCAGTACGTATTGGGCGACGCGCTGTCCATCGTGCAGGAACCGCTCGAAGAAAAAATGGGCCAGCCCTGGGACGATACCTACAAGCGCACGGGCCGCTTCTGCATTCTGGCCCTCGGCAAGATGGGCGGCACGGAGCTGAACTTCGTCTCGGATCTGGACCTTATCTACGCCTACGAAGGCAGCGGCTACTGCCGCAAGAACGGCCGCGAAACCTCGTTCAGCAACGAACAGTTCTTTGCGAAGCTGTCAAGGGAGCTGACAAGCATCCTGCAAGAGCGAAGCGCGGACGGATTCCTTTACAACATAGACCTTCGCCTAAGGCCGGAAGGAGACGGCGGCCCCATCGCGCGCTCCCTCTCCGGCATGGAACGCTATTACTACGAAAGCGGGCAGACCTGGGAGCGCATGGCGATGATGAAGGCTCGCCCCGTGGCCGGAGACATGAATCTGGGCGGAGAGTTGATGGAGTCGCTATCCTCGTTCCGCTTCCCGCGCAATCCCCCGCCCGCCCTGTTCGAGGAAATCGCGGGCCTGAAACTGCGCATCGAACACGAAGTGCTCGGCGAGGAAAACTTCATCCTCAACATCAAGAACGGCTGGGGAGGCATCCGCGAGATAGAGTTCATCATACAGGCGCTCCAGATGGTCTATCAGAACCGCTACCCGTTTCTGCAAACGCAGTCCACACTGGACGCGCTGCAAGGGCTGGAACGCTACGAAATCCTCGGCCACGACGAGGTGCTGTTCCTGCGCGAAAGCTACCTCTGGCTGCGCCGCGTGGAGCACCGCCTGCAAATGCGCGAGGAAGAGCGCACGCAAACGCTGCCCCGCTCCGGCCCCGCGCGCGAACAGCTCGCCAAGACGCTTGATCTAAGCGAGCAGGAGTTCGACGCGAAAATGGACGAGATCCGCGCCAAGGTGCGCTCGATGTACGAGTCCTACTTCCCCATGAGCACGAGCGAAAGCCTCGTTCAGGAATGGACCGAGTTTATCAGCGGCAAGAAACCCGGCCCGCAAATCGACGCCCTTTTGAACAGCGTGTTCTGGGGGCCGCGCGAACCCATCGAAAAAGGCATCCGCCACCTTGCCATTGGCAACGCGCCGGTGCGCGTGGTCACCCGCGAGACGGTGCAGCTAATGATAGAGCTGGGCAACACCTTTCCGCACGCCCTTGCCCCGCAGGCCCACCCCCTTCGCACCCTTGGCCGCGTGAACGAATACGCGGACCGCTACGGCGCACGAAAGAGCTTTCTGCGCCTTTGCGCGACAAACGCCCAGTTCTTCAAGGCCCTGTGCATGATCTTCGACCGGTCGAGCTTCATTCACAGCCTCGTTTGCGCACACCCCGAGATACTTGAAGAGCTGATGCTCGTTTCCGCCCTGCGCCTGAACAAGCCCGGGCGCATAATGAGAGCGCAAGTGCGCGCCCTTGAAAAGGACAGCGACGAGGCGACGGCCAAGGCGCTTTGGCTCTGGATAAAGGCCGAACAGGTGCGCATAGCCATGGCACAGGTGCTTTCCGAAGTGGGCCTGCCGCGTGTGGAGCTGGCCCTATCCCGCGTGGGCAGCGTCGTAGTGAGCGAGATGCTCCGCCGCGTGGACCCGGAAGGCGAACTCATAGCCGTTGCTCTTGGCAAATTCGGCGGCAGGGAACTGTCCTTCGGGAGCGATTTGGACATGATGCTCGTCTGCCGCGAAGCCTCCGACGAGCGCATGATAAACAAGGCCATACGCCTCAAAAAGCTGCTCGGCTACAAGGGACCGCTCGGCCCGGGCTTTGAAATCGACATGCGCCTCCGCCCCCACGGGGAGGACGGCCCTCTGGTAGTGGCCCTTCCAGCTCTCCTTAAATACCACCGCGGGCAAGGCGGCCAACAGTGGGAAAAACAGGCCCTGCTGCGCAGCCGCCCCATTGCGGACCGCTCCGAAACACGAGGCCGCAGGGACGACACCGCAGAGGCTTACATACAGATGCGCCGCGAGATTATCTTCGGCGAAACCACGGGCGACAAGAACAGCATTCTGGCTGAAATCCGCCGCATGAGGGCCAAGATCGAGACCGAAAAGGCCAAGGCGCGCCCTCCCCAGCGCTCCTTCAAGGCAGGCCCCGGGGGGCTGCTGGATGTCGAGTTCAGTGTGCAGGCGCTCCAGATGCTGCACGGGGGAACAAGACCGCAGATATGCAGTCAGAACACGCGCGACGCGCTCAAGCTGCTTCACTCTGCCGAAATAATCAGCACGCAGGATTACTCATCTCTCAAAGACAACTACGAGTTCCTGCGCACGCTTGAGTTCAGGCTACGGCGGGAGCACAACACGCCAATTTCGAGCATAGAGGCCGACTCCGACCTCGAACACTCGATCGCCAAATGGATGAGTTTTGAAGACTTTCCCTCCCTCATGAAGGAGCTTACAGAACGCATGGCCCGGACAAGAAGCCTGTACGACAAACTCACAAACGCCCAGAATTAGCAAAACAGGCCAATTCGCCACAATTTATCCTTCGCAATCACGGCCAAGAGGCCTTTAATCGAATTGAAAATGTTCACTTTGAAACTACTCCGCCCCCTGTCACCAAGCCGCCGTATCATGAAGCTCGCCCCGCTTGCGGCCGCACTGCTGCTATCTGGCGCCATGCCTCTTTCGGCCCAGAAGAACGACGAGGGCAGCAAAGTCAACGTCGGGGAGTTCCAGATCCCGCGGGAGATGAACGAACGTTTCCGCACTGAGACGCAGATGGTCATGAACTACATGTCCAGCCGTCACTACGGGGACAAGGGCCTTGGCGAGATAGACCCCAAGGAGCTGCTCGACGCCTACATCGAGGAGCTGGACTACGCGAAACTCTTTTTCATTCAGGAAGATATAGACAGCATACACCTGCGCTTCGCCGACACCCTGAAAAGGGAGTACATGAACAAGGGCAACCTGTACCCTGCCTTTGAGATATACCGCACTTACCGCGAACGCTCGCTAAACCGCCTCGCCTGGGTGTTCAAGCGCCTTGAGGGAGACTTTGACTTCTGCACCGAGGAAACATTCCGCCCGGACCGCAAGGACGTCCCCTGGCCCAAAGACATGGCCGAAGCGGACAAGCTCTGGGAAAACAGGCTCGTTTACGAAATGCTCGACGGAGTGATTAACGGCGAAGACATCGACACGGTTCGCGCCCGCCTCGTACACCGCTATGAACGCACGGAGCGTTTCCTAAAGGAGATAGAGCCGCACGAGGTCGAGGAAATGTTCCTCAACAGCTTCACCACCCTTTTCGACCCGCATTCCAATTTCTTCAGCGTCGAAAGCGCGGACAACTTCGCAATCGCCATAAGCAACAGCCTTCAGGGAATCGGCGCGGTACTGTCCAGCGAAGACGGTTACTGCGTGATTCGCGAGCTAATGAGCGGCGGCCCGGCCGAACTTAGCGGCCAGCTTAACCCGGGCGACAAGATCGTCGCCGTGGCACAGGGCAAAGACGAACCCGTGGACGTAGTGGACATGAAGCTGACCAAGGCCGTTAAGCTAATCCGCGGCCCCAAGGGCAGCGAGGTGCGTCTGACAATCGTCCCCGCCGACAACCCGACGGCAAGGCACGTTGTGCGCATAATACGCGACGAAATCCGCCTGACGGAAAACCTTGCCAAGGGAATGCTTATCGAAGTCCCTGCCAACGACGGCGGCGCACCCATACCCGTTGGCGTAATCGACCTGCCCTCCTTCTACGGCCCGGGCATGGACGAGCCGGACGCGCCGAGCACTACGCGCGACGTACAGGAGCTGCTCATCAAGCTTCAGGCCGCAGGCGCAAAGGCGATAGTGCTGGACCTTCGCCGCAACGGCGGGGGCCTTCTCTCCGAAGCCATCAGCATGACGGGCCTTTTCATAAAGGACGGTCCGGTCGTGCAAGTGCGTTACGACAACGGCAAGACAAGGGCGGACTTTGACGACGACAACGGCTTTATTACTTACGACGGGCCCCTCGTGGTCCTCGTCTCGCGTAACAGCGCCTCTGCCAGCGAAATCTGCGCCGGTGCCTTTCAAGTGCTCAAGCGCGGCGTCGTAATCGGCGACAAGACCACGCACGGCAAGGGCACCGTCCAACAGACGATGCTGCTGAACCGCATGATGGCTTTCCGCAACCCCTTCGCTTCGAACATTCCCCTCGGGATGCTGAAGATAACGGTTCAGAAGTTCTACCTGCCCGACGGAGCCTCCACGCAAAAAGAAGGCGTGAAGAGCGACATCGTGTTGCCAAACATCAACGAACTCCTGCCCATCGGCGAATCGGACCTCGACCACGCCCTGCCCTGGGACAGCATCGAAGCTACGAAATGGAATCAGGAGAAGGTGTTTACGGAGAACGGGGCAAGAGTCAGCGAAGAGCTGCTTTCGGCCCTGTCAGCCAACACCGCCCGCAGGCTGGAAACACTGCCCGAGTTCAAATATCTTAACGATAATATCGAAAGATTCCGCATAAAGGACGAGCAGAAGGACATTTCTCTAAACAAGGAAAAGCGCATCGCCGAAAGAGAGGACGACAAGGCCTTCCGCAACCGCATGGAGGACTGGCGCAACGACTTGCGCTCCAGCGACGCCTACCCGCACATCAAGGTGGATCTGGAGCTTGCAAGGCTGAACGAAGCCACTCACCAGCAACAACTTCGCGACACGCTTCTGCCAGACGGACGCCAGCGCGCGGGCAGCTATTACCAGAAGATTTACTACCATCAGGACGATATGGGGCATATCCACCCCGTCCGCGTGGAGGCGTTTAATTACGAAACAGTTCTTCGCCGAAGCGAGGAAGTTGCCAAAGTGATAAGCGAGGCCCTTGGCAAGGAAATCAGCAACGACACTACGCAGGACATCCTGCGCGCCTTCCGCAATTCGGACCTTGGGACGGATTTCAACGTGGACAAGGTGTTCGGCCAGTATCTGCCGGAGCTTGGCGACGAACAGTTGGACGCGTTGCTGCCGCTCTTCTACGCAAAACTAGTCGAAATCGACCCCGACGCCGTGGACGAGAGCGACCGCTTTGACGTGCCCCTGCGGGAAGCTGCCCGAGTGGCTGCCGACTGGGTATCCCTGCAATAGGACGGCAACCGAGCTTGCAGACGGTTCTTAGGGACGCACGCTGAAACTTGAGCGCCACTGCCACGTTTACCAACATGGCTATGACCATCGAGCAAGTAAATGAAGCGATGCGCCGCTGTCCCGAACAAGCGGTACAGGCAGCAATCTCCTTTCAAACAAAGCGCGACCCTGCACTGGTGCCGCCAATTGTTCTTGGCATAATCGAACGCTTCGTCGAGCCGGAGATAAGGCCCAAGGTCGCCAGCGCGAATGACGAGACGAGCTTGTTCGACGAGCTTGGCATAGACTCCCTCATAATGGTCGAGATCGTCATGACCATCGAGCAGGTGCTGGGCGTAAGCGCGCCGGACGAAGAGCTGCGTGGGCTGCGCACGATAGGAGACGTCAAACGCTATCTCGACGCAAAGCTGCGCGGAGTGCCCTATCAGGCGGGAACGCCCTCCATTGGCAGGGACGAGATTATGGCCACCCTACCCCAACAGCCGCCCTTCCTCTTCCTAACCGAAGCCCGCCTGAACGCGGACGGGGCCACGGGCAGTTACCTCATCGGCGGGGACGAACCCGCCCTTCAGGGCCACTTCAAAGACGAGGCCGTGTTCCCCGCCTCGCTAATGATGGAGGCGCTCGGCCAGCTTGCCTCCCTGTTCATCCTTAAAAGCGACGCGCCGGAACTGGCCGGAGCCAAAGAGAGCGGCAAGGCGTGGTTCATAAACGCGGATTCCGTCCGCTGCATGAGAGTATGCCGCCCAAATGACAAACTGGATATTTCCATCAAGCTGCTGCGAGCACGCGCCCCTCTCGCAACATTCAACGGATTCATCGAAGTAGACGGGCAGAAAGCGGCCAGCGTCGAGGCGCTTACACTCGTATTCGGCCCCATGGACGGCGCGACAGAAAAACCAGCCAGCGACGACGCCTAATGCGAAGCGTAGTTGCAAGCGGAATCGGCTTTGTCACCTGCATAGGCAACGGCAAGGCCCAAGTGGCGGAAAACCTGCGCTCCATGCGGCACGGACTGTCCCTTTACGCGCCTTTCGACAAGCCGGACTGCCCCGTAAAAGTCGTTGGCTCGGTAAAGGGCTTCGCGGTGGATTCGCTGGATCAGGAAGACTGGACCCTGCCGCCGGACATGCCGCCCCTGCGCCTTGAGCAGCTCCGCAGCCTGCCCCCGCACGGCGCCTACGCCCTGTATGCAGCCGCTCAGGCGATTCAGGACGCTGGCCTTTCAATGGACGAGGTATCGGACCCGCGCACAGGCATGTACACTGCCTCCAGCGGATCCTCCACGATGCTGTTCCACCATCTGGACAGGATGCACAAAGTCGGCGCTCGCCGCGGGCACCCGCTGGGCGTGGTATCCTCGATAGCGGGCACTCTCAATTTCAACCTCGTATCGTATTTCAAGATACTCGGCTCCTCGACAGGCTTCGTATCCGCCTGCGCGTCGAGCGGGCACGCTCTCGGCGCGGCCTTTGACGAAGTGGCCCTCGGCAGGCAGGACAGGATGATTGTCATAGGCGCCGAGGACTGCAACGCGGACACAATACTGCCCTTTGCAGCACTGCGCGCCCTGTCCACATCGACAGACCCCGACACGGCCTCCCGCCCCTTCGACAGAGGGCGCGACGGCTTTGTGGGAACCGGCGGCGCGGTTGCCATGCTTATTGAAGACGAGGAAAGCGCGCGCAAACGCGGAGCCCCCATTTATGCCCGCCTCAAAGGCTGGGGACAGGCCAGCGACGGGCACCATTCAATGATGCCCCACCCGCGCGGCGAGGGATTGGTGCGGGCAATGAACAACGCGCTCGCCGCCTCCGGCATGACTGCGGGAAACATCGACTACCTGAACGCGCACGCCACGTCCACACAGGCCGGAGACACGGCGGAACTGCTGGCAATGAAAGCCGTGTTCGGCACCGGAGCCACCCCCGCTATAAGCAGCACCAAGGCCCTGACAGGGCACGGGCTGTCGCTTTCGAGCATAATGGAAAGCGCGTTCTGCGTCATGGCGCTCAAGGAAGCCTGGATGCCAGGCTCTGCACACATTTCCGCACCGGACAAGGACTGCGAAGGGCTGAACATACTGCGCGAAACCCGCGAAGGCGCGTATTCTTGCGCCATGAGCAACAGCAGCGGATTCGGAGGGGCCAATGTCAGCATCATCTTTGAACGAGTCTAACCCCGAAACGACACAGGCGAAGGGGCAGAAGCCGCGCATACTCATTTTGACCTCGTCCACTGGCGGAGGGCACGACAGCCGCGCATATTCACTAAAGGAATGGCTGGGCGAAGCGGCGGAAGTGCACGTCGAGCACCTGCTAGAGAAATCGAGCTGGCTGCCCCGTTTCGGAGTCTGGGTTTACAATACAATCCAGAAAATCCACCCGGGCCTGCACAACATTTACTGGTTCATCGCAGAGGGATTTGCGCGAATGCAGGGCCAGCGCCTGTCCTTTGGCCGCGCCTACTACCTGCGCCTGCTTGGCAAGTTCCGCCCGCAGCTCATCGTGAGTATGCACGACTGCCTCAACCGCGGTTACTTTCAGGAAGCAAAGGCCCAGCTCGGCAACAGCGTCCGCACCTGCACCTACTGCGGAGAATGGAGCGGCGGCTTCGGCTTCAGCCTCAACTGGCTCGAACCCACGGCGGACCTCTTCATCGCCCGCACCGGCGCGGCGCAGCTCTTCGCAGTTGCCCACGGCATGCGGCCCGAACACTGCGAAGTGTTCCGCAACATGCTGCCGCCTCGCGCCTTTGTTCCGGCTATGGACGAGGCGCGAAAAGCCGCATTCCGCGAAGAACTTGGCCTTGAGGCCGACCGCTTCACCGTCCTTCTGGCTGCGGGTGCCGCCGGGGCAAACAACCACATCCGCCTCTTGGACAAATTGCTGCACCTTGAGGGAGTGCAGGCCATCGCCTTTTGCGGAAAAAGCGAAAAGGCGCTATCCGCAATCACGCGTTGGAAGGAGGCGCACCCCGCGTTTCCCCTGCATGTGGAGGGCTACTCAAAGCGCGTGCACGAACTTCTTCAGGCGGCGGACTGCGTAGTGTCGCGCGGCGGGGCCAACACCACGGCGGAGGCCCTGTACCACGGCTGCCCGATTCTATTTAACCGCATGGGCGGAGTGATGCCCCAGGAGCGGCTAACGCTCAACTACTTCATCGGGCAGGGAGCCGCGCTGGACTTTACAAGCGCGAAGTCATTCGAGGCGATCGTGAGAACGCTCTCCAGCAGCCCGGGCGCACTCCGCACAATGAAGCGCAAACTGCTGTCCCTGCGAACGGACGAACACCCGCGCCAGCTCGTTGAGCGGCTTCTAAAGCTGGCGTTGGGGTCAACATCCCCAAAATGAGCACTCTTGAAACAGATGTGCGCCCTGCCGGCTCTTGCGAAAGCTTGAGCAGGGGACCTGTCGCGTATCTTTTCACCACATTCGGCACGCCCAGCGAGACCTTTCTACGCCGCGAACTGGCCGCAATGCGCAGCCTTGGGGTGGATGCGCGGGTGTATTCGCTCTGGGGCGGACTCGGGGAAGAGCCGCAGAGAAAAGTCCCCCTATGGGAGATGCTGACTCTTTTTTGGCGCGCTTGGGGAGCGATATGGGAAAAGCCGGAGGCATTCCGCGAGATGGGCGAGCACATGCTCGACGCGGACATACCCAACTGGCTCAACTTCGGCGAGAACTGGCGCGGCATCGGCTGCGCGATACTGATAGCGAGGGAATTGAAGAAGGCCCGCACAAGGCGAAGTCACGCCGTATGGGCCACTATGCCGGCCGCGGCGGCGTGGTTACTGCACCACTTGGCGGGCATCCCCTACTCGATGGGAGCGCACGCCTACGACATTTTCGAAAACGGCGGCGACTGGCTCCTGCCGCTCAAGCTGAGGGACGCGACGCTTGTTCATTGCAGCAGTCTGGCGGCACGCAGACAGGTGCTGGCAAAGGGCTGCGAAGCGGGTAAAATCGTGGTAATAAGGCGGGGGTTGAACAACATGCCTTCATCCATAAAGCCCCTTCGCAAGGAAAGGCGCGAAAGGCTGCGCCTTGTGAGCGTCGGGCGGCTTGTGGAAAAGAAAGGCTTCCGCGCCCAGCTTGCCCTCTATGCGGAACTTGCCAAACGCGACCTTGCCTTCGAGGCGCGTATCGTAGGCGGCGGACCTTTGGAAAAGGAACTGCAAGCAGAATCCCGACGGCTTGGACTTGAGGACATTGTCCGCTTCACCGGCTGGCTGGACGAAGAGGGCGTGCGGGCTGAACTTGAAAGGGCGGACACGTTCATTTTCACAGGCCGGGTAACTGCCAGCGGAGACCGCGACGGGCTGCCCAACGCGCTGGCCGAGGCGATGGCGATGGGACTGCCTGTTTTGTCAACGCGAGTGGGCGCGATTACGGAAGTCATTCGACATGGCGAAAACGGCTATATTCTGCCGATTGATGACAGAGCAAAGTGGCGGAGCGCGCTCGAAAGCATTCGCGATGACGACGCACTTTGTGAACGCCTGCGCAGGAGCGCAAGAGCGTGGGTTGTGGAGCATTTTGACGCCAAAACCAACGCGACAAGACTGCTGGATGAAACAGAGAGGCGAATCGCACAGAGCCTGTCAATCGACTGACAGGGCGAATGGTACCGGAGGTGGGAGTTGAACCCACAAGCCTTTCGGCGGCTGATTTTGAGTCAGCTGCGTCTGCCATTCCGCCACTCCGGCATTCGAGTCGGGCCGCCTGATTAGGACGCGCCTGAATGAAGGACACATTGATGCACAATTTCCAGTGCTTTGAAAAGCTCTGAATATGCGCAAGCCTTAAAAACCCGTCAAAATACCCATTATACACCTGCCGCTTCGGACGCCTTGTCCTTGCCGTCGGCTTCGATTTTGTCCAGAAGCACCTCCATGTTGTCCCCGCCCGTAGTCAGGACGCACTCGTCCATTCTGCGCCGGTAAGTATCTATAAGCGCATCGACCTTGCTTATCAGATTTACGCCCGCATCCGAGCCGTATTCCTCGTACATGCGCCTGAAGCCTGCCATGTCCAGGCTGCGCAAGGGGCGGGACGGGAAGAAGCAGGTATTGATGGTGGCTCCTTCTTCGCCCTCATTCTCGTGGGAGGTGATCAAGCCCATGTCCTCAAGCCTCGAAAGGCTCTCGTTAAGAATGTTCGTCGGAACGCAAAGCATCTGCGCCAGCTGGTCTGAAGAAAGGGGCGGCTGACAACGGCTGAAACGGCGGCATACGAGCACATAGGTGGCGAACGTGACCGTCTCTCGCGTGCGCTCGCTGACGTTCTCCCACGCCTTTTGATTGGCCAGATACTGCGCGTTCTGCACGGCGTAGGTTATCTGTCCGCCAAGCAGCAGGAATGCCCAGAACAGATACAGGCCGAACATCAACACGAGCACGATGCCCATGGAGCCGTAGAGGCTCTGGATGCGGATCACGTTGTTGATGTACAGGATGGAAAGAAAGTTGTTTAAGACAAGCAGGGTCGCCGCACATACGCCGCCCGTTAACGCTGGCAGAAAGCGGACGCGAGTGTTGGGGAAGAACTGGTAGAAACAGCTCAGTAGCAGCGCCAGTCCGAGAACCGAAACAACGGGGCCAAGATAGATTAGCAGGCCCGAAAGGCGCTTGCCCATGGGCAAAGAGTCAAGCATTCCCACGATTGTGGACGCGGAAATAAGCCCGATAAGGGCGAAACCCGCCAGAACGCCCAAGCTAAGCACGGCCCAGTAGAGCACGATGCGCCGCTCCCAGGGACGGCCTTTTTTAACGCCCCAGATTCCGTTGAGCGCGTTCTCGATGGCGACCAGAAGAGATATGCCGACCCATATGAGCAAAATGCCGCCTATGGCTCCTGCAATGCCCTTGCCTCCCTTGTTTATGCCGCCAACGCTGCCCTTGACGCCCTCTATCATGCGCGAAAGAAGCATGTCGAAGGCATCGGCCATTTCCTCGCCCTGCGCCCTGTCGAGGGCGTCCGTGCCCGTCTCCGGAGTCTGCGCCTGTCCTTCGGCCTCGGCCGCGTCGGGAGCACCCTCTACGTCAGCCTCCCTTACTTCCAGTATTTCGACTCCCTCTTTGCGGGCTGCCTCGTGATCCAGACGCACGTATTGGGATATGGACGGCGCGATAAAGACTATCACCTTCTTTATTTGCACCTCTGGATCGCCTTTAAGAAAGCTGCCCGTGAAAAGGACGATGACTCCGAGCACGGGAGCCATGGCAAGAAGCGATGAATAGCTGAGGGCCGCTGCGCGGGTTAAGAGGCCGTTCTCCACCACTCCGCGCCACAGGATGGCAAACACGCGCATGAGCAGTTTCATCCTGCGGTTTTGAGCGCGCAGCTCGTCGCTCCACAGTTCGTCGCGTATCTGCCGCGCCTTGCGGAGCATGTTCTTGAAGCTGTTGCTCATGGTGGGGAGAGTAGGCGGAAGGGTTGACTTTACATGGCAAGAAGGCCCGGGAGAACTCGAATGATACCAAAGGTAACGACGCCAACAAAGGCCGCGATTCCGCAGCCGAGCATCAGGCCGAAATTGAGAGTAAGAGTGCAGACGTAAAGACCTATGGAGAACATCGCCACGCCAAGCATTCCGAACAGGCCAAGAATGTCTCCCGACATCCACATGGCAAAGCCCATGTAGCCGAAGTAGCCCAGCCCCAGCATGAGGCGCAGGCGCAAGAGCGGGTAAAACTGCGTCACGGCCAGTGCCAGAACAAGGGCGAGAAAGAGGTCCACAAGGGCCACGGCAAAGCCGGAGTGCTCAAGCAGGGAGCCGAATGTGACCTTCTCGCTCTGCATCGCGAAGGCGTAAATGCTTTCCCAGTGCGGACCGGCAAGCCCCAGCGCGGACAGCAGCAATATGAGCGCGATCATTGGCAGGGACAAGGCCACGGCCCTGTCGCGCCACTTGCGCTGGATGCGTAAAAGCTTCATCTCCTCGGTATTGCCCTCTGCGGCGTCGAGTATGTCCGCCACGGCGATGCCGGAACGGTCGGGCTTCTCTTCTTCCACTGGGACGGCGGGAGCGGCTTCTGTGACGGGCGGCGTCTCGGTCTTGGCGGCTACATCAGTTGTGCTATTGCCAGAAGCCGCCACCTCGGGCTTCGCTGCCGCTGCCGCGGGCTGCGCTTCGCCCCTCTTGCGAAGTGCTAGTTTCTTTTTCTCCGGAAAGAGGACGGCGCAAAGCTCCGGGCAATCCCCGATTTTGCGCCAGCTTTCCATCTTGTCGTCGTAGAAGACGCTGTCTTTGTCAAACTGGCCCGCTTCTACAAGACTATGGAGCTTGTCCATAGTGAACGGCCCACGCGCGTTTTCCGCATCAGGCTTGCGAACGTAGTATTCCTGTTCGGACATGATAAGAGAATACACCATGCATGGCCTGCTGCGCAAGGCATTGAAAGAGGGGAATATACCCCCCGCTTCCCGTTGTTTGAATGAAGCCCGCGCTACTGCTGGAGGTGGTTGCCGCTCCAGCCGAGCTTGGTGTGCAGGAGCTTGAAGTATGTGTAACCCGGGCGAAGGACCAGTTGCAGGCGTTTCGGGGCAAGAACGACTTCCACGGGCATCCCCGATTCAGGCTCGTCTTGAAAACAGGCTTTGCCGTCGCAAGTGACTGCCACGGGAGATCCCGGGGAGTCTATGTTTAGCGCCAGGCGTGTACCTTCGCCCACGATCAGACCGCGGTTACTTAGCGTGTGCGGGCAGATGGGCGTCATGGCGAGCACGGGGGCGCGGGGATGAATGAGCGGCCCGCCAGCGGAAAGGTTGTACGCGGTGGATCCGGTGGGGGTGGATATTACCAGCCCGTCGGCCACGTACACGTTAACGAGCTTGCCGTCCGCCTCGACGCGCATTCGTGCCACCCGGGACGTTGTGGAGCGAACGACTATGTCGTTTAGTGCGCAAAACACACTGCCCGACGCGCTGCGGCATTCCACGAGCGAACGGTCGCTAATGCGGAAGTCCCCGCCAAGGAAGCGGTCAAAAAATGCGCGGGCTTCGTCCACCGTGAACATGGCTAGAAAGCCCAGCTTGCCCATGTTTACACCAAAAACTCTCGTGCCCTCCCGCGCCGCTTCCGCGGCCACGGAAAGGAGCGTGCCGTCGCCCCCGATGACGCAGCAGGCGTCCACGCCTTTGAAAATGCCCTCGGGAATCGGGTAGGCACTCTCCACCCTTGTCGCAACGCCTGCCGCCTCGGCACGGGCGGCAAACTCCGCGGCAAGTTCGGCGGCCCCGCTCTTGCTGTTGTTGGCTACGATGACGAGGTTTTGTACGGCTGCTTCCAAGTGGCTTCCTCCTTGAAAATGGACTGGTTTGATTATCAGTCAGGTCGCGCGCTTACGGCAAACTATATCTGGCGGGTCGCCCTGCCCTGTGCCTCGTAGCTGGCGTCCGGCCTGCGGGCGACAAGGCGCTTGAGTTCGAGCATCATAAGGGCGCTCATAACCGCTGGTTGGGCCATGACGCAGATTCTGCAAATGGCGTCCGGGTGCAAAACGGCTCCGTCTTCCAGGGCGCCAAGCACCTTGCGCTCGTCGTCGGAGAGCGAGGGCGCGGCGCAGATGCCAAGTTCGGTCTGCTCGGGCCTTGCCGCACCGATGGGGGTTTTTATTGCGCGGCGAGGGAACTGGTGGCGTATTTCGTCAATTATGTCCTGCGCGCAGGCAGCGAGCGTTGCCCCGTCGCGAATCAGGGCATGGCAGCCGCGGGAGCTTGGTTGGTCTATCCTGCCCGGTACGGCAAACACCATGCGTCCCTGCTCTGCGGCAAAGCTGGCCGTTATCATACTGCCGCCTTTGACGTCGCTTTCGACGACGAGTATCGCGTCCGCAGAGCCTGAAATGAGGCGGTTGCGCTGGGGAAAGGTCTGCGCGTCCGGCTTGCGGCCAAGGTAATACTCGCTGATTACCGCGCCGCTCTGGCTGATGCGCTGGGCCAGCTCCGCGTGCTCGGGCGGGTAGTCCACATCGAGACCGCAGCCGAGAAAGGCCAGCGTGCGGCCCGTGGCCAGCGCCCCTTCGTGCGCCTCGCCGTCTATGCCTCGCGCAAGGCCGCTCACAACGCAGATTCCGGCGCGGGCAAGCTCCGTGGCGAATGTGCGTGCAACTCTTCGCCCGTAGAGCGTGGCACGGCGGGTGCCCACGATTGCAACACTTGGGCAGCTTGTGACACAGCCGCGAATGTAGAGGCCCAGGGGCGCGCCGGGCAGCTCCGCAAGCCGCTCCGGGTAGCCAGCCTCGCCTTTTAGGATGTAGTCCGCACCGATTCGCGCAAGCTGCTCTTCCTCGCGTTCAAGATCAAAGTGACTGCGCCAGCTAACGATGGCGGCGGAGGTCTCCGGCCCAATGCCTTCCACTTGCCTGAGCGCGCTGGCGGGGGCTTCGAGAACGGCGGCGGCGCTGCCTGCAAAAGCGTCGAGCAGGCGGGATATGCGCACCGGTCCAAGTCCGGGCACGGCGTTCAATACCATCACGCCCTGTCTCTGGCTTGGTCCGCTCATAGTTCGCGAAGGGCGGGGGCAAGGTGGTCGAGGAGTTCCGTCGTGCGCACGCCTTCCTGCCCGCGCTCCCGAGCGAGGTGTTCGCCTGCCGCGCCGTGCCATAGGCTTCCAAGGCAGGCGCTTTCGAGGGCACCCGCCCCGCGCCTTGCAAGGAGCGAGCCGATGATGCCGGACAGGATGTCGCCACTGCCTCCACGGGCCAGAACGGGGCCGCCGAGACAGTCCATGTAAATGTTCTTTCCATCGCAGATGCGCGTCACGGAGCCTTTTAACAGGACGACGCTGCGGGTGTGCGATGTGAAATCCATGAGGGCCTTTTCCACGTCGTCAAAGTTTCCCACCATGCGCATGAACTCGCCCATGTGGGGAGTGAAGACGACGGGCGGGTAAGAGATGGGGCGCGCAGCCACGGCGTTGGCAGTTTCTTCGCATATTGCGCCTGCGTCCAGGACCATAGGCAGGTCCAGCTCCCTAACGAGCCTTGAAAGCGCCACGCGCAAATCGCGGCTCATTTCCATGCCCGGACCGGCGACAAGACAGCTTGCACGCGATAGCTGGCTGCGCAGGCCGTGGAGCATTTCCGCAGGGATGAGAGAACCCTGCGCGTCTATCGGCAGGGGCTGCCACATGGCTTCGGGCACAAGCGGGGCCATGCGGCTTGAAAGGTTGGCAGGAACAACCGCCGTGACAAGCCCCGCGCCGCTGCGGACTGCACCGAGAGTTGCCATGGCCAAGGCCCCGGGCATTGTACGAGAGCCGCCGAGAACAAATACGTGCCCGAAGCTGCGCTTGTCCGAGGCGGCGGGGCGCAGGGCGCGAAGGGCCTTGAGGTTTCGCAAAAGGAGCACGCGGCGAATCGCGTCAGGAGCGGCTTTGTCGAAAAAGCCGAGGTCCAAGTAGCGCACGCGGCCTGTGCGCGCCACGGCGTCCGCTGCAAAGAGCGGGCTTTTTGCAATGCCTGTGGCGTAGGTAAAGTCTGCGCGATAGCCTTCGGGAGAGCTTTCGTCGCCCATTCCGGCGGGCAGATCCACCGCGGCGCGCAGAGCGATGTCCATCCCGTTTACGGTGTCGAACAAACGGGGGGCAGGTTCGCGCAAGGGCGGGCGCATCTGCATTCCCACGATGCCCTCTATGCAAATGTCGTAGCTTTGCCCTGCAAGCTCCGCGCCCAGTTCTTCGCTCCATTCTGCGACTTCGGCGCGGCCACCAGAGGCTTCTTCAAGGGCTTCAAGTGACTTTGCAGCCAGCGGGCGTAGCTTTTCACGCCCGAAAGCTAGCACGACGCGCGCTCTGGCCTGCCCGCGCTGGGAAAGTATGAAGCGGGCGGCCTGCATTGCATCGCCCCCGTTGTGCCCCACTCCGCACAGGACAAGTATCCGCAGGCCCTTGCGCGGCATTGGAGCAACTTCGAGCCAGTCGTGAAGAACTGCCTCGCCCACGCCCTGCCCCGCCCGCGTCATGGCGTCGTATATCAGGGCCTCGTCGCCGTGAAGGATGGCTTCCTCGACTTTGACAGACTCTGCACAATCTATAATCGGGTGGGACAGAAGGGGCATGGGCAATTGCGAGGCTGCTTCGCTAAATCAGCCTTCGTATGGGATGTCAGGGTTGGTGTCCGCGGAATAGTCCACACCTTTCACACCAAAGCCGAACAACTTGAGAAACTCCACCTCGTAGCCGGAATAGTCGCTGTTGCTGCGAAGAGTCTGCGTATTTATATTCTGCCAGAACTCGTTGGTGCGCGCCTGCACGTCTTCGCGCATTTCCCAGTCGTCCATGCGAATGCGGCCCTGGGCGTCAAACTCCGGCAGGCCATCGCCGCGCAGCTTTGTGCGCAGGAGGCGGTTCATCTGTTCGATGCAGCCCTCGTGCAAGCCCATTTCCTTCATCACCTTGAACAGGATGCTGATGTAGAGCGGGACGGCGGGAATGGCGCTCGATGCCTGGGTGACAACGGCCTTGTTGACGGAGAGAAATGCCGAGCCGCCGATCGGCTTCAGGCGTTCGCCGATGGCCTTGGCCGTGTTGTAAAGGTGCTTCTTGGCGGTGCCGATAGTGCCGTCGTGGTAAATGGGATGGGTGCACTCGGGGCCGATGTAGTCGTACGCCACCACTTGCACGCCTTGCGCGAGAAGGTCCGCATCTTCGAGCGCCTTCACCCAGAGGTCCAGATCTTCGCCGCCCATGACCTTCACCGTGCCGAGGATTTCCTCGTCGCTTGCGGGGTCGATGTGAACGTCCACCACTTCGTGCTTGTCCGTGTCCAGATGCAGAGCGTCAAAGCTCTTGCCGATGGGCTTCAGGCAGCTCTTCCAGAGCGTTCCGGCTGCGTCCGTCCTGCGGGGCGAGGCAAGGCTGTAAACAACCAGATCGAACTTGCCGCCCATTTTCTCCTTCGCGAGCGCGATGACGTCGTTTTTCATCTGCTCGCTGAATGCGTCGCCGTTCAGGCTCCAGGCGTCGATGCCTGCCTTGCGAGCTTCGCGGTGAAAGGCGGCTGTGTTGTACCAGCCTGCGCTGGCGGGCTTGTCAGCCGCGCCCGGGCGCTCGAAGGCTACGCCGATTGTCCTGGCGCCTCCGCCAAAGGCTGCGGCGATTCTCGTAGCCAGTCCGTAACCGGTGCTTGCGCCGATTATCAGAACCCTCTTGGGCGCGTTGGCTATGGGGCCGTCGGCCTTGACAGTTGCAATCTGCTCGCGAACGTTTGCCGCACATCCCTCAGGATGCGCAGTGACGCACACGAAACCGCGAATACGTGGTTGAATTATCATTGCTCCGACAAGAACGATGAATGATTGCCGCGGCAATGTCAGCGTCAAAATTGCTTTTGCCCATTTGGATGCACCAAAAGGCATCTCAAACGTATAACGGTCTGATGAAATGCCCAAGCAACAAGAGCGGGCGAATCAAGAAAGCGCACTTGCAACCGGCGCCGCGCCCCGAGTTTCTACGCCGTCTTGGGAGCCAGCACGAAACGGATAAGATTCCATAGCCCGACTAGCAGGGGGCCTATGAAAACAACGCCCGGAAGTATCGTCCCCAGTCCTGCTTCGCGAAGTGTTGCCGAATAGCTTGCCCCGAGCATCAGATAGAGTGCTTCGAAGCAGCAGACCGCCAGCCCGCATATGAGCAGGACGCGCAGGGAGCTGAAGCGGGAAACAAAGTCCGACGGCAACAGGATTGATGAAAATAGAGCGAGTATTGCGATCGTGGACGCGGGGGCGAGCAGCTTGACTATCATGCTGTGGAGCGTGTCGGCTCCGCCGCTTGTCCAGTAGTCGGGAAAGAAAATGGTCAGTATGCCGAATATGGCAAAGGGAACGGCTGGCAGAATCGGCACACAAAACAGAGCCTGAACCATCATGCGCTTCATCCCGTGACTACTTTCATTCATTGCCTGTTCCTCAAGAGTAGGTGAAAACAATCCCTCAGGGGTCATGGGGGTTATGCTTCATATAAATGATACCCTATTAGTCACAAATCAAGCGCGATTTACAAAAATTATACACTTTTATCATTTCGCGAGAGGGAGTGTTTGGGAATTGGCGGACCGAGGAGGCGGGATGGATTTTTCGAGGGAAAAATCAGAACATGAGGCAAGGTGAATCTGGATTCCCCGAGCCGAATGGTGCGGTCTTTCACCGAAAATACGCCCGCATTCCGACGGGAGTCCGGTTTTCAAACACTCCTTAATGCCGTTCTGTTCTTGCTCATATCGCGTGTTGACGGCTCTCTATTGCCTGACACATGAAGCCTGACTTCCCATATCTTATTGTCGGCCTTGGCATCGCCGGGACCAGTCTTTGGCGCGCTCTGGAGCGGCGTGGTATTCCCGCTTTCGTGGCGGATGCCGGAGACGCGCACGCTGCGTCGCGTGTTGCTCCCGGGGTGGTCAATCCGCTTGCGGGAAAACGGCTCAATCCTTCGTGGCGTGTGGCGGAGCAACTGCCCGTGGCTCTTGATTATTACAGGGAGTTGGACGCCCTCTTGGGCGAGAGGGTCTTCCACCCCACCCCGATTATCCGCATCATAAAGGACGCCGAGCAGCGGGAGTTTTTTGAAAAGCGCAAGTTGCAGGAGAGGGCGCAGAGCTACATCGGCAGGGAATACGAGCCGGACAGGTGGCCCGGGGTATTGAAAGATCCGCTTGGCAGCTTCGAGGCGACGGCGTCGGGCTATCTGGACGTTGCGCGGACAGTGGAGCTGGCCGAGGCGCTTCTTGCAAGGGCTGGGCGTTTTGCAAAGGAGCGAGTGCTGGCCGAGGAGCTTGAGGTTCGCGAGGACTGCGTTATCTGGCGGGGGAAGAGTTTTGGCCGCGTCGTATTTTGCGAGGGTTGGCTCGCGGGCAAGAACCAGTTTTTCGAGGGTTTGCCTTTCAAACCTGCCAAGGGGGAGATGATGACGCTACGGGCCAAGTCGGGCAATCTGGACTCGTTTCCGCAGGCGATAGTGAACCGGGGCAAGTGGATTCTGCCGCTTGGGAACGGGCTTTTCAGGGCGGGTTCGACGTATTCGTGGGATAGTTTCGACGATGTTACTAGCGAGGCGGGTAAAGATACGGTGCTGAATGCGCTTGGCGAATTTGTCGTCGGGGAGTTCGAGGTGTTGAGCCAGAACGCGGGGGTGAGGCCGATTGTGAAGGATTACCGGCCCGTGCTCGGGGTTTCGCCAAAGTCTGACAGGGTGTGCATGTTCAACGGACTTGGGTCCAAGGGGGTATTGGCCGCGCCTTGGCTCGCGGAGCAGCTTCTTAACCACTTGGAGGGGGGCGCGCCGCTTGGGGAAATGGACCTTGCGCGCTTTTTCAGGCGGAAATGATGTGGCGGTCTTTTTGCCTGCATTAGCGTTTCTGAAAAATCTCTTCGGGGCGGTTCAGAGTTTCTACTGACATCGCTCTTCCGCAAGCCTCTGAAAGAAAAACGCATACGTTCGGGAAGCTGTTGGGCTTCTGCGGTCTCTTGAGAAGAAAAGGAATTGGTCTGCGCTCATGCCTTTTGCACAACTCGTTGCAAAGAACATAATTTGCGCGCAGACTGTTTTTCATTACATTTTTGATAAGCCGAACGTGAAAACAGAACAATCAGCACAGGCAGTAGAGCCGATTATGCCGGAGGACAACGGGCCGAGGGCGTTTGAGAAAGCGGCGGTAAACGCGTCATTGTCCAATGAGGAGAAGGTGGACTTGTTGCGCACGATGTATCGCATTCGTCGTTTCGAGGAGCGTTCGATTCGTGCTTACCAGCAGGGTATGATTGGTGGTTTTCTGCATCTTTATATTGGCGAGGAGAGCGTGGCCACTGGTTCCATGAGTGTTCGCGGGGCCAATGATCACTTTATCACTGCGTATCGCGATCATGGGCATGCGCTTGTGGCGGGTATGGGCATGAATGAGTGCATGGCGGAGATGTATGGGAAGGCGACGGGTTGTTCGCGTGGTAAGGGTGGCTCGATGCACTTTTTCGCTCCGGATAAGAATTACTGGGGTGGCCATGGTATTGTTGGCGGGCAGACGCCTTTGGGTCTTGGGCTTGCTTACGGGTTGAAGTACAAGGGGTTAAAGGGCGCGGCTGTTTGTTACATGGGGGATGGTGCGGTGAATCAGGGTGTGTTTCATGAGTCGCTTAATTTGGCGGCGTTGTGGAAGTTGCCCGTTGTGTATGTCATCGAGAATAATGGTTACTCGATGGGTACGAGTCAGTGTCGTAGTAGCGCGCATCCGGGTTGCTTGGCCAAGAGGGCCGAGGGTTATGATATGGCTTGGGATGTGGTGAATGGGCATCATCTTTACGAGGTTCGTGCCAAGACGGCGGAGGCGCTTGAGAGGGCGCATGAGCGTTGCGAGCCTACGGTTCTTGAGTTTTTTACTTATCGTTATCGTGGGCATTCGATTGCGGATGCGAACGCGGAGAAGTATCGGACCAAGGATGAGATTTTGAACTATCAGGAGACCAAGGATCCGATTAGGGGGTTCGAGGGTTTGCTTGTGGAGGATGGGGTTCTTTCCGCCGAGGGGGTTAAGGAGATTGATGTGGCTGCGCGTAGGGAGGCTGCGGATGCGGCGGATTATGCGTTGGCTAGTCCTTGGCCGTCTGAGGCTTCGATTACCGAGGATGTGTATTGGTCTGTCGATAATCCGGGTAAACACTCAAACGAGGGTCGCATTTTCTTCAACGACTAGGCAGGGGGCAGGGGGATAACCCCTGCACCCTGGATGCTAGCGCATCCTGTCGGGGGCTTCCGCCCCCAAGCGTTCCTTTCAGTCTCTCCCCCCAAGAATGATAACACTCAGGCACAGTTTTTCATCCGCTTGCAC
>JAFGLA010000027.1 GCA_016928295.1 Opitutales bacterium
ATCGGCAGGCCGCTCGCCATGGCCTCCGCAAGAACGATGCCCTGCGTGTCGCTAAGGGACACAAAACTGAACAAATCGAGCGCCTTGTACGCGTCCGCAAGCTCCACTCCGGCAAAAGGCCCCGCAACGACGATGCGCCCCGTCATTCCGGCCTCTTCAAACATGCGGCGCAGAGTGTCGCTGAAAGCTCCCTTGCCAACGAGAACGAACATCCCCTTGGAGTCCTCTTTGCAGAAGCAGATTGCGGCTCTGGCAAGCCAGGCAAGGTTCTTTTCCGGCCCGATGCGGCCCACGTAACCGAAAACGTGCGCGTCTTGCGCGATGCCGAGGCGTTCGCGCCCCCGCGTGCGGCTTCCCATCTTGAACAGCTCCAGATCTATGCCGGTGGGGATGACCTCTATCGCTGCCTCCACGCCCATCCCGCGAAGCAGGCGCTCCATGCTGGCCGTCGGGGCCACGACGCAATCGCAAAGGTTGGCGTATTCGACACTCAGGCGCACGACGATGTTCTTTGTAATCTCGTTGGGGAAAAAGTTGGAGTATCTGTCCCACTGGGTGTGGTAAGTGAGCACCAGTGGCACATTCAGCCGCCGCGCGTTGCGCAAGGCACTGTCGCCCATCAGGAACGGATGGTGCGCGTGCATGATGTCGGGCGCGAACTCGTTCATCCTTGCCGAAATCAACCCGGGAACAGGCAGGTGCAGCGAAAAGGCCGAACCGCCGACGTTCTTGATTGCAGGCACGCGCATTACCTCTGGCGTGGATTCCCGCGCCTCGTTCATCTCCGGCGTGATGACGAGGCAGCCCTGTCCCGCCCTTCGATAGTCTTCCGCAAATGTGGCAATGGAGTTTTCAATCCCGCCGAGCATGGGCAGGTAAGTGTTACAGAACATCGCAATGTTCATCGCGGGAGTAGTTGTGGAGATATGGATGTGGAGGAACAGCATCGCGAGGCAAAGCCCCCGCGACATAAATTGCGCAACCACTGAAAAAGACTCCTTAAAGCGGGATTTCGTTCCCGACCATCTGCGCAAGCGTCTGACGGCGGCGAATCGTGACCAGCGTGCCGTCGCGGCGCAGGAGAAGCTCCGGCGCTTCGGGGAAGCTGTTGTAATTCTTCGCAGGCATGGCAGCGCAGTAGGCACCAGCGCCTTCGATTACGCAGATGTCGCCTATCGCGGCCTCGGGCAGCTCGCGCGGAGCGAGGCCCTCGGGGTCGCCGGCGGCGGGGGTGAGAATGTCGCCTGATTCGCAGCAGTGCCCTACTACAAGATACGGCAGCGTGCGGCCGGTGTCATGGGCCGGATAGACACGGATATTGTGCTGGGCACCGTAAAGGGAGGGGCGCAGAAGCTCTGTCATGCCGGTGTCGAGCTTGAGGAAATTGTATCCCCCCTCGCCCGTAAAGGCCAGATCCTGAATGGTGGATACGACCGCTCCTGCCTGTGCCGCAAGATAGGTGCCGGGTTCGATTTCGAGCGCGATTTCGCGGCCCGTTTCCTTTGCGAACTCGCGCAAGCTCTCGGCAACGACGGCGCCGGTCTTCTGCAAATCTGTCTGTTTTTCGCCGCGCACTCGTGCAATCTTGAAGCCGCCGCCCATGTTGAGCGTGTGCACGTCGGGCAGCTTGCGCACGGTTTCCAAGTTCATCTTCGCAACGCGCGCCCACACGTCCGGGTCTGCGCCGGAGCCGATGTGCGTATGCATCACAGTAATGCGCAGCTTGTAGCGGGCGCAAAGTTCGAGAACTTCCGGCAGGCGTTCGTGCCATATGCCAAAGCTGGACGAGGGGCCGCCTACGTTGGTGCGCTGGCTGTGGCCGGAGCCGAGGCCCGGGTTTACGCGCAGGGATACCTCGCTACCCGGGAAGAGTTTTCCGTATGCCTCAAGCTGGCGCAGCGAACAGGCGTCGTAGCGCACGCCTTCGCGCACGAGGGCTTCGAGGTCTGCGGGCAGTTCCTGACTGCTGAGCGAAATCTCTCCTGCGGGAATGCCTGCCATAATCAGGCGGCGGGCCTCAAAGGCGCTCGATGCGTCAAAGCCGATGCCCATGCCGTGAAACAGGCGCAGGATAGCCGCGTTCGGACAGGCTTTCATCGCGAAGCGAGCCTTGAAACCGAAGGGAGCGGGAAAGGCGAGAACCTCGCTGGCGCGTGCGCAAAGCACGGCCTCTGAATACACGTATGCGGGCGTTCCGGCGCTTTCGCGAACGGCGTTTGCCTGTTCCGCAGTGATGACTGGGTTGAAAATGTCCTCCATCCTGCCCGCTAGGCTGTCTGCAAGCTCTTAACAGTCAAGCCTGCAAAGGAAGCGGCACACTAAAACAGGTAACGCGAAACCATATACATAATGACACAGTTGCAGTATGCCCGAAGCAGAGTGCCCGACAACCCATGCTTTACCAATGCAGTCTATCGCACCTTCATATCCTCGGCGGCTGCTATTGCTGCACCGATGATTCCTGCCTGATTGCGAAACTGTGCAAACTGTACCGGCGTGCGCGTTGTAAAGACACCGTCGAACTTCTCCGACTTCTTGAATCCGCCGCCACCGAGAACGAAAAGATCCGGCCAGAACAGCGACTCCAAATACTTCAGGTAGCGGTTGAACTGCTCGGCCCAGCGCTTGCGCGAAAGCTGTTTTTCCTTGCGTGCAGGCTCGGCCAGAAGACTTTCAGCGTCCTTGCCGCGATACTTGATGTGGCCTATCTCACTGTTGGGAATCAGCACGCCGTTGTTGAATAAAGCCGTGCCGATGCCCGTACCTATTGTAATCATCATCACAAGGCCCTTGCAGTCGCGCCCTGCTCCGAGACGGATTTCCGCAATACCGGCGGCGTCGGCGTCGTTCAGAATCATCGCTTCAGGGACTTTGCACTTTTCGCGCAGGGCCTTGCCAAGGTCCACGCCTATAAGCGACTTGTCGAGGTTGGCCGCCGTGTGAACGACGTTGCTCTTCATAACGCCCGGATAGCCGCAGCCTATGGGGCCGGTCCACTTCAGCTCGTCAACAAGAGCGCGCACCGTGTCCACTACAGCGTCCGCTGTCGCGGGCTGGGGAGTGGGTATGCGAAAGCGCTTTGTAAGCAGCTCTCCGCTGCTGGTTTCCACCACGGCTCCCTTGATGCCGGAGCCACCTATATCGACGCCAAGACTTTGCATCCAAGCATAGATTGAGCGCATATTCCCACCATTGCAAGACACAGCTTGCGCTTGCCGCATATTCCCCACCCCGCCAATGCGAAGCTGCCGGCTGTTACAAATGTGAGCGGAACGAATCGGGTGCTTGCAAGAAAGCCCCTTGTGCCGATTATGAGCAACAGGGACAATACACACCCCACGCCACTGGCGGCCACTTCAGGATGCGGAACCAGCTTCCGTGTCACAGGCTCCGGCGGCGTCGTTCTTCATTTTCATAGCGACACAGGTGGACAAGCTCGAACTAAAGCTCAAGCTGCCGGACTTTTGGCAACGCGACGCCATTCATGCTCTTAGAGACGGGCATGACGTGGTGGTTGACGCGCCAACAGGTGCCGGAAAGACGTACATTTTCGAGATGCTGGTCGAAGGCGGCTGGCGAGGGAACTGCGTTTACACCGTGCCGACGCGCGCCCTTGCCAACGACAAGCTGCTGGAGTGGCGCGAAAAGGGCTGGAACGTAGGCATTTCAACCGGTGACGTTGTCGAGAACCCGGACGCGCCCGTAATTGTGGCGACGCTGGAGGCGCGCAAGGGCCAGTTTCTGCGCGGCGAAGGGCCTTCGGTGCTTGTCGTGGACGAGTACCAGATGCTGGCCGACGATACGAGGGGCGTAAATTACGAGCTTGTAATATCGCTCGCGCCGCCGGAAACGCGCCTGCTTCTTCTCTCGGGCAGTGTGGGAAACCCCGCCCGCGCTGTGGAGTGGCTGCGCCGCCTGGGGCGAAGGGCAAAGCTTGTAAGCTGCAAGGAGCGGCCCGTGCCGCTAGAGGAAATCATGGCCGAGGCCCTGCCCGACCATCTGCCTTCGAGCATCCGCGGAACCTGGCCGCGCATAATCGGACGCGCTCTTGAGCAAGGAATGGCCCCGCTGCTCGCTTTCGCACCACGGCGCAAGGCGGCGGAAATGCTCGCCCTGCAACTTGCCCGCAGCCTGCCCGATGACGAGCCGCTGGAGCTGACGCCGGAGCAGAGGCGCCTTGCCGGAGACACGCTCTCGCGCCTCTTGCGCCAGCGCATCGCGTTCCACCACTCCGGGCTGGACTACAAGCAAAGGGCCGGCCTTATCGAACCACTGGCCAAAGCCGGGCAGTTGCGCGTTGTCGTCGCGACGATGGGCCTTTCGGCGGGTATCAATTTCTCGCTCCGCAGCGTTCTGGTAACGGACAGGGCATACCGGAGCGGCGCACTGACGCATTTGCTCCGCCCCGACGAGCTGCTTCAGATGATGGGGCGGGCGGGACGGCGCGGTCTCGACAAGAGGGGTTACGTAATCGTGGCCCCGGGCAAGCCGCGGCTTGCCGAAGCCAGACCCATCATGCTAAAGCGCACAGAGCAGGTTGACTGGCCAAGCCTTATCGCGGTCATGGCGGCTGCGGCGGACCGTGGAGAAGACCCGCGTGAGGCGGCGCAGCAACTGGCGGCCCGCCTTTTCAGCCAGCGCATGGTTCCTCTGGGGCTGGACAATTTTGCGGGGTCTCGCCCAAGCAAGGGCGTAATGGTGCAGGAGCCTTCCCAGCGCAGCGGCTCGCAGGTTGTGGAGGAGATTCTGGCCAGCAACGGCGAGTGGGAACGCGCGCGTGCGCTGCGGCGTGTGAAGCTGGGCGACTGTCTTGCGCGGCAGGAGGACGGGGAATGGGTTCCCGCGCTTTCGCTGCCCGGTACACTCAGCGAGCAGGGCTTTGGACGGCTTTGCAAACTCTCGCTCTCGCCCCTTCGCTACGGCAAAGAGCTGCCCATAGCCCGCTTTGGCGGCAAAGACGAGGGCGAGCTTGTCCTGACCAAGAGCCTGATGAAGGAGCTGCGTGCTCTGGACGCCGACCTCGCAAAACAGATCAAGCGCACGCACTGGACTCTTGACGCGCTTGAAAAGCGGATTGTGCCGCTGGTTGGGGCCTTGAGCGGAGGCGGCAGCTTCGCCGGATGGGTGGACAGGAAGGACACTTTTTACGCACTGGTGGATTACTCCGCAATGGAGCTGGCCGCCAACGTGGACAGCCTCGGCGCTGCCCTGCTGAACACCGAGCGGCGCCGACGGGAGGTGTTTTACGATCTTCTGGCAGGGCTAGGCGCCATTTCCAGCAACGAGGAACGCGGTTCGGGCAGTCCCGCCACCATATGGTACAGGCTGGGCCTGATAGACAGCGACGCGATGCCGACTCGGCGCGGGCGACTGTTCAGCCTTTTCAACCACGGCGAGGGTCTTGCGATAGCAGCCGCGCTGGAGGACGAAAGTTACCCCATCGAGCAGCTTGTTTACGACCTTGCCAACCTGCGCGCCGGGCACCGTTTCGACCCCTTCGACAAGGGGGCCGACAGACTCGGCACGGCCTGTCGCGGCACTTACGGCGAGGCGAGTTTCGACGGCTATCTGCACAAGGGCCTGCCTACGACCTACGGAGAGGGCGCGGCGGATGTATTGATGCACCTTGAGCGGCACCCGGGCGCGATGAGCGAGATGACGAGCGAGGAGCTTTCGAGCGGAGACATCGAGCGGGCGAGGCTTGAGTGGCGAAGCCTTCTAAACCACTGCGCAAGCGCGGACAACCTCGACTGGGATCGCTGGCTGGAGCTGAAGCGGCACGCGGCGTGGATGCTTGAGGCTCTGCCAGCGCCCAAGCCCTTCGACTTCCCGCCTCTGACGCAGGCCCAGAGAACAAGGCACAAGAGCTTCATACGCTTTGAGTAGAAAACAAAGATAAGTTTTTCAACCACAGATAAGCAGGGGGGGCACAAATGTTTATAAAATACAAGGATTTGTGATTTTTATAATCTGTGTGAATCTGTGTAATCTGTGGTTAAGAAAATCTTTCTTTTTTCGGTAAACTTTTGAGAATCGCTATATGCGTTCTGTTCTGCCCCTGTCGCTCTACTCCACGACCCAGTCGTAGGGATGCTGGCTTAGCAGCTCGTAGCCTGTTTTGGTAACTCGCACGTTGTCCTCGATTCGGCAACCGCCAAGGCCCGCGTAATAGAGGCCGGGCTCCACTGTCACGACATTGCCCGCCGCCAAAATCGCACCACTGCGGTTCATTCGCGGC
>JAFGLA010000028.1 GCA_016928295.1 Opitutales bacterium
CGCAAGGGGGCCAGAACCTGTCCTTCGGGAATGGCCACATACATTGTCCAGTGCGTCTGCGGAACGCTGCGGTAGTGAATGTAGGTGGGCGTGTCGTTTTGCGCACGGCGATACAGGGTCATCCCGGGCTTGCCGCTGGAGAAGACTTCGCCAAGCTCCACAAGCGGGCGGAGGGGCGCGGCTCCACCGAGGGCTTCGGCAACGCTGTAAATAGTCTCGCGCATTTCAAACTCCCGCACGGGGTGGGAGATATACACGCCTCTTGCCGAAAGCAGAACGGCCATGCCCGATTCGCCAAGGGGGAGCTTGTCTAGCATTTCGCGTATGCCTTCGAGTGTCAGATCGCAGGCGACAACGGCTATCAGCTCCCTGTCCGGCCCCATTACGGGAACGCTGAATGTTACGGTCGTGCTCTTGCTCTGCGCTTCGTAGCTAGGTTCGGACCATACTTCGCGCATCAGGTGCTCGGGCAGATAGTACCAGTCCTCGATGTACTGTGCGGAGTTTTCCATAGCCGCCCTTGTGACGACTTTTCCGTCTTGCCGGAACACGGACAGGCTGGCGAAAGGCGCGTCCTCGATGCCCTTTGCGGTGGCGACAGTTATGCCGTGGATTTCCGGCTGGGCGAGGAGCAGGTCCTTCAGGCGTCGGGAGGACAGTTCCTTGTCCCTCCAGTCCGTCTTGATGCAGATTGCGGCACTGCGCGCAGAGCTTTCCACCCTGCCAAGAAGCTCGGAAATGCGGTTTACGGCGGCCACTGTTAGCGCCTCGCCCAGTTCCTGCTGCTGGCGTACGAGCTGGCGGCTCTGTGCTATGCCGCTAAAAAGGAGCACCATGGCAAGAACAAGGCCGGTGCCGCAGAGAATGAAAATGGACAGTCTCCAGACAAGGCTTTTGCTAGGGCTCCACATGCTGCACCTCCGTGTCTTTCACAAAGTCTTTGAACGCTGGCGGGTCGCTTATCTTGCCGCGAGTGCCTAGCATCCGGCAGCTGCTTTCATACTGCCGTTGGGACAGCGTGCCGAAGGTCCAGCGCGAGCCTTCTGCGGGGAATATGGATTCGAGAATCTTGGCCAGCATCCAGCGCATGTGCGGGCGGTTGGTGGGCAGTTTTGCCTCTTCCACGCGGGCCATGACAGAGTCCAGCACCTCGTCCTGATTGTCCCTCGCATACTCCCAGCCCTTGAGGCTTGCTCGGACGAAGGCGGCGCATAGTTCCGGGTTTTCGGCGAGAAACTGTTCGCTAGTGTAGAGGCCGTCCTCGGGCATGTCCACGCCGTGCTGCCAGAGGGGGAACACAGTTATGTCATCCTCTTTGACTCCGTGCTGAAGCAGCCAGTGATACTCGTTGTAGTTCATCACCGCGCAGGCGTCCGCCCCGTGGTTTAGAAACAGCGAAAGGGTGTAGTACTGGGGCAGGATAATCGGCTCTATGCCCTGTTTTTCAAACAGCGTCTCGTAAGGCAGGCGAAAGTCGTGCTCCCAGACCGTGATGCGGCGCCTGTTCAGTTGGTCAAGATGCAGAACAGTGGTGCTTTTTACGGGGTCGGGCGTCTTCCACGCCACGAGTTCAAAGTTGCTGCGGTTAACTATCTGGGCGATTTCCACAAGCGGAATGCCTTCCTGCCGCTTTTCAAGGGCCGTAGATAGCATCGAAGAGCAGAACTCTGCGCCGCCTTCGTTCATTACCTCGCAACTGCGCACATCCGGCCCGCCGCGAATTATGGTAAGGTCCAGCCCTTCGTCTTCGTAAAAGCCCTTGTCAAGGGCGGTGTAGTAACCGGCGAACTGGGACTGGTGATCCCAGTGCAGGACAAGGCGGATCGCTTTGCGCGCAGGTGCGGCTTCTTCGGCTGCAAGACAGGCTGGCAGGCAGAGGAGCAGGGCTGCGGCGCGGAACAGAAGAGTGGTTTTGTGCATTGCGCGCCTGAGTGTGGGAGAGTGGCTAGGTTTTACAGAGCGTTTAGCTTATTCGGGAAGCTGCATACAGACGCCAAGGCAGGAGTCCAGACCGCATTCGCCAAGGACTTTGCCCACTATCGGCGAGGGGCGGAGCACCGCGAAAGCACCTCCGGCGAGGCGGCTTGCCGCTTTGCCTGCCATGAGCAGGGAGCGGATTCCGGCGCTGCTAATGTAGTCGAGGGCCGTCGTCTCGACAGCGAGCTTCGGGCTGGATGGGGAAATGGACTTCAGCATCGCTTCCTGAGCCTTGTCACAGGTTATCGCGTCGAGACGCCCCGAAAGGCGAATCACGGTCCAGTCCTTTTCCTGAGTTTCATCAATGTGTATTTCGGAACTCATATTATGTCCTCCTGCGGCTCTTGGGCTTGTCGTTGTAAAGTGTTCATTATTGAATGCTTGTGGTCAAGAAAAGGATGTCTCATTTTTGCCGCGCTCATGTTCGCCTTACCCCTGGCTGCCGCGCGGGCTTGGGGTTGCGGCTCTGTGGCGTTCTCCGTCCCAGAGTTTGTATTCGGACGGGCTGGGGCTGAAAACCTCCGCCGCGTGTGCAAGGCGCAGAAGCCCTTCGGTGCGGGCGATTGCCAGCGGAAGGGATGCCATGTCGTAAACATACTCCATGCAGCCTTCTGGTGCACGCGGGCAGTGCCTTTGCGCAATAACATGGGCGGACTCTCCAAGCGAGGCGAGCGTTGCCTCGTCAATGATGCTGTATTCAGTGCCCGTTTGGCCAAGCAGGCAGTAGCTGCCCTTGCGGAATGCGGTTGCGAAAGCGCCGTCTTTGCCCGTGTTAGCGGCGTGCATAGCTCTGGCCGCCTCCAGACTGCGGTATGCGTAAAGGGGGAGCTTTTCCGTGCGCGGAATTGCCCGCCATGTCTCAAGGCACATCGCCGCAATTCTTAGCCCAAGCAGTGAGCCGGGGCCTTCGCAGTGAACAAGTGCCTTCAGATTGGCAACTTCTAGGCCAGATTCATCGAGAACCTGCCTCATTAGCTCCGGCACAAGACTGATCGCGTCGCCCTGTTCCTTGCGCAGAGAGAGCCAGCGGCCCTCGCAAAACACGCCTGCCTGTATGTTCGGAGTGCTTGCGTCCAGAAACAGTGCTGGCTCGGGGATTGTCTGCTTCATTGCGACCTATGATGCAAACTTCGCAAGGGCGGGGGCGCAAGCTCTTTGCTCGCATTCCCAATGCGATAGCTTCATTGCTTGGCACGCGCATTGCTTGATTACTGTCAGCTAATCTCCCAACGGCACATTCTTCCGCGTGCCAGTTAGTGGAGAGGGGCGCACAACAGGAGACAGAACGATGGACGTATTGCTGGCGACAGGACTTATAAACCTTGGTAACAATTTGGTGAACAAAGTGTTCGGAAGCTCTACCGACACCGCGTCGGGGGCGGATTTCGACAGCGTGCTAAAAAGTCAGATGCAGGACGGGACGGCAACGGATTCCACCACGCTTAAGAGCCGCATCGAGTCTCTCGGTGACAAGCTGGCCGCTTTGCCCGAGGTGCGTAACTTTGTTGGTGCAGGCAATGACTTTACCGTGAAGCAGGACGGAAACGGTTACGTCATCGTTCGCGAGGACGGGATGCAGCTTCGTCTGCAACGCAACGGTATAGCGGAGGATTGTGCGCGGGATTTGAACTCCTGCTCCGTGGCGCAGGATTATCTGGACGGCACCGCTTCAGATAGGGAGTGGGAAGTCAGGCAGAGCGCCTAAGGTGCGCCCGTCTGAATCTCTCCCACGCTGATTACAGCCATGCGCCAAGGCTGGGGTGTCCTGCGCGGCTCATGTAAATGCGCTGGAAGAAGCGCGTTACAAAGCCGGGCAGTATGTACTGGGCGAATGGCGCCAGCTTTGCCTGAAAGAAGCTGCCAACACTTATTGTGCCCTTTCTGCGCTTTGCTATCGCCTTGATTATTTCCCTGGCGATCTGGTCGGCATCGGGCGCTTTGGCCATGTGTTTTTCCATGGCGAGCCATGCCGCGTCTCCGTTGCCAGTATTGTGCGTCGCTTCCATGAAGCCGGAGCGGAAGTCCCCGGGTTGCACGTCCATAACGCTGATTCCGTATTCGCGCAGCTCGTCGGCAAGGCAGCGGCTGAAGGCGGAGAGGCCGGACTTGGACGCATTGTAGAGGCACATTCCGGGCAGGGGGAAGCGTGCCGCGAGCGAGGAAATGTTTGCGATGCAGCCGTCTTTGCGCGCTTTCATCCCGGGCAGTACCGCCTGTGTCAGAAGGGCGGGTGCTGTAAGCATAAGCTCCACTTGGTCGTGAATGTCCTCGGGCGCGTTGTCTTCAAGGTTTCCGAACACTCCGTAACCGGCGTTGTTTATGAGCAGGTCTATCTGCCCAAGCTCAAGCTGCATTTCGCGAACAAAGTCGGTAATCGGTTCCGCGTGGGCAAGATCCACGGAAATGGGAATCACTCCCTTGATGTCGATTCTGGCAGAGTCTCGCGATGTTCCCCAAACGGTGCAGCCTTGGGCGACTAGTTCGCGGCATAACGCGGCGCCAAGACCGGAACTGGCTCCCGTTACAAGGGCGCTGTGGAAGGGGAATTGTTCTTTCATCGTCAAAGGCTGTTGTTTGTAACAAGGACCGCTTGTTTGATTTTTCCTGAAAACTAGCTTAGTTCGCGGTGTTCTATCACTCGACATGCTTAAGACAGAAGGGCAGGCAGCACAAGAAGGCGTTTCTGCGGAAGGGCCACTCTTGCCGTCTTCTTTTGCCGGAGGGAGCACGCAGGTTGTCGCCCTTACGCATGAGTTTTATCCCACAATGGGGGGCATCGCAACTTATGTGATGGAAACGGCCCGTGCGGCTTCCGGGGCCGGTTACGGCATGGAGGTCTGGGCACCGGACAGCCCAGCAATTTCTTCAGCGAATATTCCATTTGCGGTCAGTTCTCTTTCGCTAAAAGGGACACAGGGATGGGGGGATCGCATCCGCCTTATGTGGAGCTTGTGGAGCAGGCGCAAGCAGCTTTGCGGCAAAGTCGTATGGCTTCCCGAACCCGGGCCTATGCGCGCGCTGATGTATCTTGACCTTTTCTGGCGGCCCAAACGGTCGGCCCTCGTGCTCACTTTGCACGGTTCGGAAATAGATCTCTTTTCAAGTCCCTGGCATCGCCGCTTTCTCTTTCGTCGCCTGCTTCGCAGTGCTGACAGGATAAGCGTCGTTTCCAACTACTGCCGCGAGCGTCTTCTTGGTTGGTACCCGGAGATCGAGCAAAAGCTGTGCATCGCGCACGGGGCGCTGCGAAGCGACGTTAGGGGCATTTCCTGCCCTGCCACGGGTGCGTTGAAAAACGGGCGCATCGTAGTTCTTACCGTTGGGCGCATACATCCGCGCAAGGGGCAGTTGGCCGTCGTGGAGGCTTTGGCAAGGCTGGAGCCGGAACTGCGGGAGCGTTTCGTGTACCGCTGCGTAGGCCCATTGCGAAGGCCCGCGTATCTGAAGCTCGTGCAGGAGGCCGCAAATGACGCGGGAGTGGCTTTTGAATACATGGGCGAGTTGGACAGCGAATCGCTCAACTGGCAGTATCTGCACAGCGACATTTTCGCCATGACTAGCGAGCGCAAGGGGCACAGCGTGGAGGGCTTCGGCCTCAC
This sequence comes from Opitutales bacterium, assembly GCA_016928295.1. Classification (GTDB taxonomy): domain Bacteria; phylum Verrucomicrobiota; class Verrucomicrobiia; order Opitutales; family Oceanipulchritudinaceae; genus Verruco-01. Next base: position 5,577 of record JAFGLA010000028.1, read on the forward strand.
GTATCTGGAAGCCTCCGCCTACGGGCTGCCGATTGTCGCGCACAAGACCGGTGGAGTGGGGGATGCTGTCCGCCACGGCTTTAACGGATTGAAGGTGGAGCCTTCGGACAGGGCCGCGCTTGCCGAAGCGTTCCGCGCCTTGTCCAAGGATGGCGCACTGCGTTGCAAGCTGGGTGAGAACGGCCGCAAATGGGCACGCTCTTTCAGTTGGTTGAGCGCGGCGCACACGCTTTTCGCGGGCCTTGGCAAGCATTTGGTGCATTCCGGTGACGGGCAGGAACGCCAATAGGCCAGCTCTAACAACTTTGATTTCTGCTGCGAACGATCTTTGCGGCGGGAGGGTGTAAACCCTCCTTATTTGAAGGGCTTTGCCCTTACAGCGACTTCGTTCGCCTATCCCGAAGCAGTCAATACCGATGCGCAGGGTATCGGTGGTGCATGACTTTCTCTGGATTTCTCCAATACTACTCACTTCCGAAGCCTTGCCATCCATCCGCAAATTTTCGTTCTCGCGACGAAACCAGTTGTTAGAGATGGCCAATAGCCTCAAACGCTGTAAGCGCGGCTTAATGCCGCTACTTACAGTGCGTTTGAAAGGTTGCTGTTCCGTCGGGTGGAACTCTCGCTAGGCCGTTGCGGGGGCTTCGCCCTGTTTCTGGGCGTCGATTTTCATGGCCTTTGCGGCTTCTTCGGCGTCGGGCAGAACGTCTTTTGGCGCGTCCTTTACGGGGACTGGCTGAAGAACGATGGGGGAGCGGATTTCGCCAAACTTCACGATTTCCATGACGTGCTTGCCTTCGAGCGTCTCATGCTGGAGCAGAGCCTCGGCGAGCATGTCCATTTCGTGCCGCTTTTCCGTGAGTATGCCTCTGGCGCGCTCGTACTGTTCGTCAACGATGTGTTGCACTTCGGCGTCTATCCTGCGGGCCGTTTCCTCGGAATAGTTCTGGTTGCGAGAGATTTCGCGGCCAAGGAAAATGTGGTCCTGATTTTCGCCGTAAGAGATGGGGCCGAGGGTACTCATGCCCCAGTCGCACACCATGTGGCGGGCTGTGCGGGTGACGGACTTGATGTCGCTGGACGCTCCGCTTGTGATGTCCTTGAACACGAGTTCTTCCGCAATGCGCCCGCCAAGAGCCATGCAGATGTGGTTCAACAGGAAGCCTTTGGTCTGGTGCAGGATGTCCTTGCTGGGCAGGGACACCGTTACGCCAAGAGCCTGACCGCGCGGAATGATCGTCACCTTGTGCAGGGGCATGCTGCCGTCGTCCAGAACTGCCTGAATAATGGCGTGTCCGGCCTCGTGCCAAGCGGTGATTTTTTTGTCCGCGTCGTCCATCAGACGGCGGCGTTCGCGGCCCATGGAGATTTTGTCGCGAGCTTCGTCAATGTCGGCCATCTCGACTTTTTCCTTGCCGTAACGGGCGGCCAGCAGGGCCGATTCGTTTAGCAGGTTCGCAAGGTCCGCGCCGGACATGCCGGGCGTTCCGCGCGCGACCACGGTAAGGTCCACCGCGTCGGACATCTGGATTTTCTTAGAGTGAATGCGCAGGATTTCCTCGCGTCCCACTAGGTCTGGCAGGTCGATAAGTATCTGGCGGTCGAAGCGGCCCGGGCGCAAAAGTGCGCTGTCCAGAACGTCCGGCCTGTTCGTGGCGGCCATGATTATGACGCCTTCGTGCGCGTCGAAGCCGTCCATTTCGACCAGAATGCTGTTGAGCGTCTGCTCGCGTTCGTCGTTGCCACCGCCAAGGCCCGCGCCTCGCTGGCGGCCCACGGCGTCGATTTCGTCAATGAATATGATGCAGGGGGCGTTTTTGCGGCCTTGTTCAAACATGTCTCGCACGCGGGCAGCGCCCACGCCGACGAACATCTCGACAAAGTCCGAGCCTGAAATTGAGAAGAAGGGCACTTCGGCCTCTCCCGCCACGGCGCGGGCAAGAAGGGTTTTGCCCGTACCGGGAGGCCCCACCAGAAGGCAGCCCTTGGGGATGCGCCCGCCGATTTTCTGGAACTTGCGCGGGTCGCGAAGGAAGTCCACCACTTCGGACACTTCTTCCTTGGCCTCGTCGCAGCCGGCCACGTCCTTGAACGTGGCGCGGTCCTTGTCGCGCACGAGCATTTTGGCGCGGCTCTTTCCGAAGCTCATCGCGCCCTTGCCCGCGCTGCGAATCTGGCGCATGAAGACAAAGTAAATGACTACCACTATGAGGACGAGCGGCAGGAGCGAGATAAGCTGGCTAATAATCGGGTCGCCAGTGCTCTTTTCCTTGAACACGCCCGTGCCCTGAAGTCTTTGCAGGTTGGCGTCGGTCAGGCGGCCCGATGCCCTGAAGCGGGACACGTCCTTGACAATGAGTTGCGAACCCGGCTTGAGAGTGCCGGAGATGTCCGTCCAGTCCGGCCCGCCGCGAGCGGGGTTGGGCTGGATTACTCCCTCGGCGACTTCTCCGTCTTCCGCGGCCTGCACTATCTGGATGATGGTCCAGTCGGCGACTTTCGGCCCCTTGTCCTCCGTGAATACGACAAGGGCGAAAATGCCCAGCAATATTGCGGACCACAGCACTATCATCTGCGGCGGGAACTTGTTGGAGCCGCCGTTTAGTGGGCGGTTGCGAACGCTTCTAGGGTTACTCGGCATCTTGTTCTATAAATTACTTATTACTGACCCGACTGTATATCAATCGCAAGGCTTCAGATGTATCGGTCGATAATCTGAAATCTTCTGCCGGTGGCAAGCCGGGGGCCCAGGCGAGGCGATCTTCAATCAGGACAAGGGGAATGCGCCCTCGTTCCGCAAGCGGTATTTTGCGGTTTACAAAGGCGTCGGAAAGTTTCGTTTCTCCTGCGCCGCCGAGCGGGCGGTATCGGTCGCCGTCCTTGCGCAGGCGCAGTTCAATACTGGAGGCTTCGGGGGCGTGGATTATGGCACGGGAGTTGTCCTTTTCCCGCTTCATTTTCGAAATGAGCTTTTCAGCTTCTTCTTTATCGAGCGTTAGCGGCTCTATCGAAAGCGCTGACCCGTCTGGGAAAAACACCTTGCAGCCTTTGGTCGAGACAGAGCAGGATGGCCAGCGCGGCGGGGGGCGAAACTCGGGCAGTGGCCGCAATTCCGTATCCGTCATTTGCAGCCCTATCGAGGATAGTTCCGGCGGGGTGTCCGACGGCTTAAGCCCTTCGAGAATCCTGTCTATTCCGGCAGCTCCCGCCTTTTCGCGCAGTCCCAGGGTCGATAGCCAGACGTCCAGCGTTCTGCGGGCCATTGCGGTTGGCAGCGCGGCAAGGCGGGTGCGCGACAGGGTATCGTTTTCGTTTATCGGGTAGTATTTTGCCGAGGCTCGTTCCACAAGGGCGTCAGCCTCTTCGACAAGTGCGCGGGAGCGTGCGGCTCCTGCTGCCCAGTCCCGCCCGAGGGCTTCGTTAAGGAGCGGGAGCACCTGATGACGCAGGCGGTTGCGGGCATATGCGTTGGTGGCGTTCGTGGAGTCTTCTCGCCACGCTATGCCGCTTTCGCGCAACACTCTGCGTATCTCGCTGCCGGATATGTCCAGCAGCGGGCGAAGGTGCAGCCATTGGGGGCGGCTGCGAAAGCGTTGCACGGGGCGGGGGCCGGAGAGGCCGTCAATGCCGCTTCCGCGCCCAAGGCGCAGGAGTATTGTCTCGGCCACGTCGTCGCGGTTGTGCCCAAAGCAGATTAGGTCCGTTCGCGAGTGTAGAAAGTCCATGCGCGCGCGGCGGGCTGCGTCTTCGCTTGCGTCCGTTCGGGACTCTTTCCATGTGCCGCATTCGCAGCGAAGGCCGAGCTTTGCTGCCAGTTTGCGCACAAAGGCGGCGTCCGCCGAGCTTTCGGCACCGCGTATTTTGTGGTCGAAGTGCAGGATGAGGAGCCGTTCGCGCAGTTCGGGCAGGTGTGTGTAAAGGGCAAGAAGCAGGCAGACCGAGTCGGCCCCGCCGGAGCAGGCTATGCCGATGTCTGCCCCGAGCGCTGCGGCAGCGCGCATTTCCGCAATGGCGCCGCTGTGCAGGCTCGTTACAGGAAGGAGGTTTTCAAGGGCTGCCGGGTGTTTCTGCGATTGAGAAGCAATACGCCGGCCACCGGCAGAAGTTGCTGCGGTGTCCGGCGTTTTGGGAAACTGTGAGTCCTTGTCCGGAATTGTTAGACTTGGATATGGTTAGGAACGCTGATCGCCGAGGCGGTCCTTGCCCATCCAGCGGCGCAGGCACTCGGGCACTAGCACCGTTCCGTCGTCCTGAATGTTGTTTTCAAGCAGGGCGGCCAGAACGCGCGGCACGGCAAGGCCGGAGCCGTTCAGGGTGTGGACAAACTGGAGCTTCCCGTCGGCGTCGCGGAAGCGGATGTTTGCGCGACGGGCTTGGAAATCTGTAAACAGCGAGCAGCTCGACACTTCCAGCCAGCGCTTTTGTCCCGCGCTCCAAACTTCGAGGTCGATCTTCTTGGCGTGCGGCGGGCCGAGGTCGTGCGTAGCCATTAGCATCTGGCGGTGCGTGAGGCCGAGCTTTTTGAGCATCCCGCAGGCGTGTTCGACGAGGCTCTTCAGCTCATCTTCGCCGGTCCCGGGCTTTACCCACTTGAGCAGCTCCACCTTGTCGAACTGGTGCACGCGGTTCATGCCGCGCACGTCCTTGCCGTAGCTGCCAGCCTCGCGGCGGAAGCAGGGCGTATAGGCGCAGTGATAGACGGGCAGTGACTCCAGCACTTCGTCGCGGTAAAGGTTCGTGACGGATGTTTCAGCCGTGGGGATGAGGTAAAAATCGTCCACGGGCATGTAATACATCTGCCCTTCCTTGTCGGGAAGCTGGCCGACGGCGGTCGCGCTCTGGGGGTTGACCACGATCGGGGGGGACACTTCCACGTAGCCCGCGGCAGTGTCTTCTTCGAGGAAAAACTGAATCAGTGCGCGCACAAAGCGGGCCATGTCGCCCATGAATACGGGAAAGCCCGCGCCGGTAATCTTTGTGCCGCGTGCAAGGTCTATGTATTTCTCGAACCAGGGCAGCTCCCAGTGCGGGGTTGCGTTGGCGTAGGCGCGGTCCGGGTCTCCCCATACGCTCAGGCACACGTTGTCATCGTCCGTCTGGCCGATCGGCACTTCGGGGGCGGGGATGTTGGGGATGGTCAGGTAGGCCTTTTTCCATTCCGCGTCCACTTCGTCCTGCTTGGCGACGAGTTCCTTCACCTTGGCTGAAAGCTCCTTCAGTTCAGCGACCTTGGCCTTGAACTCGGCGGAGCCTTTGGGCAGCTCGCTCATCAGGTTGTTGGCCGCTTTCTGTCCGGCGCGGGCCTGTTCGGCCTCGGTTACGATGTCACGCCTCTGCCTGTCGAGCGCGAGAAATGCGTCGATGTCGCAGGGGAACTTCTTTTTTGCAACGCCTTGCTTTACCAGCTCGGGTTGCTCGCGGAGCAATTTCAGGTCGATCATGGATGGGATCGTGTAAAGTAAAAGGCCGATACTGAACAAATCCCGCATTTTAAGCAAGCGCGGGAAGTCGTTCAAAAATGGTACACTCTGTGTCGCTGGGCGTGGATGCTTCGCCGCAGGGTCAGGATAGGGCGAAGACGGAGGCTTCGTACTGGGGCACGGCTCCGTGGCTGGATGCTACAAAGGCGCCGAGGCGGCAGGCGCGGAGGAGAAAATCGGGGTGGTCTTCCTTGCCTTGCACAATCCCGTCAACGAGGGCTGCAAGGAAGGCGTCGCCCGCGCCAACGCTGTCCACGGGTTGCACTTGCGGGGCAACGGCGTGCAATACGCCCGTCGGGCCCAGGTAAACGGCTCCGCGGGTGCCGAGAGTGATGCACACGCGGCCTGAGTCTGTCAGGTCGGCAATTTTCCTTAGCAGGGCTTCCGGCGGCACCGCGTCGGAGGCTCCGCACAGCTCTCGCGCTTCGTCTTCGTTGCACTTGAAAAGGTCTGCAAAGCGCGAAAGGGTGAGCACTTGTTCTATGGAGTAGTAAGGGGCACGCAGGTTTGCATCGTAAACGCGCATTGGCCACTCCACTTCGAGCAAGGCTTCCAATACGCGCAGGTTCTCCGGCGAGCGCATGGCGAGAGTTCCATAGACAATTGCTGATGTGCCTACAAGTTCGTTTGTAAGTCCTTCGTAGAGCGGGATATGATCCCACGCAACATCTTCGCGTATCTTGTATGTGGCGTTCGCTTTGTTATCGAGGTTAACGGACACGCTGCCCGTCTGTTTGCCTTTGATTACTGCCACGTAACGGGAGTCAACGCCGTTGGATTCCATGCGTTGGATTGCCTCAGCGCCAAGAATGTCGTCCCCCACGGCCGAGACCATGCCTGCCTTTAGCCCAAGGCGTGCAAGGTGCGAGGCTACGTTCAGGGGCGCTCCTCCAAGAAACAGCCCCGAGGGCATACAGTCCCAGAGAACTTCTCCAAAGCAGAATACAGCGCTCATTGACAAATTATTTACGCTAGAATGCTAAACTGCAACAGCTTCCTGCTGTCGATTTGGATAAACACGAATCGAATGGAGGGCGCCTCCATTTAAACGCAATCTGTTCTAGTCGTCGCTTTCGACGGAGATTTCGCTTATCGAGCCATTGTTGCCCCGGTCCTGCATGATGCCGACTTTTCCGGAGCTGAGGAAGCGGTCGTCGTTTCTATCTATGACGAGTTTTCCGTCCAGATAGACCATGATGTGGTTGTCGTTCAGCTCCACCCTCACCGTGTAATCGCGCCCGGGGACTATGGATGCGCGAACGTCGTGAATGTGGTTGCCCTTGCCTTTGTTGATTTTGCGAAGGGATATGTAGCCGTCTTTCTGTATTCTCAGTCCGTAGCCGTTGCCGCTGTCCTGCATTCTGAACAGGATGCCTACGTCGTTAAGCGCCCCTTTGTCACCAACGCGCATCTTGGCTACTATTACGCCGTTGCGCATCTCGAAGCCGCGGTACAGGGCGCGGTAGCCGATGTAGTCGGTCCCGCCTGCGCTGCGGCAGAATGCCTTGCCGTCTCTCCATTCCCAGTTGCCCGCCACGGAGTCCCACGCGTCGGAACGCATGCTCAGTTCCTTGCGGGGGCTTCTTTGGTGCGGTTTGGGTGTCTCGTCGCGCCTCGGCCTTTTGTCCTCCCTCCAGTCACGTTGGTCTTCCTCGAAGCGGACGCTTGCAATTTGATCCGTGTCGATATGCTGCTCGGTGCCGTTTTTCATTTTTATGATCATCGTGTCGGCAAACACGCAATGACAGAGGGCAAGGGACAATATCAGGAGGGAGTATTTTTTCATATGCAGTTACATATGCCTGATAGCCGTAGAAAAATCAACCCATCCGGCAATCGGCGCATGTGCAATTGCACTTTCGGCGTCGCGCGGGTGTTGAACGCCGGTATGAAGTAAACAGGCTTTACGAATTGTCGCTGCTTCTGCGCGCTGCCTTCCGCTCCTTGATATCCGCAATTATGCCAATTACTACGTATATACTTACTCCGACAACCATTGCGCTGTCGGCAATGTTGAATGTCGGCCAGCGGTAAAATCCCAGGTTTACGTCGATGAAGTCGATTACGTGTCCGATGCGGACGCGATCGAGCAGGTTGCCGATTATTCCGCCTACGCTGAGGCCGAAGACCAGTTGCATGGGCAGCTTGTGCAGCTCCAGATGCCTGCGCATGAAGTATATCGCACATAGCGCAAGAAGGCCGAACAGAGCAAGCAGCTTGCCAAAGCCCGAAAACATGCCCCAGGCCGCGCCAGCGTTCACGTTGTAAACGATGGCTAGAAAGTCGGGAATGATGACGAAGCCGTCGAATGGCGGGTAAACGCCAAGCTCCAGCCCCGAACAGCGTTCAATCCAGAGCTTGCTGGCCTGATCTGCCAGAATCACCAGTGCCGTTATTATTAGAAGCAGTCTGTATTTGAGCAATCGCCTCATGCGGGTGGATAGAGTGCGAAAGCCTATTCTTCCGCATCATCTCCGGCAAAGGCGCTGGCGTCTTCGGCGGAGTCGAGGAAGGTTGTCGTGCGCTGGGTGCGGCGGCGGTTCATGCGCTCGAACTGTGCCTGCCCGTCCACGGAATAGCGGGTGAAGGGGACTGCTTCGAGGCGCTCGGGCTGGATTTGCTTGCCCGTGATTTCGCAGATTCCGTAAGTGCCGTCGTTGATTCGCTCGATAGCGGCGTCGATTTCGACAAGTGCTTCCTGCTCCGTGGCCACAAGGGACAGGGCGAAATCGTGGTCGAAGCTGTCGTCTTCGTCGTTCTGCGGGGGCAGGGTGGACTCCGTGCTTCCGCCCAAGCTCTCGGCCATGCGTCCGCGCTGGTTAATCTTGCGCGTTACTTTGTCGCGCAAGGTCATGAGAAGGTCGTAATACTTTTTGAACTTGGCCGGAACGTCTTTTGCCTGCACTGGCTCAATCTTCTTTGCAGACGGGCCGGGGGAGCCGAAGCCGAGAATGTCGGCCAGCGTGGCCGCGCCGAGCACTCGCTGCTGCTGGGGTTGGGCAAGGTCCACCACGGGGATTGTCTTGCGGGCTGCGGCTTCGATTTTCTGTGCCTTTTCGCGGGCTTCTTCGCGGCGGTTCTTTAGAACTTCCTGCACGTCTTCCATCGTGAAGGCCGCCACTATGCTCTTTTTGACAGGGCGCGCGGCGGGCGCTGAGCCTGTCTTCGCGCTTGCGATTGCCTTGATGGATTCGACTGTCTTTTCGACGGAAGTCGCGGGTTTGCTGTCCGTCTTGGCGGCCTTGCCCTTGCCTTGAGCGGGCTTTGGCAACTCCTTGTTTACGGCTTTTGCAGTTGGCGACGACGCAGTGGCAGCCTTGCCCTTGGGCGCAGCCTTGCTGTTGTTCTTAGCGGGTTTGTCGCTCTTGTCGCCAGCGGTAGTCTTCTTCTTGGAGGTTGCCATTGGGATAATGAGTAATCGGCCAGGTTTGTATCAGATTTAGTTACCGGAAAGTGCGCGTGCATCTCTGGGGCTTACTTTGCCGAACGGAGTTTCGACAAGCTCGGGTACCCAGCGCAGTGAACGCGGGCAGCGTTCGCCGCCGGCTTTGCGCGCTTCGACGCAAATGTCGCCCTCGGTGGGCGCAAGTTCGACAGCGGAAACGATGAACAGTTCCGCAAGCCATTCCTTGTCGGCC
>JAFGLA010000029.1 GCA_016928295.1 Opitutales bacterium
CTTACGGCGACTCCGCAGGGGGTGCGCCTTTGCGGGTTCTGGATGGAGGGGCAGAAGGAAGTGCCAGCCTTTGCAGCCCTTCGCAAAGGGGGAGACGAAAAGAGCGACGAGCGCAAACGCGAGATGCTCATCCGCCTGACCGGCAAGGCAAAGCACGCGGGCTTCAGCTTCCGCGCAGGCAAGGGAGACTTTCTGCTACGCGACGCGACGGCCATCCCGTCCTTTGTCCGCCGCGACCTGCCCCGCTGGCGCAGCGCGTTCGACGTGGAGGCGGACCCGCGCCTTCAAAACTTCTCCGAAGGCATCCGCAAAGTCAGCATCAAGGCAAGCGCCAAGGAAATCAAAGGACGCGGCGTTGGGCTGGACTGGAACGCATGGATTGACGGAGAGGTGCTCGAAAGGGCGCACGCTGCCACAATGATGCGCCGCCCGGGCCAGATTGTAATTTCACCAGAGCTTGGCCTCTTGCGTATCGACGCGGGCCAAAGCGCGGACCTTGCGGACTGGAACGCGCAAGGAACGGTGAGCGAAGACTCGCCCATCCCCTACTACATGCTCTTTTCGATGTTCCAGAGCGAGGCCCTGCCCCTGGAACTGAGCGCAGAGCTGGAAGCGTGGCGCGAAAGAGTCCTTCATATGCCCGAAGAGGGCGAGGCCCCTTCCCTGCCAGCGATTCTTCGCCCCTACCAGAGGCGCGGCGTGGCATGGATGCGCCACCTTTTGGACAACGGCTGCCACTGCCTGCTGGCCGACGAAATGGGCCTTGGCAAAACGGTGCAGGTGCTCTCTCTTCTCGCTTTGGAGCAGGAGGCGGCCATCCTGCCCAGCCTCATAGTCTGCCCCGCGAGCGTCGTCCCCGTCTGGAAGAGCGAGGCAATGAAGTTCTTCCCGAACCTGCGCGTTGAAACGCTCAAAAGCGGCAACAACTGGGCCGAGCGCGACGAAGCGATAGTCTGGGTCGCCAGCTACACACAGCTTCGCCGCCACCGCAACATCGCAGCGACGCGCCAGTTTGCGCACGTGATTCTGGACGAGGCGCAGTTTATCAAGAACCCCGACGCGAAGGTGACTCAGGTCTGCCAGTCGCTGAAGGCCGAAAGGCGCATCGCGGTGACAGGCACTCCGGTCGAGAACCGCGAGCTGGACCTTTGGACCATTTTCCGCTTCCTGATGCCGGGCCTTCTGGGAACGCGCGGAAGGCTGGAGAAACTCGCTTCGAGCGACCCCGACAGCCTGCGCCAGAAGCTGCGCAAACAGGTGACGCCGTTCATATTGCGCCGCTCAAAGAGCGAAGTCGCATCGGAGCTGCCGCCCAAGATCGAGAGCATAATGAGCTGCCCGCTCACACAGCTCCAGAGCAGCGAATATCAGCGCCTTGCCAAGGAAGGACTGGCGAGCTTTGGCGACGACCTAAAGCGAAGCGTTCAGGAGCGCACCCTGCCTTTCTTCACCCTGCTCACCCGCCTGCGCCAGACCTGTTGCGACCCGGGGCTTCTGCCTTGGACAGATTGCAGCCCCCAGCAGAGCGGCAAAATCCTCGCCCTTGTGGACAAGCTGCACGAGCTAGTGGCGCACGGGCGCAAGGCCGTTGTGTTCAGCCAGTTCGCAAGCCTTTTACACCGCGTGGAAGGCGTAATAAGGGATGAGTTCCCGGAACTGCCCCTGTTCATGCTGACAGGCTCCACGCCGGACCGCGACAAGCCCGTGCAGGGCTTCCAGAACAGCGATGGCGCGGCCATCATGCTGGTCTCGCTCAAGGCAGGCGGCACGGGCATCACCCTGAGCGCGGCTGAATACGTGTTCCTGATGGACCCCTGGTGGAACCCCGCCGTGGAGGCACAGGCGATAGACCGCGTACACCGCATCGGGCAGGACCGCACCGTGTTCATCTACCGCCTGATAGCATCGGGCACGATAGAGGAGCGCATCGAGAAGCTGAAAGAGCAAAAGCGGGAACTGTTCGACGGCACGGTGGGCCGCCTGGCGGACATGTCGCGCTTTGGCAACTACTTCAGCAGCCTGTCCGAACTGATAGGAAGCGAAGAGAGCGGCGAAGACGAAGCCGAGGAATAAAGAAAGCAAAAGAGAAGTCGAGCGCGCGCCGCCCCCGTCCCTCCTAGAAGCGGTCCATTACGATGAAGCTGTACGAGTATTTGGAGTCGCTGGAATCGCGCCTGAATATCTCCTTGCCGAAGTGGCCGCTCCAGTCGGGCATCCATGCATCGCCTTCAAAGGTGTGGTGGACCTGCGTCAAATACAGCCTGTCAGCCAAGGGCAGGCACTCGCCGTAAATGCTTACTCCGCCGCAGATCCACACGGGGCGTCCCGAGGCTCTGGCCGCTGCCAGAGCTTCCGCAGTGGATGAAAAGACTTCCGTATGCTCTCCGGCAAGCGACTCGTCGCGTGAAACTACGTAGTAGCGCCGCTTCTCGTTAACATGACCGCCGCCTAGCATCGCCTCGTAGCAAACGCGCCCTATCACGCAGGCCCCGCCTTCGATGTTGCGCATGAACCAGAGCCAATCCTCGCGTATACGCCAAGGCAGACGCCCATTGCGCCCGATGAGGCGGTTCTCGTCGCAGGCAACAATGATGTTAACGCTGCCGGACTCTGCGATGGGTGCTGCATTATCCATTGATAAATCCTTAAGATTGGCCCTGCTAGAGCCGGACCGGAATGCCGCGCTCCTTCAGGTGCTCCTTGGCCTGCGAAATAGTGTAGGTGCCGAAGTGAAAAATCGACGCTGCGAGCACCGCGCTCGCCTTGCCCTTTAGTATCCCGTCGGCCATGTGTTCAAGATTACCCACGCCCCCGCTTGCGATTACGGGAACTTCGACGGCCTCGCTCACCGTGCGGGTTAGCTCAATGTCGTAGCCGTCCTTTGTCCCGTCGCAGTCCATGCTGGTCAAAAGCAACTCTCCGGCGCCGCGGCGCACGACCTCGCGCGCCCAATCGACTACGTCGCGCCCCGTGTCGTTGCGCCCGCCGTGGGTAAATACGTGCCACTGGCCCGGGCCGACGCGCTTGGCGTCGATTGCAACGACGATACACTGATTGCCGAAAAACGAGGCGGCTTCGGACACCAGATCCGGGTTCAGCACCGCGGCAGTATTCAAGCTGACCTTGTCCGCGCCCGCGTTGAGCATCTCGCGGATGTTCTCCACACTGCGCAGGCCGCCGCCCACAGTCAGGGGCATGAAGCACTGGTCCGCAGTCTTGCGCACTACGTCCAGCATTATACCCCGGTTCTCGCTCGAAGCGGTGATGTCCAGAAACACGAGTTCGTCCGCGCCTTGCAGCTCATATGCCTTCGCGGCCTCCACGGGGTCCCCAGCGTCGATAAGGTCCACAAAGTTGACCCCCTTGACAACGCGGCCCTTGTTTACGTCCAGACATGGAATTACACGCGCGGATAACATAATGGTGACTAGCAATAAGGATAAACGCGCCACAAGGCAACGAAAGCCCGAAGAGAAACACAGGATTGAGCAAACGCTACGAGCGACAATACCAGCCGCCCGATACAAGCAGACGCTACCTAGTCCTCGATGTAGGAAACTGGCATGGCCTCCACGGGAAGGCGCTCGATTGTGGCACCCAGCAAACGCAGCTTCGCGTCGAGGCGTTCGTAACCGCGGTCGAGGTGGTAGATACGCTGCACCCAGGTGTCGCCCGACGCGGCAAGCCCTGCAAGGACAAGAGCCGCGCTGGCGCGAAGATCCGAAGCCATCACCGGAGCGCCAGACAGGGACTCCACGCCGTGAATAATCGCGCTCGCCCCCTCTATGGCAATGTCGGCCCCCATTCGGGCAAGCTCGGGCACGTGCATGAAGCGGTTCGGGTAAATGCGCTCTGTAACAATCGAAAGCCCGGGCGTAATCGCCATCATGGCGCACATTTGTGCCTGCAAGTCCGTGGGAAAGCCCGGGTGCGGCAGGGTGACTATGTCAACAGGCTTGCGCTCGCCGCGCCCATCGACGCGTATCCACTGCCCGTCGGAATCCCATTCGCAAGCGACGCCGCATTCTTCCAGCTTGTCGATAAGCGAACGCATGTGCCCGGGGATGACGTTTTCCACCGTTACGACGCCTCTAGTAATGGCACCGGCGATGAGCAAGGTACCCGCCTCGACGCGATCCGGCAAAATGCGGTGCGTGCAGCCGTGAAGGGCCTCAACGCCGGTGATTTTCAAATAGTGGCTGCCGATGCCCTCGATCTGCGCGCCCATTTTGACGAGCATGTCGCAGAGGTCCTGTACTTCAGGTTCGCAGGCGGCGCTCTCAATGCGCGTGATGCCAGGCGCAAGCACAGCCGCCATCACGATGTTCGCAGTTCCGGTGACTGTCGGCCCCTGCCGCCCGCCAAGGAAGACGTAGTTGCCGCCAAGTTCGGACGCATCCACTTCAACGTAGCCGCTGTGAACGCCGATTTTGCAGCCAAGGCGGGCAAGGCCCTTGAGGTGCAGGTCGATGGGGCGCATACCGATAACGCAGCCCCCTGGCATGGATACTCTGGCGCGGCGCTGGCGGGCAACCAAGGGGCCGAGAACGCAGATCGAGGCGCGCATCTTGCGAACCAGCTCGTACGGGGCGACGTGCCCTATTTGCCTAGCGCGGATCTTGTAAACGCCCGGGGCTGTCTTTTCGACAGACGCGCCGAGTGACTTCAAAATCTCCCCCATGAAGCGCAA
>JAFGLA010000030.1 GCA_016928295.1 Opitutales bacterium
CGGCTCCGGCTGCGGCAAGAGCACGCTGTTGCGCCACATGATAGGGCTTCTGGAACCGGCAAAGGGCGAGATCCTATACAACGGGAAGAGCTTTACAAACGCAGGCACGGCGGAGCGGGCCGAAATGCTGCGACGCTTTGGCGTGACTTACCAGCAGGGCGCACTGTGGAGCAGCATGACACTGGCAGAGAACGTCGCCCTGCCTCTGGAACAGTATACGAGGTTGCCCCCCGCGGACGTGCGCCGGATTGTGGAGCTGAAGCTCGCCCTCGTCGGCCTTGCGGGCTTTGAAGACTACGCACCGGCGGACATTAGCGGCGGGATGAGAAAGCGCGCGGCGCTGGCCCGCGCCCTTGCGCTCGACCCCGAGGTGCTCTTCTTTGACGAGCCTTCGGCAGGGCTGGACCCGGTTAGCTCCAAACGCCTCGACGATCTTATTCTGCAAGTGTGCGCCAGCACGGGGGCCACGGTAGTAATCGTGACGCACGAATTGCCCAGTATTTTCTCGATTGTGGACAAGGCGCTGTTCCTCGACGCGCAAACGCGCACCCTTGCCGCAGAAGGCCACCCGAAGGATTTGCGCGACAATCCGCCAAGCGAAAGCATACGCCGTTTCTTCTGTCGCGACGCCGAAGTGCCGGACAAGGCTTGATAAGCACGACTTTTTCACCCAAACCACTATCACAGTGAGCAAACAGGCAAATCCGCTCTACGTTGGAGCCTTCGTCGTAGTGGGCGTCTTTCTGGCCCTTGTGGCCATGGCGCTCATCGGCTCGTTCCGCTCCTTCACGGCCAGGCAGACTTTCGTCATCTACTTCCCCAGCTCGGTCAACAACCTGAACGTGGGAGCCAAGGTGAAGTGGAAGGGCGTGCCCGTGGGGCAGGTTAGCGACATACGCATACGCTGGAATCAGGACGAACTCTCCACAGAGATTCCGGTGTTTGTCGATATCGAGCTGGACCGCCTTGGCATGGAACTTGACGAGCCTAAGGTTCTCCAGCGCGAGATTGCCAACGGAATGCGCGCCCAGATGCAGTGGGACAGCCTGATAAGCGGCATGTTGTACATCGAGCTGGATTATAAACCGAATCCGCCCCCTCCTGAGTTCTTCCAGGAAGAGCAGATCTACCCGGAAATCCCCACAATCGCATCGCCCTTCGATGCGATCGGAGACCTTGCCTTCGAGGTGGCGGACAATGTGCGCCAGATAGATTTCAAACGCATTTCGGACAACTTGAACGCAACGCTTGAGCGGACAAACGCGCTCTTGAAGGACGTGGACGCGGCGGGAATCAGCCAAAGCGTGAAAAGCGCGGCCAATTCCGTAACAAGCCTCGCCTCATCGCCGGAGCTTACCCGCATGTTGGAGGACGCTTCGCAGACGATGCGCAACCTTCAGGCCCTTACGGCCAAACTTGAACAGAGCGCAGGTCCCCTGCCCGCTCAAATCGAGGAGCTGAGCGCCAACATCAACGCGACGCTTCTGTCCATACAAGTGGCCGCCAATGCGCTTAAAGAGGGCGTGTCGGACAATTCGCGCACCATGATGAGCCTCGACGCGGCCTTGCGCGAACTGACTGCGGCTGCCCGTGCCGCGCGAGACCTTACGAGTTTTCTCGAACGCAATCCCAACGCCATTATCGGCGGCAGGCAGAAACCCAATTCAAGCAAATGAGAAAGTCCATCGCTGCTTTTGGCGCCCTCGCGGCCCTCGCCTTGTCCTCTTGCATCAATTCGACGCCAGTTGCCGACGGGGCGCGCTTCTTCGTGCCCGTGGCACCGGAAAAGAGCCTCGAAAGGCTGGCCAACGCGCCGCGCACGGGCATTCGCGCCGTGGAGCTGCCGGACTATTTGCGCGGGCCGAAAATTGCCCTGCGAAGGAACGGGGCGGAGATAGTTTACAGCGACTTCAACCTCTGGGGCGAACGGCTTGAAAGCGCGGCAACGCGCCTTATTACGGAACGACTCTCTGCCCGGCTGGGCGCAGAGAATGTGGACCGCTACCCTTGGGCGGGAAGTGCCTGCCCTGTGCAGGTGACGGTGCAGTTCGACCGCTTCGAGGGCGATGTGGACGGTTCAGTGCACGTAAGCGGTCGCGTCGTAATAGAAGCGCAAGACGTGGAGGGCTACCCCCGGACTCTGGCATTCAAGCACGACGGCACCTGGGACGGCACAGACTGGGCCAGCCTTGCACGCTCTCTGGGCGAAGCCATTGACAAGGTGTGCGAAGACATCGCAAAGGCCCTGCCTGAGGCCGAATAAACGGCGACAATAGATTCGCGCTCTACACCGAGCGGGAATGGCGCTTTTCTCCGCTCTTGAAATGGCGGTCGAAGAGGATAGCTATGTTGCGCACAAGCAGGCGTCCTATGGGCGTTATTTCAAGGCGGTCCTCGTGCCGCTTGAGCAGGCCGTCCGCCTCCATCTCGTCCATCGCGGCAAGCTCCGGCGCGAAATGCGTCTTGAAGTCCACCCCCGCCAAGGCGCTCATGGCTGCATAGTCCAGAGACACGTCGCACATCACGCGCATTATCACAGTTCGGCGCAAAAGATCGTCCTCGCTCAACAGCACGCCCCGCTCCACTGGCAGGCGCCCGGCGGCGATTTCCTCGTAATACTTTTCCAGCGAGTGGTAGTTCTGGCGGTAGCTGCGCCGCGTCTGCGCGATGGAAGTGACGCCCACGGCCAGCATTTCAGCGCCTGCCCGCGTGCTGTAACCCTGAAAGTTGCGCTGCATCGTGCCCTCGCGCTGCGCTTTGCATAGCTCGTCGTCGGGCCTGGCAAAATGGTCCAACCCTATAAACACGTAGCCCGCGCCGGTCAGCCTCTCCACGGCAAGGTTCAGCAGGGCGAACTTCTCTTCCGCCCCGGGCAGAGGACCGGCGCGCAGAAGGTTCTTCTGCGCGGGTTTCATCCACGGGACGTGCGCGTAGCTAAACACTGCAACGCGATCCGGCTCAAGCGACAGGACATGGTCCAGCGTGCGCGCGTAGCTTTCGGGCGTCTGCCCGGGCAGGCCATACATCAGGTCAACGTTGACGGAATTGAACCCCCTCTCGCGAAGCCAGCCCATCACACGCAGGTTCATTTCCACCGGTTGCACGCGGTGTATGGCCTCCTGTACGGCGGGGTCGCTGTCCTGAATGCCGATGCTTGCGCGGTTGAAGCCGTGATTGCGAAGGATGTCCAGATGCTCGATTTCGAGAAGCCTCGGCTCCAGCTCCACGGACAGTTCTGCGTCCGAAGTAAAACTGAAGCGTTCGCGTATGGCAGCGCACACGCGGTCCAGCCTGTCCGGAGTAAAGAAATTGGGAGAGCCGCCGCCAAAGTGAAGCTGCTCTACCTGCCTGCCTTCCTTTATAAGGGGTAGATATATGTCCATCTCCCTTTCAAGAGCGGCTATGTATGGGTCTGCGCTTTCACGGTTGCGCGTGATAAAAGTGCTGCATGCGCAGAACCAGCAAAGCGACTCGCAAAACGGCAGATGTGCATACAGGGACAAAGGCCCTTCGCCAGCGCCAAGCTCCGCCAACAAAGCCTCGCGACTCGCCTCCGCGCTGAACTGAAGCGCCGTCGGATACGAGGTATAGCGCGGTGCGGGGCGATCGTATTTGCGCAAAAGCGCGGTGTCGAAGTGCGCACTCATTGTGTAGGCCGCAATGCTAGGGGTATGATGCGGAAAGCACAAGCAACGATGCGAAACGAAAAGGAACGAAGGGACTTTGCTAATAAATCTTCAATCTTCCCTTTCGATAATAATTTGTCTGATAGCTTTTGACGTGAAGGGGAATATAGTATCTATTCTCACACTGTAGGGTTGCCCTAAAAAAACATATACTCTCCTTATGCTTACACCACTCACTCGCAAACAGGGCCTGGCATTCGCCTTCGCGGCAGGCGTCCTGTCCACAAGCTCACTATTCTCGGCTGATGTGGCCGCCACAATGGACAACGGAGGCGCAGAAGACTTCGTGCTGGACGGCGGCGTGTTCACGGACACCAGCGCCATTTTGGGCACCACTAGCAACAACAACGTTCTGACAATCCAGAACGGCGGCTATCTCGCTGTTGACGATAGCTTTACCGTTTCCGCAATCTCCGGCACGGGCAACCAAATCACGGTTACAGGTGCCGGTTCGTCACTTGATGTAGGCAGCAGCCTTTACTTGGGTTATGCTTCGGAAAGCTACAACAATACCCTGAGCGTCGAAGCAGGCGGCTCGCTAACAAGCGCCAATTTGTATGTCGGCAGCGATGGAGACACAAACAGCGTAACTGTTACAGGTGCCGACTCCTTCGCCAACATCAGCACGGAGTTACTTGTCGGATATTACGGAGAAGACAACTCCGTCACGGTATCCGATGGCGCGCTTTTTATCTCCAAGAAAACAACGTTAGGCACCTATACCGCAGCCAACGGCAACTCCGTCACTGTGACAGGTGCTGGCACGAACTATATCAACCGTGGCGATTTTACTGTTGGCTACCGGGGTGACAGCAACGGCGCGTCCGTCTTGGACGGGGCCTATCTCAGCACGAGAAATCTCGTACTGGGCACTACCAGCGACTCTGAAGGAAACAGTGTCACAATTAGCGGCGCCGGCTCGACAGTAGCCGCCAGCGGCTATGTAGCCGTTGGTTACCAAGGCATTAACAATACAATGCAGATCAGCTCCGGCGGAACTCTGTCAGGTGGAAACATTTATGTTGGCTACATGAGCGACGGCAACAACAACTCGCTCACTGTTGACGGAACAGGCTCCAGAGCTCTCACAACCGGCACGTCGGGAAGCATCTACGTTGGCAATAGCGGCAACAATAACACGATGACCGTTAGAAACAACGCCAGCATGAGCACCTATTCGCTTGTGGTTGGCGGTACCGGATCGGGAAACACCCTGAACATTCAGAGCGGAGCCTCTGTCATCGCGAACGACCTGTTTTTCGGCCTGGGGGGTGGGACCAACAACACTCTCAACATTAGCGGCGCAAGCAGCGTCACCATCAGTAACCTTGTTAGAGTCGGTTTTTCCGCCGCTGGCAACGTGCTGAATATCAGCGGGCAGGACAGCATCCTGAGCGTCGGCGGAACTCTTTACGTGGGCGTCTCGGGCAACGCAAACAGCCTTACGATGGAAGACAGTTCGCTCGTCAAGGCGAACGCGCTCGACATCGCTTCGGGCAGCTCGGTAAGAATCAGCGGCGCTTATCTGGCACTTGCCGGAGATCAATTGGCCTTGCTCAACGGCTACCTTACAGACGGGAGCATACTTTGCTGGGACCTCACAAGCTCCAGCTGGGTAACGGCTACCGTTGACAAGTACACGCTGGCCTACTGCGATACAGACGCCGACGGACTTGAGCTCACAGGCGGCATCTATAGCGACCTTGGCGGCTACACCATTCTGACAGCAGTTCCCGAACCCTCGACATACGCCATGCTCGGCGGCCTCGCAGTGCTCGGTTACGCAGTGGCACGCCGCCGCAAGGCACACGCCTAAGCGCAAGACAGACTTGGTTCTACTTTCACAAGGGTCGGTTCAACGCGAACCGGCCCTTGTTGCGTACGAACGGCAAAGACGCAACGGCAATTCAATAACTATGACGACAGCTCCCTACGCCTCTGCCACAGCCTGCACAAGAGCCTCGACCGCGTCTATTCGCGCCGTGGGACGGATGCCGTGCCCAAGGTTTACGATGTGCCCCTTTCGCCCCCGCATGGACTTGATTAACGCTCTGGCCTCGCGGCGAACTACGGCAGGCTCGCCCTCAAGAAGCAGAGGGTCGAGGTTGCCCTGAACGGCTAGGTCGGCGGGCAGACGCTCCGCCAGATCCGCGAGGTTGCAGGTCCAGTCCACACCAAGCACCTGCGCGCCAGTGGCGGCAAGAGAGTCCGCATGGGACGCGGCCATGCCCTTTGCAAACACAATGACGGGCACTTCCGGCGGAAGACGCGAAATGATGCGCGAAATCCAGTTAAGCGACATTTCCCCGTAATGCGCTCCCGTGCAGGACGCGGCCCATGAGTCGAATATCTGCACCGCGTCCGCCCCAGCCTCTATCTGAAGGGCAAGGTGAGTTGCGACAACATCCGAGAGCTTCTCCATGAGAAGGGAAAAGAGCGCGGGGCTTTCGTAATACATGCGCTTTGCACGGCTAAAGTCGCCCCCCCGGGCACCGGCGCCTTCGCACATGTAGCAGGCAAGAGTCCAGGGCGAACCGGCAAAGCCAAGTAGTGCCCTATCCTGCCCTAGCTCGGCACGCGCAAGACGCAGAGCCTCTCCCACGTAGGCAAGGCGCTCGCGCACGACAGACTCGTCCGAAACCAATGCCTCCACCTGCCGGGCACCTTCAAGTGCGAAGTCCATACGGATGCCCTCGCCCTCGTTTAGCGTATAGGCAAGGCCCATGGCCTCGGGAACAACGAGGATGTCGCTGAACACTATCGCGGCGTCCAGACCGAAGCGGCGCATCGGCTGAAGCGTGACCTCTGCGGCAAGCTCCGGCGTGCGCACCATGTCGCGAAAGCTGCTCTTTGCACGCAATGCCCTGTATTCGGGCAGGTAACGCCCGGCCTGCCGCATTATCCAAATCGGCGCGCGGTCCACGTCTTCACATCTGGCGGCGGCGAGAAAGCGTTCCCTTGAGTTCACGCCCATGAACATGCACAAGCGCCCGAAAGGCCGCAACAAAAAGCCCGCCACCGGAACAAGTCCGATGACGGGTCTTTCACAAGCCCCTTCATGAAGAGAGACGAGGCATTCGAGGCAACGCTCTTACGAGCCAGCCTTGCCGTTTGCTATGCCTTTCACACAGGTGGCGCAAGCCTCGCGGATCTCGTCAAAGAAGTCGTTGCCCTTGTCGTCGACGAGGATGAACGCCGGGAAGTCTTTCACTTCGATCTTCCAGACCGCTTCCATGCCAAGCTCCGGGTATTCGAGCAGCTCCACCTTCTTGATGTTGTTCTCGGCAAGCAGTGCGGCGGGACCGCCAATCGAGCCGAGGTAGAAGCCGCCGTAAGCCTTGCAGGCGTCTGTAACTGCCTTGGAGCGGTTGCCCTTGGCTATCATGACCATCGAGCCGCCCTCCTTCTGGAACATGCCAACGTAGCTGTCCATGCGGCCTGCGGTTGTCGGGCCGAAGGAGCCGGACGGCTTGCCAGCGGGCTGCTTGGCCGGACCAGCGTAGTACACGGGATGATCCTTGATGTACTGCGGAAGGCCTTCGCCCTTTTCCACGCGCTCGCCGAGCTTTGCGTGAGCGATGTCTCGCGCCACGACGATTGTTCCCGAGAGCGAAAGGCGGGTCTTGACCGGATGCTTGGACAGTTCCGCGAGGATGTCTTTCATCGGGCGGTTGAGGTCGATTTTCACCGCGTCGCCCTCGCCCACTTCGCGCAATTCGGCGGGGATGAAGCGTGCGGGATGCGTTTCTAGCTTCTCCACCCAGATGCCGTCCTTGTTAATCTTGGCCTTCATGTTGCGGTCCGCAGAGCAGGATACGCCAAGGCCGACCGGACAGCTCGCGCCGTGGCGGGGCAGGCGGATTACGCGAATATCAAGGGCAAAGTATTTGCCGCCGAACTGCGCGCCGTAGCCGAGCTTGCGGGTGTATTCGAGAAGGCGATTTTCAAGCTCCACGTCGCGGAAGGCGCGGCCATGCTCGTTACCGGAGGTTGGCAAAGAGTCGTAATACTTCGCGCTGGCGAGCTTCACCGTCTTGAGGCAGGTTTCGGCGCTAGTTCCGCCTATGACTATTGCGATGTGGTAAGGCGGACAGGCTGCGGTACCGAGCGTGCCCATCTTTTCCACGAGGAAGGCTTCCAGCTTGCCCGGGGCGAGCAGAGCCTTGGTCTCCTGATAGAGGTAGGTCTTGTTGGCGCTTCCTCCGCCCTTGGCAACGAAGAGGAACTTGTACTCGTCGCCCTTTGTCGCGTAGAGGTCTATCTGGGCGGGCAGGTTCGTGCCGGTGTTCTTTTCCTTGAACATGTCCAGAGCCACCGTTTGCGAGTAGCGCAGGTTGTCGCCCGTGTAGGTGTTGTAAACGCCGCGCGATAGCGCCTCGGCGTCGTCCGCGCCGGTCCACACGTTCTGGCCCTTCTTGCCCATGATGATGGCGGTGCCGGTGTCCTGACAGAAAGGCAGTACGCCCATCGAGGAGACTTCCGCGTTGCGCAACATCGTTAGCGCAACGGTGCGGTCGTTGTCGGATGCCTCCGGGTCTTTCAAAATCGCGGCGACCTGCTCAAGGTGCTTTTCGCGAAGAAAGAACGCGATGTCGTGAAAGCCCTGCTGGGCGATCAAAGTTAGCGCCTCGGGCTGGACCTTGAGAATCTGCTGCCCTTCAAACTCGGTAACAGACACATAGTCCTTCGATACGAGGCGGTATTCGGTGTCGTCCTTACCCAGCGGGTAAGTGTCCTGATAGTGAAACTCCGGTGTTGCCATAAAAAGTCCTGTTCGGTCTATACAGTTACGTAAGAGGACTGAATGTTAACCCAAAGAGGGCCGCAGGGAAAGCGCGGAACGCTGCCTTGGCGCAAGATATTGCGCGAGGCTGGGCAAGTCGGCGCCTCGCGCATCTTGATTTGGATTGCACAAAAAACGGCGTGCCGTTTGCCGACACGCCGCCTTTGCGGAGTAACTCCGTTGAAGCCACCTCTGGCAACCTAGATTTCTCTGCTACGAAACCAGTTGTTAGCGGTGCCTTGATGTGGCTTACCACTTGAGCGAATCGCTGTTCACCCACCACTCCTGTATCAACAGGGCGCTACGCTGCGTAATCATGCAACTGACAGGCTCTCCCTCGACAATGGCGGGGTTGAACTTGCTGTCTTCAATCATGCCCTCGATGCGACCAGCGTATTTGCTGCTGCTTTCCGAGATTGTCTTGTAATCGAGAATCTTGCCGGAGGGCAAAATCGTGTATGTGGCAACGACGTTTTCAAATTTTCCGATGATTAGCCCGTTGAAACCGAAGAAGCCGTGCTTTTCCACACTTGGGGCCTTGAACCCTATCGGTCGCGGAGCCTCGGCGAGCACAAGCTCCTTCTGCCCGGGGACTAGCTTTAGCGTGACAACGGCGACAGGCATCTTGTTATCCCACTCGAAATGCGCCGGGTTGCCCCAGTTGCGCAGCTTTTTGATTATTTCGAGCGCGATTCCGGTGTCAGTCTCGGGAGCGACGCGCACGGACTTCACCATGCCTGACGAGTCCATGTCCAAGTAGCATTTGACGAGCTTCTCTGCCTCTCCCGCATACGGAATTGGAAGGACGGGCAGGGGCTGCGCGGAACCTTCGCTCATGAATAGCGGAACTTTTGATGCTAGGTCGGAATTTGGCAGGGCCTTGATGGACATTACTATGCTGCATGGGACGGGCTTGCCGTCCACTGTGGCGGGCTTGAAGGGCATACTTGCAAGCATTGGCGTAAGAAGCATTTCGGCGTTCTTTTTGCCAAAGTCCTGAAGAGCCGTAGCGGATACAGCCTTGCCGCTCGCATCTATGTCGATTCGGAACAGGGCGTGCGCGTTGGGTTCTTCGGGCGTAGCCGTTGTGCAGGCTGCGAACAGGTCCAGATTCGCCTTTTCCATGCGGAACTCAGCCTGCGGGGGCAATATGCCCTCGGGCTGGTCCTGTTCTGGGTCGAGGTAGAAGCAGGCGTCGTTGGCGTCAACCCGAACGTAGCTCCAAGTGGGCTTGGCGGAGATTTTTGCGCCCTCAAAAGTGGAGAGTTTTATGCTGTCGGAGAACAGTTTGGCGTCTCCGCTTTTGCCGCCTATCGCGCCGCCCACCTGACCGCCCGGGGCAACGAATATGCCTACGGACAGGTCGCTTTCAGGCTCTTCGGCAAGAACGGGCAGCTTGACCGAGTGTATGGCGGCGGGGCTGTAATCTGATATGACGCATTCGACATGTAGCTGGCTGTTTTCACAGCTCATGCTTGCAAGCGTCATGGCTTGGGAGGGGCTTGCCATGAGTACACAGGCAAGCGGTAGCATTGAGTGAATGGAGGGGTAGTTCATTGCGTTGGAAAACCTAGTGGGTATGCTGCATATGTGCAATGTGCATTACAGGTCTGCGCAAAAAAGCCGCAGCCTTTTCAAGCTGCGGCCTTTCGCGGCGGATTGCCCCTTATCGAGCCGTCCGACTTTTATTGCGGACCGAGTGGGCCTAGCCGACGACAAGGTTGATAATCTTGCCCGGGACGTAAACGACCTTTCGCACGGACTTGCCTTCGATGAAGCTCTGCGCCTTCTCGTCGGCCTTGGCCAGTGCAAGCGCGGTGGCTTCGTCCGCGTCGCGGGCGATTCTCACTTCGCTGCGCGGCTTGCCGTTGATGAGGATACCGAGCATCACCTCGTCCTCCACCATTTCTGCCTCGTTGTAAGTCGGCCAGCCTGCATCGACAATGCTGGGCTTTTCGCCGAGTCGCTCCCAGAGTTCCTCCGCGATGTGCGGGGCAAATGGGGCGAGCAGCTTCAGGAAGTCCTTGATGGATGCCAGCTTGACGGCCTCTTCCTTGGCAAGGGCGTTCATGAAGATCATCATCTGCGAGATCGCCGTGTTGTAGCGGCCTCTTTCGCAGTCGTCGGTCACTTTCTTGATCGTCTCGTTCAAGACCTTGCGGAATGCCTTGGACTCGCCCGCATCGGCGCTGTATTTGGCAGAAACCTTGCCTTCGATGTCGATAATGTCGCGCCAGAGGCGGCGCAAAAAGCGTGTGATGCCCTCTATGCCCTTGGTGTTCCAAGGCTTGTCGTCTTCGAGCGGCCCCATGAACATGAGGTACAGGCGCATGGCGTCGGCACCGCTTTCCTTGATGACGGCGTCGGGGTTGATGACGTTGCCGCGGCTCTTGGACATTTTCTCGTTGTTCTCGCCCAATACCATGCCTTGGTGCACAAGGCGGGGATAGGGTTCGCGAACGGTGACAGCGCCTATGTCGTGCAGAAAGAGGTGCCAGAAGGGCGCATAGAGCAGGTGCAATACGGAGTGCTCCGGCCCGCCTATGTAGTAATCGGGGCTGCCCCAGTAGTCGTTCAACTTCGGGTCGATGAGGGCCTTGTCGTTATTGGGGTCCACGTAGCGCAGGTGATACCAGCAGGAACCTGCCCACTGGGGCATGGTGTTGGTCTCGCGGCGGCCCCTCACCCACTCCGCGCCTTCGGGCCTGGGTTCGCTCGCGGGGACGGCTTCGCCCGTGGCGGCATTGAACCAGATGTTGAGCCACTCGGTGCAGCGGCCAAGGGCGCTTTCGCCGTTGCCGGAGGGTTGGAAATTGTCCGTCTCGGGGAGCTGGAGGGGGAGCTGACTCGGCGGCACGGGCAGGGCGTACTGCACTTCGCCGTCCTGAACGAAGGTGATCGGCGCTTCGGGCAGGAATGCCTTCACTTCGCCCGACGCCTTGGCAAAGTCCGCCTCGCTGACCCAGACGATCGGGAAGGGTTCGCCCCAGTAACGCTGGCGCGAGAAGAGCCAGTCGCGGAGCTTGTAGTTGATGGCGAGCTTGCCGATGCCCTGCGCTTCGAGGTCGGCCACGATGGCTTTCTTTGCCTCTGCGCTGGAAAGGCCCGTGTGCTTGCCGGAGTTGACGAGCTTGCCATACACGCAGAAGGGCAGCGGCGCTTCGTGGCCTTCGGCGTCGAGCTTTTCTATGACGCGGATAATCGGGATTTCAAACTTCGTTGCGAACTCGTAGTCGCGTTCGTCGTGGGCGGGCACTGCCATGATGGCACCTGTTCCGTAGCCCATGAGGACGTAGTCGGCTATCCAGATCGGGATCTTCGCGCCGTTTATCGGGTTCACCGCGTAAGAGCCGCTGAATACGCCCGTCTTCTCGCCCTTGGCAAGGTCGGTGCGGTCCATGTCGCTCTTGGTGGAGGCGGCCTTTACGTAGGCTTCGACTTCGGCCTTTTTATCCGCGCTTGTCAGCTTGGCGACAAGGGGATGTTCCGGCGCGACAACCATGTAGGTGGCCCCGCAGAGGGTGTCCGGACGGGTGGTGAAGACGGTCAGGCTCTCGTCAAGCCCTTCGATTGCGAAGGTGATTTCCGCGCCTTCGCTCTTGCCTATCCAGTTGCGCTGCTTGGCTTTGGTGGACTCGGGCCAGTCGATGCCTTCGAGGCGTTCGAGCAGCTTTTCGGCGTAGGCAGTGATGCGCAAGACCCACTGGCGCAGGGCGCGGCGCTCCACCGGGTGGCTGCCGCGTTCGCTCTTGCCGTCAACGATTTCCTCGTTGGCCAGCACTGTGCCCAGAGCCGGACACCACCACACGGGGCGCTCGTCCACGTAGGCAAGGCCGTGCTTGAAAAGTTGGGCGAATATCCACTGGGTCCAGCGCACGTACTGGGGGTCCGTGGTGTTGATTTCGCGGGTCCAGTCTATGCCGAAGCCATGCGCGTTAAGCTGGCGCTTGAAGGTGGCCACGTTCTTGCGCGTGACTTCGCGGGGGTGGACGCCCGTCTCGACGGCGGTCTGCTCCGTGGGCAGGCCAAAGGCGTCCCAGCCCATGGGCTGCATCACGTTGAAGCCGCGCGCGCGCTTGTAGCGGCAGAGAAGGTCCGTTGCGGTGTAGTTTTCGCTGTGGCCGACGTGCAGGCCGTGCCCCGATGGGTATGGGTACATGGCCATTGCGAAATATTTCGGGCGCGTAGAGTCAAAGTCCTTCGCGACAAAGGTATTGTTGTCCGCCCAGTACTTCTGCCAGAGAGGTTCGATGCGGGACGGTTCGTAATCGGTGCAGTTTGCGGCCATGATTGTTTATACGAATAAAGTGGTTAAAGCACGCAAGTGTAAGGCTTGCGCGCACTGGGTGCAATCCTGCCCTTGCAAGGGAGCGTTTTGAAATAGACGGACCGAGGAGGCGGAATGTATTTCTGAGATAAAAATCAGAACATGAGGCGAGGTGAATCGGGATTCGCAGAGCCGAATGGCTGGTTTTTAGCCAGAAAGACGTCCGCGTTCCGACGGGAGTTCTATTTCAAAACGCTCCATATGTTCTTCGTCAACAAAACGGCTCCAAAACCTGAAGTTTCGGAGCCGTTTTTGATGGCGTGTGCCGTGTTTGCCCTATCGGGAGGCGTTTTTGCGGCGGCGACACATCGCCATGCCCAGCGCACCGAGGCCGCCGAAGAGCGCATACGTAGCCGGTTCGGGGACTGAGTAAACCGAAGTTAGCAGTGTGCCGTAACCGTTATAACCATACGACCTTACCACATCGTTATCCTCGACGTGGTCGTAATAAGCACAAGAAATCAGGGCGGATTCGCTGGATGTAACCAGTTCATACTCGATACCGTTCCACGCGTATATCGAAGTGCCGGCGTTAAGCAATTCGTCCAGCGCGGCCTCGTCATCATTACCCGTAAGAAACAGGAAGCCAGCCTTGAGGTATATGCTGCCGTTAGCTTGCAAACTGAGAGCGCCTGCGACGACGAGGCCGTTGTTTTCGATCGTCAGCGTGCTTGTTCCCGCACTCCCGATGGTCAAAGTGTTAGTGATATCCAAGATAGCGCCATTGCCAGAAACGAGCACCGTGCCGGTTGATCCTGACGATAGCCCAAGGGTGACACTGGAACTTGTTACCTTGCCACCGTTCAGAATGTTCAGGGTGCCACTGCTGCTGCCACCTACGTAGATGTAGTTTGTGTTCGTCCATCTGGAGCCAGCACCGCTGACTGTCACCGTGCCGCTGGAGTGTGATTGTTCGCCAAGCTTGGCGTAAAGGCTGGATACTGTTGCTCCGCTTTCAATGTTCAGCGTGCCGGTGCCATAATAGCCACCGACGATAAGCGATCCACTATTTGTCCAGCTTGAACTGCTTCCCCTGACGGTAACCGTACCGGTGCCGTTCATCGATGAGTTTCCGTGCCCAACCATTGAGGTCGTGTTCGTAACGGTTGCGCCATCTTCAATTGTCAAAGTGCCCGTTCCATAGTAACCGACATTTATGGAACTGGTGCTTTCCCATTTCGTCCATGAACCAGTAAGGGTTGCAGTGCCGGTGCCAAGGTCTTTACCGATACTTGATCCGGAACTGGTGGTAACTGTGGCACCGTCGTCAAGGGTCATGTTACCATTGCAGCCAGCGACGCCATTGCCTACAACGATGAAGGTCGTGCCCAAGGTCGTATCCCTTCCCGACATGTTAAGATTACCCGTGCCGCCAGCGTTGCCCAGCACGATACCAGCATTGCCAGTGACGTTCGCATATCCGTCAACAATCAGATTGCCGGTGCTCCCATAGCCTCTGCCAACGTAAATGGTCCCGTGGTTTACCCAGTTACCGTCAGGACCAGTGACCTCCACCGTGCCGGAGCTATCAAAGCCGTATCCGATACTTGCTTCGTAGTTGGAAACTTCGTTGTCATAGATCGTCAGCTTGCTGCCGGTTGTGTCGTATCCGACTATCAGGTTGTCGCCCGAGCTTGTCGTGCCAAAGCTAAGCGTCGAGTTAATGAGGTACTCGTTGCCGTCGTTGATAAGGTATCCGCCCATGCCGGAATCGTAATATGTCTCGATATCGGCCTGCGCTATTGTTGTGGCCTGTGCGCCGAGGCCGGCGGGCAGGACAAGCGCGGAAGCGGCGAGCGATAGCACCGCTTTGGAATGCATTACGTTAAGGAAGGACATGACAGGTTGCGTTTTTTGAAAAAAGCTGCGGCTTTTGCGGGAGTGCATCAACCGTACGTCCGTTTGCGCATAGGTTGAGACAAGTCGCATGCGAACGTGGTAAGCCGTTATTTAAGCCGTCAGGCATGGCACATAACAAGCCAAAAGTGTAAAGGCCACCACTAACAACTTTGATTTCTACTGCGAACGGTCTTTGGGAGGGTGTAAACCCTCCTTGTTTGAAGGGCTTCGCCCTTACGGCGACTGCGTTCGCCTATCCCAAGACAGTCAATGCCGATGCGCAGGGTATCGGGGTACAGGAAGTTCGCCGGATTTCTCCAATACTACTCACTTCCGAAGCCTTGCCATCCATCCGCA
>JAFGLA010000031.1 GCA_016928295.1 Opitutales bacterium
AATCACGCCGTCCTTCATCGGACGAATCGCGCTGATGCTCATTGGCGTGCGTCCCAACATTCGCTTCGCTTCAAGGCCGACGGCCACAGGATCCCCGGTCTCCGTGTTGATGGCGACAACAGAGGGTTCCTTGAGCACGATTCCCTTGTCCTTGACGTACACAAGAGTATTGGCCGTTCCGAGGTCGATTCCTATGTCAGTGGAGAAAAATCCGAGTGCCTTGCCGAGCATTGCCTTGATGGTATCGCGTTAGAGAATGGGGAATTGGCGCAAGAGCGCGCGTCGAGCAGAAGACACGGCGTTGCGAGGAGTCGTGCGAGCTTATGCATCTTGAGCATGGCAGGCGTTTAATGCGCGTCAATCGTTCATGCTCAGCATTTGGAAAAAGTATCTTCAAACCTTACGATAATCCGGCGCGAGGGCAAGGACTCATTGTTTTCGCATTCAAGCCATGCGTTCGGACAAGAGGTCAAAGTGTGCCACATGGTGTGACATTGTGCCATGACGCCCCTCTTGGCACAGTTGGGATGCACGCCGCGTAGGAGGCTTTAGTTGTTGTAGAACAACTAGATAAACCCACTTGTTCAAGAATGGCACAAGCCCTGCAAAACAGGGTGTAACCTTTTACATCTATACACATGAGCAAGATTCTCGGCATAGACCTTGGCACTACCAATTCCTGCATGGCTGTCATGGAAGGCGGCGAGTCCGTCGTCATTCCAAACAGCGAGGGCGCACGCACTACGCCGTCCATCGTGGCGTTTACAAAGGACGGAGAGCGCCTCGTCGGACAGGCTGCAAAGCGCCAGGCAGTGACCAATCCGCAAAACACAATTTTCTCTGCCAAGCGACTCATTGGCCGCAAATACAGCGAAGTCGTGGAAGAAGCCCGCAACCTGCCTTACAAGGTGGTAGAGGGGCGCAACGGCGACGCCTGGATCGAATGCACGGTCGGCGGCAAGGTGGAGAAGTTCGCGCCGGAGCAGATTTCTTCAATGGTGCTTGCCAAGCTGAAGGCGGACGCTGAAGCCTATCTTGGCGAAAAGATTACCAAGGCCGTCATCACCGTTCCCGCTTACTTTAACGACGCACAGCGTCAGGCAACCAAGGACGCGGGCACCATCGCCGGTCTTGAGGTGATGCGAATCATCAACGAGCCTACGGCAGCATCGCTCGCATACGGTTTGGACAAGAAGAGCGACGAGACAATCGCCGTTTACGACCTTGGCGGCGGCACGTTCGACATTTCGATCCTCGAAATCGGCGAGGGCGTGTTCGAGGTGAAGGCTACCAACGGCGACACCCATCTGGGCGGCGACAACTGGGACAGCACCATCATCGACTGGCTCGTGGCCGAGTTCAAGAAAGAGAACGGCATCGACCTCAAGCAGGACAAGACCGCAGTGCAGCGCCTGAAGGAAGAGGCTGAAAAGGCCAAGATTGCCCTTTCGAGCGCGCAGACGACGGACATCAACCTACCCTTCATAACTGCCGACGCCACGGGGCCGAAGCACCTGATGGTTAACCTGACCCGCGCAAAGCTGGAGCAGATTACCGATCAACTCATCCAGCGCACCAAGGTTCCTTTCCAGAACTGCTTGAAGGACGCCGGCTTCACCGCCAAGGACATCAACGAACTGGTTCTTGTTGGCGGCATGACCCGTATGCCCCGCGTTGTGGAGATCGCCCGCGAACTGGCTGGCAAGGAACCGCACAAGGGCGTGAACCCTGACGAGGTCGTCGCCATTGGCGCGGCAATTCAGGGCGGCGTGCTCAAGGGCGAGGTCAAGGACGTGCTCCTGTTGGACGTTACACCGCTTACGCTCTCGATCGAGACCGCGGGTGGCGTCGCTACGCCCATGATCGAGCGCAATACCACAGTGCCCACCAAGCGCAGCCAGACTTTCTCGACCTATTCGGACCAGCAGCCGAGTGTGGAAATTCGCGTTCTTCAGG
The DNA here is from genome assembly GCA_016928295.1 of Opitutales bacterium. Taxonomy (GTDB): domain Bacteria; phylum Verrucomicrobiota; class Verrucomicrobiia; order Opitutales; family Oceanipulchritudinaceae; genus Verruco-01. The sequence goes on from JAFGLA010000031.1 coordinate 1,957, forward strand.
GCGAGCGCCCGATGGCGCGCGACAACAAGCTGCTTGGCAACTTCCACTTGGACGGCATTCCGCCCGCGCCTCGTGGTGTCCCGCAGATCGAGGTCACTTTCGACATCGACGTCAACGGCATCTTGAACGTCTCCGCCAAGGATCTTGGCACGGGCAAGGCGCAGCAGATCTCCATCACCGGCGCGAGCGGCTTGGACAAGGCCGAAGTCGAGCGTCTGCGCAAGGAGGCCGAGGCTCATGCCGAGGAGGACCGCAAGGCCAAGGAGGCCGTCGAGAAGCGCAACCAGCTCGATACCGTCGTTTACCAGACCGAGAAGCTCGTGAAGGAAAACGGCGACAAGCTGGGCAGCGCCAAAGACACCGCCGAGCGTCTTATCAAGGAGGGTAAGGACGCCCTGGAAGCCAACGATCCGGTCCGAATTGCCGCAGCTCTTGAGTCCATCCAGAACAACAAGGAGATGCAGGAGGCTGTCACCAAGATGTATCAGCAGGCAGCAGCTCAGGGGCAGAACCCGGGCGCCGGCGCCGAAGCACAGCAGCCGCCTCCGCAGGGCGGGGCCGCCTCTTCCGCAGCGGATGACAACGTGGTGGATGCCGAGGTCGAGGATGTTGACGACAAGCGTTAACAGGCTCCGCTAAACGGCTGGTTTTCAAAGGCCGCACTCAATTACGGGTGCGGCCTTTATTAAGAAAGGAAAACGATAATAGCCCCCGTTTTTCATGACGGTACAAAATAGAAAGGATAACACATGGCTCATAAACAAACACGCCCTGCACCACGCAGTGCCGTAACAGGTCGTTTCGTGACACCTCGGTATGCTGAAACACATCCGAATACGACTGTCGTCGAACGCATTCCTGTAAATAAGCCAAAGAAATAAGGCCGTATGCTTTAGCATACGACCTTATTGGAAGCTAAACCATCAGAGCCTCGCTGGTGACACAGCGAGGCTCTTTTTATAGAAAAAAGTTAGAGTAGTTCCATTGTTAAGCAACAAAAACTGACACAAATTTGATTTTCATCAAATTTCTGCTCAAGCAGTGTTCCTGCCTTAATGCTCTACCTACGCTACTCGGCCTTTGGGGCTTTGAAGCGGATCGGAACAACTACAGTTTTTTCCTCAGCTTGACCGTCCTTGATCACCGGAATGAACTGCCACAGGCGCGAAGCTCGGCGCAGGGCGTCCTCTTCAACAGAACCGGCACCGGCTAGAATCTTTACATCTTTCACCTTGCCGTCGGCGCAAATTACCATCTGGACCTGCAAGCTGCTTCCCATCAGGCCCTCAAGCACCTCTGGTTCCATACCGAGACTAGGGTCGAACAGGGCGGGGATGGGCTGGAGATTTCCCTCCGGCTTGGCCTTCAGGCCTTCGATTACATCGGAAAGCGCGTCGTTGTTCACAAGCGGGTTGGGAACCGAAGCCCCCCCGGCGCCAATGCGCTTTGCCGTTGGAACCATGCTATTTAGAAATGCAATAGGATCGCTTGGGCTGCCGTCTGCCTCCTTGGCGCTGCCGTCACAAAGGACGGTGCCAGCCGGATCAAGAATCAGGATGTTGAAGTCCGGGGCGCGCCAGTATCCATTCCAAATTTCTTTGTTGTCCTTGTAGGCCCACTCGTTGGGCATCAGCCAACCATCGTTGCCCTTGCTGCCCAAGGTGTAGAGAATCTGCTTTAGCTCGGCCTCCTTCTTTGGGGTAATAACGACAACCTGCATGAAATTGGGACATGCGGCGTTAAGCTCGTCTTCGACCTTGGCAATCGCTTCGACAGAGTTACTGAAGCTCATCGTCTCCTTTTTGATCATCATGAAGACGAACATTCTAGGAGTAGGAATGTTGTTCGCATCGGCATCTTTAAGAGATCCATCGACGATTCGGCTTGGCCACTGCTTCCTGATGTCTGCCGAGACAAGGCCGTTGTTTCCCATCAGCACCTCGTCTTTTATCTCATCGCGCTTTGCGGACCAGTCCAAGACTCGGGCGATGTCGTATGTGGCCAACAGTTTGATGGGGACTCTTACGAAGCCGTCCCCTTCTTTTTGAAAATATGCGTTGTCGTCGTATGCGTTGAATAGTTCGGCTCTGAAGGTGGTCGTACCTTCAGAACCAGTCCAAGTTCTTACTTGAGCGCTTGCCAGTGTGGGGGTGACGGCAAGCATGGCCAGCATGGCCCATATAGCACGGGGGGTGTTGGGATGTGACATTTCTTTTTGTTAGTGGGATTCGTAAGCCTCTTTGCTGCTTTGCCCGAGGAGGAGTGCGTGACTGCGCCATAATTGACGCGCTGGATATACCTATGCTGATTGCAGAGATACGCTCATGAAGCCGCCTGAGAGACTTTGGGGGTTAAAAGTCAGCCTTGGGGAGAGGATGACCACGGGACTAAATCACGCCACGGGCATACAAGCATACACCGATGTTTAAATAAACCCGTCAGCTTTTTTTGTCCAGTACGCAAAAAGTTTAGATATTTGCACAAAAAAAGACCCGTTGCCTTTATAAGTCCGGGTCTTTTTTGAGATTTTTATGCTAGTGGCATATGGAGCGTCTGCTAATGGAACTCCAGTCGGAATGCGGGTATCTTTTCCATCGGAAATCCATCCTGCCTCATCGGTACGTCTATTTGCAAACGTCGCTGGGGGGCTTACATGAAATACTCCACGCCAGCATCAAAGATGGGCTGAACTTTATCACCTGCAACGTTAAGGCCCACATACGGGCCGCGACGTTCGCTGTGACCCATTTTGCCGAGCACTCGTCCGCAAGGGCTGCAAAGCCCTTCGATGGCGCAAAGAGAACCATTCGGGTTCCATTCTATGTCCATGGAGGGCGAACCATTCGCATCCACGTACTGGAACGCGACTTGGCCGTTTGCAACCATGCTCTTGAGCGAAGCCTCGGAGCAGGCGACGCGGCCCTCGCCGTGAGAAATCGGGATCGTGTGAACGCTTCCCATCGGCGTCTTGGAAAGCCAGGGGGATATGCCGGATGTGACCTTGGTTCGTATGTAGCGGGACTGGTGACGCCCGATGGTGTTGAACGTCAACGTGGCGTCCCCCGGGGCAAGATCACGTATTTCGCCGTACTGGATGAGGCCCAGTTTGATCAGCACCTGAAAGCCGTTGCATATACCGAGCACAAGCCCGTCACGCTTGCTTACAAGGTCCATAATGGCCTTGCTTATCGCGCTGTTGCGCATGACCGCAGCGGCGAACTTGCCCGAACCGTCTGGCTCGTCACCCGCGCTGAATCCGCCCGGCATCATGAGGATCTGGGAATTGCCGATGCGTTTGGCCATGTCCGAAAGCGAATCCTCGACCTCTCTTGCGCTCATGTTGCGCAAAACGCAGATGTCCACGGACGCTCCGGCCTGTTCAAACGCTCGTGCGCTGTCGTATTCGCAGTTTGTGCCCGGGAATACGGGGATGAACACCCTCGGTTTTGCCACAGGGCTTCCCTTGCGGGGCCTTGGCGAATTCATGGGCGCAGGAATGTTCGGCAGCGCATATTTCGCGGCTTTTGCGAGAGTCGGGAAAACGTGCTCAAGAGGTTCTTCCCACGCTTTGCGAAGGTCTGCAAGGGATGCGCATTCACCCGCCGCCTTGATGACTGGCTCTGCAATGCTTGTTCCAATGCGCTCGGCTTCTGGCAGAGCGTCAGCGTAGGCCAGCTCCACGACTATGCTGCCCATTAACGGGGCAAACAGTTCGTCCTTGGTGATGGATGACTCAAAGCCAATGCCATTTCCAAAGCCCATCTTTGCGACAGCCTCGGCAATGCCTCCGCTTTTTACCGAGTGCGCAGAGAGCACCTTGCCTTCGATTACGGCCTTGTGAAGCTGTGCATAGATAGCCGCCGCGGCGTCAAGATCTGGCGTTAGGTCCGCGCATGTCGGCACGCGCAACAGAGCTACCGCGCTGCCTGCCTTCTTGAACTCAGGCGTAATCACGTTGTCGAGCTTGAGCGTGCAGACGGCGAAGCTGACAAGGGTGGGGGGCACGTCCATGTCCTTGAACGAACCGCTCATCGAGTCCTTGCCGCCGATTGCCGCCGTGCCGAACTTGAGCTGTGCGTCAAGCGCGCCAAGCAAGGCCGCCATTGGCAGGCCCCAGCGGTAGGGATCGCCCGCCACCTTGGGGAAGTATTCCTGAAAGGTGAGTCGGCACTTTGCCACCTCTCCACCGCTGGCAGCGATGCGGGCAAGAGATTCGAGCACTGCGTATGTCGCGCCGTGGAAGGGACTCCATGCCGAGACGAAGGGGTCGAAGCCGTAGCTCATCATCGTGCCCGTTTTCGTCTCGCCTTTGAGCAAGGGGATTTTCGCCACCATAGCTTCTGGCGGTGTGGCCAGATTTGCTCCGCCGAACGGATGAAGCACGCTGCCGGCGCCGATTGTGGAGTCGAAACGCTCTATCATTCCGCGCTGAGAACAGCGGTTAAGTTCGGAAAGGACGTTTTCGAGGCGCTCTGACAGGGGTTCGGATACCTTGGCTGCGCAAAGAGGGCAGTCTTCTTTAGTGGGGGCGGCAATGCGGACCGTTGCGCTTTGCGGTGCACCGGCCGTATCCAAGAATGCGCGCGACACATCGACAATCCTCTGTCCTCGCCATTCCATGACAAGGCGGTTCGTGTCCGTTACATCCGCAACTAGAGTGCCTTCGAGGTTTTCCTCCGCAACGAAGGCCATGAATGCGTCAACGTCACCCTTGCGCAGCACGATTGCCATGCGCTCCTGCGATTCGGAAATGGCCAGCTCCGTGCCGTCGAGTCCTTCGTATTTGCGCGGCACGCGGTCCACGTAAATGTGCAGGCCGGGGGCGAGTTCGCCGATAGCAACGGAGACGCCGCCAGCTCCAAAGTCGTTGCAGCGGACGATCATTTTCGCAGCTTCGCTGCGGCGGAAAAGGCGCTGGAGCTTGCGCTCTGCGGGCGCGTCGCCTTTCTGCACTTCAGCACTGTTGGCAAGAGCGTGCTCGTTGTGCTCCTTGGAGGAACCCGTGGCACCGCCAATGCCGTCGCGCCCGGTGCGTCCGCCAACAAGCAGCACCACGTCTCCCGCCTGCGGCTCGCCGCGATAGACGTTTTCCCGCGGGGCAGCGCCAACGACGGCGCCAATTTCCATGCGCTTTGCCTCATAGCGGGGGTGGTACACCTCGTGCACCATGCCCGTTGCCAGGCCGATCTGGTTCCCGTAGCTGCTGTAACCACGGGCCGCGTCGCGGGTGATTTTTACCTGCGGCAGCTTGCCGGGCAGAGTTTCGGAAAGGGGCTTTCTCGGGTCCGCCGCGCCGGTGACGCGCATTGCCTGATACACATACGAACGGCCTGAAAGAGGGTCGCGAATCGCGCCACCAAGACAGGTTGCCGCCCCGCCGAAGGGTTCGATTTCCGTCGGGTGGTTGTGCGTCTCGTTCTTGAACATGACGAGCCATTCCTCGTCCTGCCCGTCCACATCCACCGTTACGACGATGCTTGCCGCGTTAATCTCCTCAGACTCTTCAATGTCTTCGAGCAGTCCGCGCTTTTTCAATTCCTTGGCGCCGATAGTGGCTATGTCCATCAGGGTCACGGGCCGTTCGTCACGCCCAAGGCCCTTGCGAACGCTGCGATACTGTTCCCAAGCCGCGAGAATGGGGGCGGATAGTTCGCCCTTGTCGATGCCAAGTTCCTCCAGATTGGTCATGAAGGTGGTATGGCGGCAATGGTCGCTCCAGTAGGTGTCGAGCACCTTTATTTCGGTGAGCGTGGGGTCGCGGCCTTCCTCGTAGCGAAAGTAGTTTTGGCAGAAAATGATGTCATCTGCCGACATGGCCAGTCCCATGCTCTTGCGAAGTGCGTCGAGAGCATCCGCGTTCATGGAGATGAAGCCGTTGATGCTGGCCACTGGTTGGGGTTCGGCTACCGGCACTATCAGGGTATCCGGCTTGTCCATCGTGGCCTCGCGGCTGTCCACCGTGTTGATGAGGTATTTCTTGACGCGGGCAATGTCTTCTTCGCCAAGGGCACCTTTCATCACGATTACGCGGGCGCACGCAATGCGCGGGCGCTGGCTCTGCGTGATAATCTGTACCGCCTGAGCGGCGGAATCTGCACGCTGGTCGAACTGCCCGGGCAGATACTCGATGGCGAATGCCTGCTCGTCCGCCGATAGTTCAAAAGTCTCTTCAAGTATGTAGTCGCTCTGCGGCTCGGCGAAAACGCGAGTCAGGGCCGCGCGATAGTCCGCCTCGTTCATCCCTTCCGCATCGTAGCGGTTGAGCAGGCGAAGGCCCGCCAACGCGGAAAGGCCGAGGCTTTCGCGCAGGTCTTGAAGCATTTGCCCGGCTTCGATGTCGAAGCCCGGGCGTTTCTCAACGAATACTCGCCGGATCATTTGAATGCGAACACTAGAGGCGCAGGGCGTGGTCCTGCAAGCGCGGAGGAGCGCAAGTGTCGTGTTTACATCCAATACGGGAATTGCGTTTCAACAAGCGGCCTTTTGCGCGAGATAGTTCACACGCACATGCCACGCGCAAGCATTCAAAGGCTGAGGCGCTCGCGGAAACTGGCAGCCTGCCTGCGGGAGAGTTCAACGGTGATGTTTCCTTCCAACTTTACCTTCAGGCTGCCGCTAAACCACAGGTCCACATCTTTCACCTTTTGCAGGTTGATAAGCTGGGAGCGGTTCGCGCGGAAAAATACGTTGGGGTCCAGTCTTTCTTCAAGAGAGCTGAGTGAACGGGGAAGCATGGGCGAATTACCCGCAAACTTCACTATGGAGTAGTTCCCTTCGGATTCGATGAGCGTAATGTCCCCCACGGGGAGAAACCAGCAGCGTTCTCCGTCCCGCAAAAACACGCGATCGTTTGCTCCGAGCTTCTGCGTTGCGGTTGGAAGGGGAGTCGCTTCCGCGAGCTGTGCCATCCGGTTGCGCGCCCTCGCCAAAGTTTCGTTGAGACGGGCCGGATCTATGGGCTTGAGCAGGTAGTCCAGGGCGTTCACCTCGAAGGCGTGCAGGGCGTGCTCGTCGTAGGCTGTTACAAATACAATTTCTGGAATTACCGTATCGAGCTTTTCCAGCAGTTCAAAACCAGTCGCCCCGGGCATTTGTATGTCCAGGAACACGAGATCCGGCTTGAGCGTGGAAATCATGGACAGAGCCTCCTCTGCATGCGAAGCCTCGCCAAGGATGTGAATGTCCTGATGGGCTTCGAGCAGGCGGCGCAGCTCTACTCGCGCCAGTCTTTCGTCATCTACCAGCAGTGCTTCTATCATCTTTTTTTACCGGTATGTTGATTTCTGCTATTACCAAGGAATCCTTTTCATAAAGGCTAAGGACCGCGTCTGCCCCCAAGAGGCGCACGAGGCGCATTCTGGCGTTGTTGAGGCCAAGTCCCGTTCCGCAAGTGTCGCTTTTAAGTGTTCCCGGGTTACTAATCTGAAGGACGAAAGAATTATTGTCGATACTAGCCCGAATGCAAAGTTCTCCGCCGCTTACCGAGCGGCCTATACCGTGTTTTACGGCGTTTTCCACGAGCGTCTGAATCAGCATCGTGGGAATCATTTGTTCCATTGCCTCGGCGCTTACGTTGATAGTAACCTTCAGGCGTTCTTCAAAGCGCAGGCGTTCAAGCTCAAGATAGTGGGACACTGTGTCCAGTTCCTCGCGCAAACTCCGTAACTGATTCTCATTCTGTAATGCCACGCGCAATAGCAGTGACAGATGAAGAACAGCTTCTTGCGCTCTTTCCGGTCGCTCATTTACAAGTGCGCGGATGGTATTGAGGCTGTTGAATAGAAAGTGCGGGTTTATCTGCGCCTTGAGCGCCCGCAACTCCGCCTCGCGTAGGGCGGTTTCCAGCCTAAGCCTTTCAAGCTCCATCTGACTGGACTTTTTTATGGCCATTGTAGATACGTAAACGCCTGTCCATCCAATGAATAACGTGGCTTCAAAAAACCAGAGTCCGAATAGCATTTTGTAAACGGTACGGCTTGATTGTGCCACGCGCTCGGGTGTCAGAATGGCTGTGCATTCGATGACGAATATGCTCATCAATAGCGAAAACAGTGGCACGCCTATTGCGAATGCCTGAATGTTGATGCTCTTCCAAGAGGCTTCGGGGGATGAGCGTATCAACATGCGAATCAGGTGAGTGCCGACTGCGCAACTTCCGACAAGTATCAGATTGCTCAGTATCTCTTCGCCAAGGTCATGGCGGCCCACCATGTAATCCATGACGGTGAAAAGCGCCGCGATACAGAGCCATACGCCGGCACTTTTACATGCATAAGACTTACCGAAACGCAATGAGTATGGAATGATGGACTGTATGTCCTTCATGCAGGAGAACTATGTTATGAGTTCCTTCTTGGGTAGGTGAAGGAACGGTTGAGATGTACAGGTGTTTGAGCTTCTTGGGAGTTGCTCAGCTGGTATGGGGAGAGCTGAAATATCAAGCGGTGAAAAAATCGGGCTGTCCGGTGGAATATGCCGGACATTTTTACACGGTCCGAACAGCAAACATAGGCAAACAGTCTGGCAACCGGACAGCCCGTGTTTTACTCACTCACTCTGTGAACACTTTACATTAACAACGGTATCTGTCCACAGCATGGGGACATACGGCATTTCCGGCTTGCGAGTGGTAAATAACGCTTCCGCATGGGCATGTTTACGCCTTGCCGCTCATTTTGAGCAGGCGTTCGTAGCGGGTATCCACGAATTCCTGCGCAAATTGAACAATGTGATGCGCCCTTTCGTTGTCGGAGGATAGAATCTTGCGGAAGCGGTTCTCGCCTTGCATGAACTCGATCACGGGAAGGGACGGCTTGGCGCTGTCCAGTCGGAAGAGATCCGCCGTTGCTTCGAGGCGCGGGTCTCGGCGGAAGAGGTTCCAGTAGCCTGTCTTGATCGCGAGCTTCTGCCTGTCCAGACTGTTCGAAAGGTCGATGCCGTGTTCAAGGCAAGGGGCGTATGCTATCACAAGCGACGGGCCGTCGTAACTTTCGGCTTCCTTTAGCACGTCGAGCGCCTGTCTCTGGTTTGCGCCGATGCAGATTTGCGCCACGTAAACATTCGGGTAACTCATGGCTATACCGGCAAGGTCTTTCTTGCCTGCGGCCTTGCCAGCCGTGGCAAAGCGGGCTGTTGCGCCTATTGGCGTTGACTTGCTCTGCTGGCCTCCAGTGTTGGAATACACCTCCGTATCAAGCACAAGGACGTTTACGTTGCGTCCGCTGGCAAGAACGTGATCCAGTCCGCCGAAGCCAATGTCATAGGCCCAGCCGTCGCCCCCCATTATCCAGACGGATTTTTTAACAAGGTAGTCCGCGTTGCTTGCCAGTTCGCGCACATCGCGGCTGTCTGGAATCACGGAAAGCGCCTCGCGCAGCTTTTGCACCGAGCAACGGGCCGCTTCTACCTGTTCGTCGCTCTCCTGCGGGTTGTTCAGCAATTCGTCCACAAGCTCCCGGGGGAAGGCTTGTGATAGCTTGCTCAGGCAACGCAGCGCGTGCTCCTTGCGCTGAACGGTGGAAAGCATCAGGCCGTAGCCAAACTCCGCATTGTCTTCGAAGAGTGAGTTCGCCCACGCCGGGCCGCGCCCGTTCTCGTCAACAGTGTAAGGAGTGGTGGGCAGGTTGCCTCCGTAAATGGAGGAGCAGCCCGTAGCGTTGGCCATTAGGAGACGATCGCCGAAAAGTTGTGTGAGGGTGCGAACGTAGGGCGTCTGGCCGCAGCCTGAGCAAGCTCCTGAGAACTCGAAAAGCGGCTTGCGCATTGCCAGTGAGCGAGGCACGGGAGCGAGCCTTTCCTTTGGCGCAGGGGATAGCTCTTCAAAGAAGTCCCAAGCCTTGGTTCCAAGCTCTTTACGCTCCTCATCAAGAGCTTCCATTTTTAGAGCGCAGGGCTTGCCTTCCGGCACGTCTCCACGCGGGCAGGCGGCTACGCAAAGGCGGCAGCCTGTGCAGTCCAGAGGCGAGACTTGGATGACAAACTTTTCCCCGGGCTGCGAACCCGGGCCTTTGAAAGCGATGCTCTTGAATGCTTCCGGCGCTTCGGACAGGGCCTCGTCTTTTACGAAGGTGCTTCTGATTGCCGCATGGGGGCAGGCTTGCACGCATTGGTTGCACTGGGTGCAGGCTTCGGGGTTCCATACTGGGATGAAATCCGCGATGCCTCGCTTCTCGTAACGCGAGGTGCCTGTCGGCCATGTGCCGTCGATGGGGAATGCCGATACTGGTAGCTCGTCGCCGCGCCCTTCGATGAGGGGGATGGTCACTCTGTCAACAAATGCATTGCCAGTCGCTTTGCGCAGGGGCTGCGTTTTGGCAGGGGCTTCGTCTTCGAGACTTGGAATGACGACCTCGCTAACAGCACCGGCTCCCGCCATGGCTGCCGCGCAGTTCTTCTGAACCACATCCTCGCCCTTGGCAGAGTAACTCTTGCGTATTGCCTCTTTGATGTGCGAAAGCGCAGTTTCCAGAGGCAGTATCTCACTCACTGCAAAGAACGCCGCCTGCATGACTACGTTGATGTGACGGCCCATGCCGTTGTCGCGGGCGACCTTTGATGCGTCAATCCGGTAGAGGCGACACTTGCGCTCGCGAATGATTCTTCGTGCACGAGTCGGGAGCGCGCGCCACAGGTCTTCATCAGAGCCGGAGAAGTTAATCAGCAAAGCGGCCTTTTCGGCGGCGGAATCAAAGATTTGTGGCTGAGTTGCGAGGAAGCTCGGCTGATGTACCCCGATGAAATCCGCGCTGCGCACCAGATAGGGTGCCCTTATGGGTTCCGGCCCAAAGCGAAGGTGCGATACGGTGAGTCCGCCGGATTTTTTCGAGTCATAGACAAAGTAGCCCTGTGCAAAAAGCGGTGTGTCTTCGCCAATTATCTTGATGGTGTTCTTGTTCGCGCCAACTGTTCCGTCCGAGCCAAGCCCGTAGAACATTGCCGCACGGAGCGCACGCATCGGGAGGCGGAAGCTATTGTCCCAAGGCACGGAAAGGCCGCTGACATCGTCTATTATGCCGATTGTAAAGCCTTCTTTCAGTTCGCCCTTGTCCAGTGCGTCGAATACTGCGCGAACCATTGCGGGGTCGAATTCCTTGGAGCCAAGCCCGTAGCGCCCGCCGATTGCGCGAATGCCGCGTTCTGCTGCGCCTGACAGGGCCATGACTACGTCTAGGAGCAGGGGTTCGCCGCAGGAGCCGGGTTCTTTTGTACGGTCTAGGACCGCGATGCGCTTTGTGGTGCGAGGAAGGGCTTCGAGGAAGCGTCTTTTGTCGAATGGGCGGTACATCCGCACCTTGACTACGCCGGTTTTCTCGCCCAGTGCTGCGAGGCATTTTGCCGTTTCTGCCGCTGTTTCGGCACCGGAACCCATGATTACGATGACGTTTTCCGCCTCCGGGCTGCCTTCGTATTCAAAGGGATGGTAACTGCGTCCGGTGAGTATGGCGAAGCCGGTGAAGAGCTGCTCGACCACATCAACGCAGCGGTTGTAATAAATATTGGCCGCTTCGCGCCCCTGAAAGAAAGCGTCGGGGTTCTGCGCCGTACCCCGCAGAGTGGGGTGGTCGGGCGTAAGTCCGCGACGGCGGAATTCGTCCAGAGCGCGCAGATCCATCAGCGAATGTAGGATGTTGTCGCCGAGTGTCTGGATTTTGTTGATTTCGTGCGAGGTGCGGAACCCGTCGAAAAAGTGCATGAATGGGACGCGCGTGCTCAGCGTCGCAGCATGGGCAATGGCCGCCATATCCTGAGCTTCCTGCACGTTGGCAGAGGCGAGCATCGCCAATCCGCAGCCGCGGCAGGTCATTACGTCAGAATGGTCACCGAAAATGGACAGAGCGTGTGTCGCAATGGCTCTTGCCGCGACGTGTATCACAAAGGGCGTCAACTCGCCTGCGATTTTGAAAAGGTCGGGCACCATCAGGAGCAGGCCTTGCGAGGCGGTGAATGTGGTGGTGAGGACGCCCCCCGTCAGGCTCCCGTGGACGGCCCCCGCAACGCCCCCTTCGCTCTGCATTTCGACAACTTCAGGCACGCCGCCAAAGAGGTTCACCTTTCCCTTGCTCGCCCATGCGTCACAATGCTCCGCCATGGGGGAGGACGGGGTGATGGGGTAAATGGCGACAAGCTCGCTCATTCTGTATGCCACAGATGCGACGGCTTCGTTAGCATCCATGGTGCGCCAGTTGTGAGTATGGTTCAGATTCATCACAATACAGTTTCTTGCGTGGGGGACTTAATCAGGCGAAGAGCAAAGACGGATAGAGCGTTAGCTCCACAGTCATATTCCGTTTCACAATCACAATCGGCGCAATAACTTATGCGTTTGTTACGCCAAGCCGCGCCCTTTGATTGACTTTCGCCATATTATGAACGCTGCCGTCACCTTTGGCGAGCCTTGCTTTCCTTTCTGTGACAGAGTAGAGGCTGTTCGGATAGGTCAGCCAAGGCGCCAAACGGCGTAATTGGCTTGGCCTTCAATGGCTTTCCCAATTGTGTCTGCGCTACACGTAAAGCAGGCGCTGTGCGTTTTCCAGCCTTGCGATCAGTTCAGGGCGGCGGATTGGTTTGGATATGTATTCGTCCATTCCGGATTCGATGCAGCGTTCGCGGTCGCCGCGCATTGCGTTGGCTGTCATCGCAATAATGTGAATGTCTTGCGCTGCGTCTCCGCAAAAGCCGGAGCGTATGCGTCTTGTAGTTTCAAAGCCGTCCATCTCGGGCATCATGCAGTCCATGAGGACGCAGTCGAAGTGTTGTCTGCGGAGCGCTTCTAGGGCTTCGAGGCCGTTTGTAGCCACTACGCACTTGTGCCCCAGCTTTTCAACCATCATGCGGGCTACCACTTGATTTGTCACCGTGTCTTCAACTATGAGGATTTGCAGCGGACGCATGACGCTGGCGCATTTGCAGTCGGCGTTTGATGAAGTGAAGGGTTCCGCACTGCTTGCGCTCTTTGTGATGGTGTCCAGACAGGCGTAAAGATCTGCAAAGCGAATGGGCTTGTAAATGTGGCGACAGATAACGTTGCGGTCTGATAATAGCGCGTGCGATGCGTGCCCGACGGTTGTCATGCCCACTATGCGCAGGGCGTCAAAACGGCGGTCGTTGCGCAGCGAGCTGCAAAATGCGGCGACTTCGTCCGATGCGCTCGAAAGGTCCACCATCATGATGCAGAATGGTTTATCGTCCGAATGCGCCTTGTATAGCGCAAGGCGGGCTTCTTCCGTTCCTCCGGCGCATGTGCAGCGTATGTTGGCATCCTCAAGATGGTATGAGAAGACCTTGCGCAGGCTTTCGTTGCTGTCCACAACAAGCATTCTTGCGTCAACGAAGTCGTAGCTTCTGATTCTGCCTGCGTCTTCCATCGCAGTCAGCGGAACCTCAAACCAGAACGTGGATCCTTTGCCCAGTTTGCTTTCGCAACCGATGCGTCCTGACATTAACTCGGCCAAGCGCTTGGAAATGGATAAGCCGAGGCCCGTTCCGCCGTGTTTGCGCGTTGTGGAGCCGTCCGCCTGTGTGAAGGGAGCAAAAAGCTTTGCCATCACTGCTTCCGATATGCCCGGGCCGGAATCCTGCACTTCCACGCGAAGGGTGTTGTCCGCGTTGTTGTAGCGTGCCGCGACAACGACCTCTCCGATGCTTGTGAACTTGACCGCGTTGCCGACAAGGTTGACCAATATCTGGCGAATGCGGGTGGAGTCTCCAATGGCCTTGAGCGGAACTTCCCTTGAGATGTCCCAGATCAGCTCGATGTTCTTGGCTGCTGCTCTCTCAACAAGTAGGTGGACGCTGCTTTCGAGCACTTCGCGAATATCAAACTCGTGATTGCTGACTTCCATCTTGCCAGCTTCGATTTTGGAGAAGTCCAGAATGTCGTTGATGATGTCCAGTAGGGCTTCGCCACTGCTGCGGAGCGTCTTGGCGAACATAATCTGCTCCGGCGAGAGCGTAGTCTCCATCAGCAGGTTCACCATGCCGATGACGCCGTTCATGGGCGTGCGGATTTCGTGGCTCATGTTGGCCAGAAACTCGCTTTTCATGCGTGTGCCTTCAAGGGCCATGTCGCGGGCCTTGGCAATGTCTGCATTGGCAGCGTTAATTTCAGCGGCAAGCTTCTCTAGCTGTTGGTTGGCGCTTCGCAGGTTGCGCTCCTGCATTTCTACTTGCTTGAGCTTCTCAAGCAGCATCCTGTGCTGGAGTTTTACAAGCGAGTGTACCTGTATTAGGCCAGCGAAGAAGCCTTTGGAGTCGGTCAGGGCTATGTCGTCGTAGAACTCGTCGCTAGTGCGGGAAAACACGGTGTCGAGCACGCTGCGCAGGGGGGTGCCTATGCGTATGATGACAGGCGAGGGGAGCAGGTGTTCGCCAATGGGTTTTTTGGAGAAAATGGAGAACCCGAAGCGGGAACCGAGGACCATGCCTATGCGGCTTCGCGAACACATGCCAAGAAGGCGGTCTCCGTCCAACACGGCCATGAATTCGTGCCCGTGTTTTTGAAACAAGCGGTGCGCCTCTTCCAGTGTGCGCTCTTTTTCTATGCAAAAGCTGCAATCCACGAGAGAACGCAGGTCGGTTTGATCAACCTGCGCCATTAATACGGGCATTGAGCTTGGTTCATGCATTCGTGAATAGTCGGGGCTGGACGGGGCGTAATGCAAATACAGACTATGACGAAATACTTCGTTTTTAATGAATTAAAGGAAACAAACGGGCAACAAACAAATTACCTATTTCATGTGAGTGCGCATAATCATGATGCGAGCGGCTCCATAATGGAAAATGCATAATGGCACAGCTTGTTATTGCTGCATCGACATTGAGCAGCAATCCGGAAGCATTCGGGATGCGTCCGGATCTGTTTTAGCTTATTTTTTACACGCTTGGTGTTTGATTTTCCGAGAATACGGAAACCTTATTAAGGCACCTTTAGCACTTTCTTCTCGTTACGAGGGCTTTGTCTGAGATACCCATTACCTCGATACGTAGTTCTTTTCGCCTATTTCAAAGCTGCCAAGTAAAATGTAGTTTCTGACGTATTCGTCTTTTCCGCTGTCTTCGTAGCCAACGCTGTACAGCTCTACCGTGCTTGTGTCGGGTGTGTAGGGCACGCTCAGCATGAAATCGACCGTCTTGCTTTGTACATGCATTCCGCGCGGGTCTTTGCGGTAGCCGCTTGCTATCGTCACACCGCTGGAGTCCTTGACATTGTAGAACAGCTTCGGCCCGACGGGGATTGTGCGGTTGTCCTGCCAGCGTCCGCCAACGATGATGGTCTCAAGGAGGCTCACTCTGTCGCGTTGGTCAATCCGAAGCCTTAGGCAGGCAAGCCCCTCCTCTTTGACTTGCTCCTGCTGCGTCAAATGGCCTTTGTCCTCGCCAATCGGGGATATTACAACTCCCTCCGCTTGCTGTACGCAGGCGGGGGACAGGCTTATGGCAAAAAGTAAGCTTAATAAGCTCGTTGCAAATCCTTTTGTTTTTCCGTAACAGTACATAATTAAACGGATTATCCTCGAATATGTAAGCAAGTATTGATCATTAACGTTTTATGACGCCTTTTTGACAAAAAGCGCAGGGATTTCCCTTGTGTGGCCTACTTGAATATGAGTAAAGATGGCGCTGGATATTTCGCCGTTTCTTTTGTTAAATCGCAAGACTTTAAATATTAACATACAACACGCGTGGCATATCTCATCATCGTTTCACTAATCTGGAGCGCTTCTTTTGCCCTTTTTAAAAGCCAGCTCGCAAATCTTGACGCCTCGCTTACTGCGGCCTTGAGGTTGACGCTCGCCCTGATTGTTTTTCTGCCTTTCTTTCGCCCATCGCTGCTCAAGATACGTGAAGCGCTTATGTATCTTGCCACTGGCTCAATCCAGTACGGGCTAATGTATGTGCTTTTGAATCAGTCATACGCCTACCTTAACGGCTGGCAAGTTGCGCTGATGACAATGCTAACGCCCATATACATAGTCTTGCTTGACGGAATATGGAAGCGACATGTCAATATGGTGTTCCTGTTTGCGTCATTTCTTACTGTATCAGGCGCGGTGATCGTCTTGAGCAAGGGGCAGGCAATCGAAACCGGCTCGTTACGGGGCTGCCTGCTTGTTCAGGCGGCTGACATTTGCTTTGCATTCGGCCAGCTCGTTTACAGGTATCAGAGGCTTAAATCCCCCGACATAAGAGATCGCAACATATACGCTCTGATGTTCGTCGGGGGAGCATCTCTTGCGCTGTTGTCCTGCCTTATGAACGGGAATCAGGGAGAGCTGTTGCAGATAAGCTCCAAGCAGTGGCTCACGCTTGTTTACCTTGGTACGGTATCCTCGGGGCTATGCATGTTTTGGTGGAATCTTGGTGCGACGAAGGTCAGCACCGGCATTTTGGCGGCTCTTTCAAATATCAAGGTCCCGCTGGCCGTATTCGTAAGCATCGCTCTATTCGGGGAAAACGCCGGTCACTGGCCTAGCCTGATTGTTGGAAGTGTCGTAATGTTGGCCGGTATCTTGATAGCCAGAAAAAAGGCTTCTCTAATGGCGTGAGGCCATGCCAGTGCATGCTTGGAACGGACTGCTGTGCTTGCCTGCCTGCCTGAAATAACTGACGCGTCGATCGATTTTCACGAGTTTGCAATCAGCCCCAGCGTTCTTCGCTGATGCGCTTGCGCCAGATTAGCAGCAGTATGAAACCAAAGATCATGCCGCCAAGGTGGGCAAAATGCGCAACGCCGCTGCCCGGACGGGCAAGACCGTTGAACAGCTCCAGTGCGCCGTAGATCATTACAAAATAACGCGCTTCAATCGGCACGGGGAAAAACAGCATGAGAACTTTTTCACGCGGAAACATCATCCCGTATGCGAGAAGCAAGCCGAAGACACCGCCGGACGCACCAATAACCGGAACAGGACTTCCTACCATATTGGCATACATCATATGTATGACCGCAGCTCCAATCACACACACAAAGTAGTATATGGTAAACCTTTGCGTGCCCAAAACACCCTCGACGCTCTGCCCGAACATCCAAAGAGCCAGCATGTTGAACAAAATGTGGCTAATGGAATGGGTATCGTGCAGAAAAGCGTATGTAATAAGTTGCCAGGGGTAGAACGCATTAAGTTCCAGAGTCTCCCAAGGGCTGACGCGGACAGTCATGGCCTCAGCGTTTGGCCACAGAGCGAGCCAGTATCTGAGAAAGTCTCCTCGTATGAACTGGAGTCCAAAAAACAGGAAATTGGCAATCAGAAGCCACTTGATTACCGGACTGAGTATGCGTCTCTCTTCTTTGTAATACATTATTTTCCGGCGTTATTTCAGTGCCTTGTTCCACGCTGTATGGTGCGGCACCGGTGCAAAGCATCATTGCGCTTCGACGGAGCAAAGACTGCATGGAATCGAATATCTGTCCAACAGTTATTGGAGCGGTTCCATAGTCATCATGGCAAAGCGTTGCCCGCCGACTATCATTGGAACGCAGGAAATGCGGAAGCGTTCGCTGTCGGTTTCATCATCGGGATGCATAACAAGCAGCTTCTCTTCAAAGGCGGCCTTGCCATCGAGAGCCGTCAGCATCGACGGCATGCAGTTGCAGTTGTGGCAGGAATAATTGCTATCGGAATTCTTGCCGTCCATTCGGTGATCGCAGCCCAGGAGTTCACCGAGTCGTAGTCCCAAGCCGTCCTGAAGACTGTTTATGGAAACAAGACTTACGGCGGCAGGGTTGGCGTGAACCATCTGCCTGTGTTGGTTGAAAAACAGCACTGGTTTGGCTGAAACGTCCGCAGTTGCAATGAGGCTGGCGTCCTGAAGTGTTTTTCGCTCCTGAAGTATCAGAAGAAAGTGTTCCCTGTCTCCTGCCGCCCGGGAGGATTCCTGGATAAACTGGGATTCAAAGCTGTGCTCTATGCTGGTGTGGGGTGGGGTGTGCACGCTTTCAAGTGGGGTTAGGATGTGAGCGTCCGCCTGACGCGGGGCGTATTGCGCCCCGCGTCAATAGTGCGAACTGGAATTGTTTTCCGCGTAATACGCGGACTGATGGTTTATTCAGCTTCGTTTACAATGGCCTCGACTATTGTTTTGTTTTTTCGAGACCTGTAAGGGAGCTTTTCTTCCAATATTATGCCACAGGTGCCGTTTTTGCGCCAGCAAGCTGCTGTTCATAACGGTTCGCCAAGACCTCGTAGAGTGCCCATCGGTCGTTCACGTCCTTCTGGGCTTGTTCCATGAGCATGGCCGCACGAGTAGGATCGCTCTTGACGAGCATCTTGTAGCGATTCTCGTTGTAGGCGTATTCCTTGAGCGGAATCGTGCCGCGTGTGGAGTCGATTGTCAGAGGGTTGCGACCAACGTCGGCAAGGTCGGGGTTGAAGCGCAGTAGCGGCCAGTAACCGGAGCGGACGGCGAGCTGCTGCTGCTTGAGGCCGTTCACCATGTTGATGCCGTGGGCAATGCAGTGCGCGTAGCAGATAATGATGGACGGGCCTTCATAGGCTTCTGCTTCGCGGAATGCACGCAGAGCTTGCTGAGGATTGGCACCGAACGAGATTCGCGCAACGTAAGCGTGACCGTAGGCCATTGCCGCCATCGCGAGATCCTTCTTGCCGACGCTCTTGCCGCCTGCCGCGAACTTTGCAACAGCGCCAAGAGGGGTAGCCTTGGACGCCTGACCACCCGTGTTGGAATACACCTCGGTATCCATCACAAGAATGTTCACGTTGCGTCCGCTGGCAATGATGTGGTCAAGACCGCCGTAGCCGATGTCATAAGCCCAACCGTCGCCACCGACAATCCATACGCTGCGACGTAGCAGATTGTCCGCAAGGGAGAGAAGGTTCTTTGCGCGGGAGTCATTCATCGACTGGAGCTGCTCTTTGAGTGCTCCAATGCGCTGACGCTGGGCGAAGATTTGCATCTCCGTTTCCTGCTTTGCTTCGAGAATGTCCTTTGCGAGGTTTTCACCAACGCGCGGGGCAAGCTCTGTAAGCAGCTCGCGTGCAAGCTGGTTGTGCTTGTCGAGCGTAAGGCGGTAACCAAGGCCGAACTCGGCATTGTCCTCGAAGAGAGAGTTCGCCCAGGCTGGACCGCGACCTTCGTCGTTCTTTGCCCAAGGCGTGGTAGGCAGGTTTCCTCCGTAAATCGAGGAACAGCCCGTAGCATTGGCAACCATGAGGCGCTCTCCGAAAAGCTGCGAGAGGAGCTTGAGATATGGCGTTTCACCGCAACCCGCGCATGCGCCGGAGAACTCGAACAGGGGCTGCGTGTACTGGATGCCTCGCACCGTGGAGAAGTTCACAAGCGGGCGCTTGTTGTAGGGAATCTTTTCGAAGAACTCGCCGTTCTTCTTTTCCTGATCAAAGATCGGATCCTTGTCCGTCATGTTGATCGCGCGCTTCTGCTCCTTGCCCTCGCCCTTGATGACGGGGCAGGCTTCCACGCAAAGGCCGCAGCCGGTGCAGTCCTCAAGAGAGATGTGCAGGGTGTAGCGTTGGTCGGGGAAGCCTCGTCCGCGAAGCTTTGCACTCTTGAAGCCGTCCGGTGCGTCTTCGAGGGCGGAGTCGGGATAGAACTTGGCACGAATGCAGGCGTGCGGGCAAACAAAGGAGCAGTTGCCGCATTCGATGCACATGTCCGATTCCCATGAGGGGACGATCTGGGAAATGTTGCGCTTCTCGTACTTGGATGTCGCCGTCGGGAAGGTACCGTCCGCGGGCATCATGCTGACGGGCAGGCTTTCGCCGCGGTCTTCGATGAGAGCCTGCGTGAAGTTGCGGACAAAGTCGGACGCATCTGCAGGAAGCTCGATGCCAGCTTCGATTCCGGCAGTGACTTCCGCCGGAACCTTCATCTCGAACATGTTTGCAATGGCCTGATCCACTGCGGCGTTGTTCTTGGCAACGACGGCTTCACCTTTCTTGATGTAGCTTTTGTAGATGGAGTCCTTGATGCTCTTTATGGCCACTTCGCTCGGAATGACCTTTGCGATGGCGAAGAAGCAGGTCTGCATGATTGTGTTGATGCGGTTACCCATTCCGGCGGCGCGAGCCACGGAGTAGGCGTCAACGACATACACGCGCAGCTTCTTTTCAATCATCTGCTTCTGAACGTTGGCCGGGAGCTTGTCCCAGACTTCGTCGGCAGAGTAGGGCGTGTTGATAAGAACGGTGGCCCCTTGTGCGGCAGGCCCGAGCACGTCGAACTGACGGAAAAACTGGAACTGGTGCACGCCAAGGAAGTTCGCCTTCTGGATGAGATAGGGCGCTTTTATCGGGTTGGGGCCGAAACGAAGGTGACTTGTCGTGCGGCCGCCGGATTTCTTGGAGTCATAGACAAAGTACCCTTGCGCGTACATGTCAGTCTCCTCGCCGATGATTTTGATCGTGTTGTGGTTGGCGCCAACTGTGCCGTCCGCGCCAAGGCCGTAGAAGAGGCACTGCTTGACCTCTTCGCCCATGATGGCCCAGTTCGGATCGTAGTCGATGCTGGAACCGGTCACGTCATCGTTGATGCCGATTGTGAAGTGCGTCTTGGGACGGGCATTCTTCAGCTCGTCAAGAATTGCCTTCGCCATGGCTGGCGTGAAGTCCTTGGACGAAAGGCCGTAGCGGCCACCTACGATGCGGGGCATCGGGCGGGCAAGGGCTGGATCATCCGCAAGACCTTCGACGTATGCCGATACCACGTCCTGATACAGTGGTTCGCCCGGTGCGCCGGGTTCCTTGGTGCGGTCGATTACGGCGATTGATTTCACCGTGGCGGGAATTGCCTTGAGGAAGTGCTTGAAGGAGAAGGGGCGGAAAAGGTGCACGCGCAGAACGCCGACTTTTTCCCCCTGCTTGACAAGCTCTTCGACTGCGGCGGTAACAGTCTCGCCGCTGGAACCCATGCTGACGATGATGCGCTCTGCCTGCGGGTGGCCGACGTAGTCAAACAGCTTGTATTTGCGACCGGTCAGCGTTGCGAAGCGCTCCATGTATTCCTCAACAATGCCCGGAACGGCGTTGTAGTAGGGATTGCATGCTTCGCGGGCCTGAAAGTACACGTCTGGGTTCTGCGCCGTGCCACGGATTGTCGGATGGTCCGGGCTGAGGGCGCGCGCACGGTGGGCGAACACGAGTTCCTCGTCGATCATGGCGCGAATCACGTCGTCGTCGATGAGGTTTGCCTTGTTCAGCTCGTGCGATGTGCGAAACCCGTCGAAGAAGTGAATGAAGGGAATGCGGGCTTTGAGTGTCGAGGCATGGGCAATGAGCGCCATGTCCTGGGCTTCCTGCACGCTGTCGCTGCACAACAGGGCAAGGCCGCAACTGCGAATGGCCATCATGTCCGAGTGTTCGCCGAAAATGGACAGCGCCTGGGTAGCCACGGCGCGCGCGGCGACGTGGAAGACGGCTGGCGTGAGTTCTCCGGCAATCTTGAACAAGTTGGGTATCATCAACAAGAGGCCCTGCGACGCGGTGAACGTCGTAGTAAGCGCACCGGTTGCCAATGCTCCGTGCGCAGCGCCAATGGCGCCGCCTTCACTTTGCATTTCGGCAACGCTGGGAACTGTGCCCCATATGTTCTTTTTACCCTGTGCAGACCATTGGTCAGCCAGCTCTCCCATCGTCGAGGAGGGCGTTATCGGGTAGATTGCGCATACCTCGCTCACCTTGTAGGCTACGAGTGCTGCGGCTTCGTTGCCGTCGATTACCTTTTGGACGGATTTCATCGAAATTGCTTCTCTTTCTTTGCGTTCAGGTTTGCCCGATTAGCGGGCGGACTCGCTGAGGGAGCATTCCTCGATCAGCTCGATTGCGCCGCAGGGGCATTGTTCGTAGCAGGCGCCACAGCCGATGCACTTCTCGTAGTCAAAGCGGTACCGATTGCCCGGCCCCAGCTTGATGATCGCATCTTCGGGGCAGGCACCGAGGCAGCCGTCGCACTCGTAGCAATTTCCGCAGCTAAGGCATCGCTTGGCCTCGTGAACGGCGTCTTCTTCCGAAAGTCCGCACACCACTTCGCGGAAGTCCTGCTTGCGCTCTTCGCCGCTAAGCTGGCTTTCCTTGCTGGGATTTGCCTGCGTGTAGTACCATGAATGCAGCTTGTCCGAGCCGACGATCGGATGTTTTGCCGCAGGTTCGTAACGGGTGCCGCGAAGCCATGCGTCGATGCAGCGCGCCGCCTTCTTGCCATGGCCTACGGCCACTGTGACGGCTCTCTCGTAGGGAACCATGTCGCCACCGGCAAAAATACCTTCGCTGCCGGTCATCATCTGGTCGTTTACGGCAACGGTGTCCTTTTTAAACTCCACCCCGTCGCAGGTCGAAAGGAGCTTGGACTCGCTGTCCTGACCAAGTGCCATGACAAGGCTGTCTGCTTCCAGCTCTTCATATTCACCCGTGGGCTGGGGCCAACCGCTTTCATCGAGCTTCATTTTCTCGATTTTGACGCTCTTGCCCTCAACTGCGTTGATCGTCGAGAGCCAGTGGAACTTGATGCCCTCGTCAATGGCGTCCTGAATCTCGCTGTCGTGCGCAGGGGCCTTGTCGCGATTGCGACGGTAAATGATGATGGTCTCTTCAGCCCCGAGGCGTAGCGCCGTACGGGCCGCGTCCATCGCGGTGTTGCCACCGCCGTAAATTGCAACCTTGCGGCCAATCATGGGCTTTTCGCCAAGTTCCACATCGTGCAACAGCTTTACAGCGTCGAGGATGGGGGAGGCGTCTTTGGCCGGAATGTCGGTGCGGCGACCAATGTGTGCGCCTACGGCGACAAATGCCGCGTCAAAACCGCCCTCCGCCTTTTCCTTGGCCAGATCTTCCACCTTGTGGTTGAAGACGAACTTTACGCCCATCTTCTCGATGCGGGCGATTTCGCCATCAAGGATGTTGCGCGGCAGGCGATACTGGGGGATGCCAAAATGCAGCATACCGCCAGCCATCGGACCGGCTTCGCGTATTTCGACCTCGTGCCCGAGGCGACGGAGGTGATACGCGGCTGAAAGACCCGCCGGCCCCGCGCCAACGATGAGTACTTTCTTCCCGCTCGCCTTGCTTTCCGTCTTGGGCATCCAGCCTTTTTCAAGGGCGGTGTCGCCAATGAGGCGCTCGACGGCATGGATGCTGATTGGCGTATCCATGTGCATGCGGTTACAGGCGTTTTCACATGTGTGGTAACACACGCGCCCATGCACGGCTGGCATGGGGTTGTCGCGCATTATTACCTGCCATGCGGCCTCAAGGTTGCCAGCTTGTGCGAACGCGAGCCATGCCTGTATGTTCTCACCTGCTGGGCAGGCCGAGTTACAGGGCGGCAGCGAATCCACGTAGCGGGGCAGCCACGTTCTTACGGGTCCAGTCCTGCGTGCCTTGTGCAGATCTGGTTGCCCGGTCATTTCCTTTTCGGAAAGGGGGTTTGTCATCACAATTTTTCGGTTGAATTACATTACTCCCATGGACGGTCAATTGTGAACAAAATTTTCTCCCTCCTTTTACTTTATCGAATTAATTATGGGCGCAATGCCTGCGCCTGGGTCTCTGGTATTGTTAATCCCGTGTGATTTATTTCTTGCTTTTCCGGAATATTTATTGAGCCTCGGTATCATTACAAATAAGCAGAATGATTCAGAGAATATCATCGGAAACGCTTGGAGAGGCTCTCGGTAGGGTAGGCTTGCGCAGTACCCGTCAACGGGAGTTGGTGTTTGATGTTCTCATGCAGACAGATGCTCATCCCACTGCCGACGAGGTTTTGGCAAGAGCGCGTGAGGTGATGCCATCAATCTCACTGGCAACTGTTTACAACTGTCTGGAGACTCTCGTCGAATGTGCTCTTGTAAAGGCTGTGAACCTTGAGCGCGAGCCGACGCGCTACTGCGCAAACCTGCGTGAACACGGGCATTTTCACGATGTTACGAGTGGCAACGTTTACGATGTCCCCTTGTCGAATGAGCTTCTTGAAAACGTGATGAAGCAGGTTCCGGAAGGGTTCATAGTCGAAAGAATAGAACTCAATTTCATAGGCAGGCGCCTGCTTCGCGGAACACAAAAGCCTTTGTGAGAACGCTTTTTTACACCTCGGCATTTTTATACTAACATTTTATCCAACATACAATGAGCCTGGAAATCAGCAGTCTTAACGTCTCGATAGCGGACAAACAGATCCTAAAGGATTTCAACCTCACCATTCCAAAGGGTGAAGTCCACGCCATCATGGGGCCGAACGGTACGGGCAAAAGCACCTTGGCCAAGGCCCTGGCCGGCCATCCCGATTACACCGTAAACAAGGGCTCGGCACTTCTTGACGGGGAAGAGATCTTTGGTCTGGAGCCGGACAAGGTCGCTCGCAAGGGCCTTTTCATGGCTTTCCAGTACCCTGTGGAAATCCCCGGGGTATCCATCGCAAACTTCATTCGCGCCGCTGTAACGGCGAGAATGAACAAGGAAGCATCCGACGCATTCAGTGCGACAGCCTACTACAAGGCTCTTTACGCCAAGATGGACGAGTTGAAGATTCCCCGCGAATTCACGGCCCGTTCCGTCAATGAAGGTTTTTCGGGCGGCGAAAAGAAGCGTTGCGAAATTCTTCAAATGGCGATGCTCAGGCCCAAATACGCCATCCTTGACGAGACAGACTCGGGTCTGGACATCGACGCGCTGCGAATTGTGGCCGAGGGCGTGGAGACCATGCGCGGACCGGATATCGGCATCGTGGTCATCACTCACTACCAACGCCTACTCAACTACATCAAACCCGACGTCGTTCACGTGATGTACGGCGGGCGAATTGTAAAGAGTGGCGGGCCGGAACTCGCGCTCGAATTGGAGGCGAGGGGATACGGCTGGGTCGAGAAGGAGTTTGGCGCTCTTGTATAAACAAAGAGCGATCCGAATTCATTCACACACATGACTTTAACATTGGGGAGGGCTTCATATGAGCCAGAACGAAACGCAGGAAGAGAAAGTGCCAAACATCGACGTGGAGCGCGATGTCGGTAACTTCAGCTATCAGACCACTTACGATTACGACGCGGGAAAGGGCCTTACCGAGGCGACCATTGACTATATTTGCGATGTCAAGGGCGAGCCGGACTGGATGCGCGAGTTCAGAAAGAAGGCCCTCAAGGTCTTTAACGACAAACCCATCCCGCTAGGCTGGGCGTCCGAAGACCTCAAGACCATAGACCTCGACCGTATCTCTTACTACATGGCAAAGGGACGCCCGACGCGCAGCTGGGACGAAGTGCCGGAGGAAATCAAACAGACCTTCGAACGCCTCGGAGTGCCTGAAAAAGAGCGTGCCTTTCTCGCAGGCGTGGAAGCCCAGTTTGACAGCGAATCCAGCTATTCAAGCATGAAGGAAGAGCTGTTTAAGCAGGGGGTTATTTTCGTCAGCTCGTCGGAAGGGCTTATGAAATACCCGGAGATCTTCCGCCCTTGGTTCGGCAAGGTCATTCCGATAGGCGACAACAAGTACAGCGCGCTTAACAGTGCGGTGTTTTCCGGCGGCTCCTTTATCTACATCCCCAAGGGGGTGAAGCTCAAGCAGCCTCTTCAGGCCTATTTCCGAATCAACGCCGAGGAGATGGGGCAGTTCGAGCGCACTCTCATCATTGCGGACGAGGGCAGCGAGATGATGTACATGGAGGGCTGCACAGCGCCGCAGTATGAGACGAGCAGTCTGCACAGCGCCGTTGTGGAGCTTGTCGCCCTAAAGGGGGCCAAGATCCAGTATGTCACCGTCCAAAACTGGTCCAGCAACGTGTTCAACCTCGTCACCAAGCGCGGACTTGCGCTTGAAGACGCGGAAATACGCTGGATCGACTGCAATATCGGCAGCCGTCTTACGATGAAGTACCCAGCCGTCGTCTTGCGCGGTGAACGCGCTCGCGGCGAGGTGCTATCGATTGCCCTTGCCCACGACGGGCAGCATCAGGACACAGGCTCGAAGATGATACATGCCGCAGACCATACAAGCAGCAACATCATCTCCAAGAGCATATCCATCGGCAAGGGGCGCGCCTCTTACCGCGGCATGGTGCAGATGCCCCGCCACCTGAAGCACTGCAAGAACAATACGGAGTGCGACGCTCTGCTCATCAATACCAACAGCCGCACGGACACATATCCTGCCATCACCGTCCGCGGCGAAGGCAACAGTGTCCAGCACGAGGCGAGCGTGTCCAAGGTCAGCGAGGAGCAGATATTCTACATGCAGCAGCGAGGCATCCCGGAGGCCGAGGCTATGAGTCTTGCGGTCAACGGCTTCGTGAACGATCTCGTTCGCGAGTTTCCCATGGAATACTCCGTGGAGCTGCGTCGCCTGATCGACCTGGAGATGGAGGGAAGCGTCGGATAGGCGACGACAAAGATCTTACACATCATTCTTATATAATAGAGAAACTCTTTCAATGGATAAGTCCCAATCATTGCTTGGCGATGCCGTATTTGAAACGCATCTAAAGTCCTTGCGCGACATGCCAGACTGGCTCATCGAGCTGAAAAAGGAGGCATGGGTGCGCTACAAGGCTTTGCCGTTTCCCGTTCGCAAAAACGAGATGTGGCGTTTTGCGCACGTGGACGGTCTGGCTCTGGATGACTTTGTTCACGACGATACTCAGGGTAAGCGCGAGTGCGAACTGTTGATATGCGATTGCGGAGCGGATTTGAACTTTTCCGACGATGCGCACGTCGGCGGCAAGACTTTGTCCGAGGAACTAGCCAAGGCCGGAGTGCTTTTCATGCCGCTGGAGCTGGCGATACGTGAGCACCCGGAACTTGTGCGAAAGCACCTGTTCGAGCGCATGCCGGACATGGGCAGCGAAAAGTATCAGGCCCTGCACGTCGCGCTGTTCAGCACAGGCGTCTTCCTGTACGTTCCGCGCGGAGTGCAGGTGGAGCTTCCTTTACAAAGCGTGCACAGTGCCACGCGCGAAGGCGGAAGCGTGTTCCCGCATACACTCGTCGTGGCAGAGGAGGGCGCTTCGGTCACACTGTTTGACATATTCCGCAGCTCGAAAGAAAACATCAGGCATTTCGCCTGCGCTGCGGCCGATATTTACGCAACAGCCGGAGCAAACGTCCGCTACCGATTGGTGCAGGCATGGAGCGGGAATGCGCTCGCTTTCCACCTTAACAGCGCGACGGCTGGGGCACAGAGCGTGGTTGACGCGATAACCATCAACATTGGCGGGGCGCACATTCGCGGAGAGCAACACGGCCGTATCATCGGCAAGGGGGGGGAGGTCATAATGAACTCTCTATCGCTCGCGCGTGGGAAGCAGGAAATCGACCAGCGCACGCTTCAAACTCACGACGCCGAAGACGGCCACAGCGACCTCTTGTACAAGAACGTTCTTCTGGATCAGGCGCATACCATTTTCAGCGGTCTGATACGTGTGGCGGAAGGTGCCCAGCGCACCGATGCCTACCAGACAAACCGCAATCTGCTGCTCAGCCCGGATGCGGAATCGGACAGCCTGCCCGGGCTTGAGATTCTGGCAAACGACGTCAAGTGCAGCCACGGCTCCAGCACAGGCCAACTGGATGACGAGCAGCTCTTTTACATGTTGGCAAGAGGCATTCCAAGGAGGCAGGCGCAGGAACTGCTGGTGTTCGGCTTTTTCGAGGAAATAATTGCCAAGATAGGCAATCCACACATGGCCGACTACGTGCGACAGCTACTTCAGGACAGCTTCAGCTTGCAGTAGCATGTTGACTTGATGCGCATGGATGAGCAGTTTCCGGCGTATCCATGCGCAAACTTCGCGGTATAAACACATTTCGCATTCTGTGCGTCCTGGGCATTGCCCTGTACGGGATACTGTTCCTTTCGCTGGTATTTTCGCCGGATTCGGTTGTAAAAGACATGGGCGAAGGGAGTGGAAGCCTAATCTACTTTCTGGCGCGGCGAACCTCCACGCTCATGCTTGGTTTTGCGGTGCTGCTCTTCCTTGTGCGCCATGCTGAATGCTCAAAAACGAGAGCAGCTGTAAGCGTTGCTGTGGCGGTTAACATGGCCGGATTTGCCTGCACTGGCATTTTCGAATACGCCATTGGACGAGTGGGGACGCCGATTTTCTTCAGCGTAAGTGTCGAGCTTGTATATGCGTTCATGTTCGGCGCTCAGGCGCTGGCAGACTACCGCAAGCTCCGCAAAAGTGTTTAGACCGTGTTCACGAATTCGACTTCCGTCGGGTAGCTGGCGTCTTTTCGGGATCGCAGGTTCCCATTAGAAAACTGTAATAGCTGCTGATTATTGGCTTTCCTTTTGGCACAAAGTGTATCATTGTTCACGTATGAACAAAAGCCCATCCCTTGCGCTTGGTCAAAAACTGAAAGAAATGGCTGCGCACGAGAGGCCGCAGGAGCGACTTGAACGGCTCGGCGCGACGGCGCTTACGGATACGGAGCTGCTTGCGATGCTGCTTCGCAGTGGAAGCAAGGATATGGACGTAATGGCCGTATCCCGACAGATGATGCTTGAGGCGGGTTCTCTGGCCGGGCTTCTGCGCTGGGATGAAAACGACTTCAGAAAGATCAAAGGGATAGGGCACATCAAGGCTTTGCAGTTGATGACCGTTACCGAAATTGCCCGCCGCGTGCTATCCCAGCAGGTGGATGCTGATCCCTTGATGGACGGTCCCGAAAAGGTGTACGAATACCTGCTGCCCAGGGCCGCAGGGCTTTCTGTTGAAAAGTTTTGGGTGCTGTGCCTGAACCGCAAAAACAGGCTCATTCGCCTGAGCGAGGTCACTTCGGGCACGGCGTCAAACAGCCCCGTGCATTGCAGGGAGGTGTTCAAAGAGGCCGTTCGTTGCGGCGCCACAGCCATTATCTGCGCGCACAATCACCCGACCGGAGATCCGTCCCCGAGTATCAAGGACAGGGAAGTTACCGATTCGCTTCGTGCCGCCGGAGAGATGATCGACATACAGATGCTCGACCACGTAATCATTGGCAGCATCGCCTCGGACCCAAGACGCAAGGGCTTTTTCAGCTTCAAAAATACCAGCATCAGGCATCCCGCGGCGGCCAACAAATGCATAGCGTTCAATTAGAAGCCATAACATTGCGCAATTAGCGAATTAGAACAGGCCAGCACTAACAACTGGTTTCGTCGCGAGAACGAGGATTTGCGGATGAATGACAAGGCTTCGGAAGTGAGTAGTATTGGAGAAATCCGGCGAGCTTCCGAAACGCAGCCAGATGCCGCAAAGACCGTTCGTAGCAGAAATCAAAGTTGTTAGTGGTGGCCAAACGGTGCATTCATTTGAAATGCGGGCAAAAGAATTGCGCAAAATGACCTGTTTGGGCATATTAAAAATTACGTATGGCCAAACCTGCCAATCCCTTCAATTCACTGCGCCCGTTCAGGGACGGTTACATTTATTCACTGCCCGCGCTGGAACAGGCCGGACTTGGGAAGATTTCCCGCCTTCCCGCAAGCATCCGCGTCGTTCTTGAATCGGTCCTTCGCAACTGTGATGGACAGCGTGTAAGCGAGGGCGATGTCCGCGAGCTAGCCGCATGGAACGCGACAAGCCCCGCACAGGTGGAGATCCCATTTGTCGTATCGCGAATCGTGCTTCAGGATTTTACCGGCGTTCCGCTCCTTGTGGATCTTGCCGCAATGCGCGATGCTGTTAAAGAAGCTGGCGCCAATCCCGCAATCATCGAGCCGCTCGTGCCGGTTGACCTGATCGTGGACCACTCCGTGCAGGTGGACAAGGCGGGCACGGCAGGCTCGTATGCCAAGAACCTTGAGATGGAGTTCGAGCGTAACGGTGAACGCTACGAGTTCCTCAAGTGGGGCCAGCAGGCCTTTGAAACCTTTTCCGTAGTGCCCCCGTCGGTCGGCATCATCCATCAGGTTAACCTCGAATACCTTGCGCGACTCGTGTTCGAAAAGGGCGGAGTTTACTATCCCGACAGTCTTGTGGGGACGGACTCGCACACCACGATGATCAACGGCGTCGGTATCGTCGGCTGGGGCGTTGGCGGCATCGAGGCGGAAGCCGGTATGCTTGGCCAGCCGGTTTATTTCCTTACACCCGAAGTCATCGGCGTAAACCTGACCGGCGCTCTTCGCGAGGGTGTGACCGCTACCGACCTTACACTTCGCCTGACGCAGATGCTCCGCGCTGAAAAAGTCGTGGGCAAGTTTGTTGAATACTTTGGCGAAGGCGCCGAAAGTCTGGGCGTTGCCGACCGCGCAACGATTGCCAACATGGCGCCCGAATACGGCGCGACTATGGGCTATTTCCCGGTCGATGAAAAGACGCTCGACTACCTTGCTATGACAGGGCGCGACAAGGCCCTGATAGATCTTGTGCGCGACTACTACAAAGCGCAGGGCCTGTTTGGCATACCGCGCCAGGGCGATGTGGATTACACCAAGGTGCTGCACCTGGACCTGTCCACAATTACGCCCAGCGTTTCCGGACCCAAACGCCCGCAGGACCGCATAGAGCTTCCCTCGCTAAAGAGCGCATTCCTGTCTATGTTGACAGACGAAAAGGGCTACAACGTGCCCACTGAAAAGCTGGGGACAAAAGTCGCCGTCAAGATGCAGGAAGAGGGAAAAGCCGATGCAGAAGGCTTGTCCATCGGGCACGGCTCTGTCCTCATCGCCGCCATAACAAGCTGCACCAATACGAGCAATCCGTCGGTAATGCTTGCGGCCGGTCTTCTGGCAAAAAAAGCCGTCGAAAAGGGGCTTTCGGTAAACCCGATTGTAAAATGCAGCCTTGGCCCCGGCTCTCGAGTTGTAACGGACTACCTCAACGAGACCGGACTTCAGCAGTATCTTGACAAGCTGGGCTTCAACCTCGTCGGCTACGGCTGCACGACCTGCATCGGCAACAGCGGCCCCCTCGACGCAGGAATCGAAAAAGCCATCGCGCAGGGCGATCTCGTCACTGCAAGCGTGCTTTCCGGTAACCGCAATTTCGAGGCGCGTATTCACGGCTCAATCAAGGCGAACTTTCTCATGAGTCCGCCGCTCGTAGTGGCGTTTGCGATCGCAGGACGCGTCGATATCGACATGGACAGCGAAGCTCTTGGCACGGGCAGCGACGGAAAGCCCGTTTACCTGAAGGACATATGGCCCTCGCAGAACGAGATTTCAGCGGAAATTGCCCGTGGGATACGCCCCGCGATGTTTGTTGATGAATACGCCAAATCCATCGGCGGCAACGACATGTGGAAGAGCGTAAAAAGCTCGTCAGGCGCCATTTACGACTGGAAGGAAGAAAGCACATACATTCAGCTTCCGCCGTTCTTTGAAAACTTCGGCATGGAGCCGGGGAAGATCGAGGAATTGCTCAATCTTCGCGCATTGGCCCTCTTTGGCGACTCCGTCACGACCGACCACATTTCGCCAGCGGGTAATATTCCTGCCAGCGGTCCGGCGGGTCTGTTCCTTCAGGCTCACGGCGTGGAAAAGAAGGACTTCAACTCATTTGGTTCGCGCCGTGGCAACGACCGCATAATGACACGCGGCACCTTTGCAAACGTGCGCATCAAGAATCTGATGGCCGAC
>JAFGLA010000032.1 GCA_016928295.1 Opitutales bacterium
CGACGACGCGGTGGTCGGCGATGTCGTTCTGCGCGGAAGGCATGAAGGCGCGGTAGTATTTGTAGGCGCGATCGCCGTTGCCGTCGGCCACTTCTGCCATAACGCCCCAGCTCTGCGGGTGCGAGAAGATGCCGCCGTTTTCCTTGTTGCCGGCGTTGAAGAGCATGGCGCGCATGACTTCCACCTTCATCGTGCTGATGTGTGGGTCGCACAGCTTGAGACCGAACTTCGTGAAGAGGCGCTCGTCCATAGTGTCGAGGGCCTTCTTCTGCTGCTCCGCAGTGGCTGCGCCGGACATAACGGCCCATGCCTGCGTGTTGATGTACACCTGTCCTTCGGAGTAATTCTTTGTGCCGTAAACGGTACCGTCCTCGCCAATGGCCCAGATGAACCAGTCGCCATCCCAGCAAATTGCCTGAATGGCCTTGTCCAGTTCTTTGAGCTCGATCATGGCCCAGTCGGCCGCTTCGGGCTTGCCAAGGAGCTTGGCGATCTCGGCGTAACGCTCAAGACCGCGGCGAACCTGGAAGGTTACAAACACGCTCTCGCCGTGGTAGCCGAGCTTGAGACAGTCGTTCCAGTCGGCCAAGAGGCCGCAGGGAAGACCGTGCGCGCCCTTGCGCTCAAGGTTGAACTTCAGCGCGCGGGTAAGATGGTCGAACACCGTGCCCTCTTCCTTGTCGGCGTAGGGAACCACCTCGTCGTAGAAGGCGACATCACCGGTTTCCTTTACGTAGGCGGGAATGGCCTCGAAGAGCCACTGGCAGTCGTCGGAGCGGTATTTGTCGTCCGGTGTCTTGGGCATCTTGCCGGGCTTCAGTTCCCAGGGGCGGACCTCGGGCTGTGCGCCGCCGTTACTTTCCTGAGCGGCGAGCATGATCTTCAGGCGGTCCTTGACAAGGTCCGGAATCATGAACGCTGCGCCGAGGCAGTCCTGCACCGCGTCGCGGTAGCCGAAGCCATCGCGGCAGTCGCCCGTGTAGATGAGCGAGACTGCGCGGCACCATTCAAAAGTGATGAGGTTGTTGTAGCTGTTCCAGACGTTGACCATGTGGTCTAAGTCGCTGTCCGGGGTCGAAACCTTGAGGTTCGAGATACGGCTCTGCCACCAGTCCTTGAGCTTGGCCAGCTCTTCGGCTGCCTTGGCGGGGTTGCCGTATTCGGCCAGAACCTTGGCGCCGACCTTCTCCGCGCTGCCGGAGCCGAGGATGACCGTAAGGTCGATCTCTTCGCCGGGCTGGAGTGTGATGTCGGTCTGAAGGCTGCCGCAGGCGTTGTCGGAGTAGCAGAAGCTGTTGAAGCATTCGCCACGCTGGACAGCGGCCGGATTGTGAAAGCCGTTGTATTCGCCAAGGAACACGTCGCGGTCGCAGTCATAGCCGGTGACGGGCGAGCCGTTCATGCCGATGAACCAGTCGCGGCCCACATCGCCGATGGACACATCCTCGGAGTGCACGGGCAGGTTGCCGCAGCTCTGCACGCCGATCATGTTGTCCACATTGTTGGCGCGGACAATGTGCATCGTGTACTGGAGGTTCAACAGGTCGTTCAGCATGTTGAACTCTGCGGTGAATTCGCAGAATGTGAACACGCGCAACTTGCGGACCTTGGTCGAGTCGTTGCGCAGCTTCAGGCACCAGTACTCGAACTTCTGCCCCATGGGGATGAAGTATGTCGAGAGGTGGTTGATGCCGCTGTAGTCGGACTCGATTGTGGAGTAATTGGTGCCGAAGCGGGCAATGCTCTTGTACTGGTCGAGCGGCTTGCCTACCGGTTGCCAGGCAGCGCTCCAGAAATCGCCGCTTTCCATGTCGCGGACGTAGAACTGGCGGCCCGGCTGGTCGGCGGGGACAGAATTGTAGCGGAAGCGCAGAATGCGCCCGTGCGCGGGGGACTTGAGGAAGGAGTAACCGCCGGCGTGATTGGTCACAAGGCCGCCGTAAGTGCGGTCGCCCATGTAGTTTGACCAAGGACGTGGGGTGTCCGGCCTGTCGATTACGTATTCAAAAGCAGCGTCGTCAAAATAACCGTATCGCATAAGACCCGTCATCATGGCAACACGGCCACGATATGCGAGAGCAAAGCGGAGCCGTTTTTCCATTTCAGCACATGTTAATGCATTAAACCCCACGCATCGTCCGCTTTGGGCTTTCGCCCTAAACGGGTGTGCAAGTTACCCCATGCCGCGCGCGTCAAGATCCTCTTCGTCGTAGCCGAGATAGTGCCCAAGCTCATGCAGATATGTCTTGCGAAGCTCGCGCCTGAAAACCCGTGGGTCGCCTCCCGAATAATCCCAGATGTTTTCCAAATAGAGGTATATTTGTGAAGGGATGCCCTCCACGCCCTCTCCGCTGCTGGCCTCCGCATATGTGCAGCCGCAGAAAAGCCCGAGTATCTCTTCGTCCAAATCCGAGTCCCCCAGTATTTCAGCCCCCGGAAGCCCTTGGCATATGACCGGCAGCTTCGTGGCAAGCGCTCTTAAATCCTGCGGAAGCCCTGCGATTACGCGTTCAAGCTCCGCCATTGCGTCCCTGTTCAAGCGATGAATGAGCGCGGCCCTGTGCATCTTCTGCCAATCTAAGCGCAAAAGCGGCGTCATTAAAGCCATATTCGCGAGACCCAATCCATAGAGTGCTATTATACAAAAAACGGAACGCAGCTTTTTCTTTAGATATTCGCCCTCATGACCGATAAGGTATTGTCCACTTACACATGAACAACAACGTGCAACGCATCCGGCAGAAAGTCGGAACCTTGACAGGCCGCGAATCTCAGGACCGCCTGCCTGCAAGGCCGGAAATGCTCGAACGGGGGCGCAGGCTTCTGGCCAACCCCGACTATCCCGACATGTCCGTATGCCGCGCTCTGGCGGGCGAAATACTGCCACTACTGTATCAGGACTAAGGAGCGTTTGCAAATAGAACTCCCGTCGGAATGCGGGTGTCCTTCTGGCTAAAAACCAACCCATTCGGCTCTGGGAATCCCGATTCACATCGCCTCATGTTCTGTTTTTTATCTCAGAAATCCATCCCGCCTCCTCGGTCCGTCTGTTTGCAAACGCTCCCTAGTCCGCGTTCGACAGCCATAATCAAGGAATTACGCCCCGGGTGAACGAAAGCGATTGCCTATCGTGCGATTCAGTCCTTTCCTTGAGGCTTAGAGCTATGCACCCACGCGAACGTCGCATAATCCTCAAGAACGTCGATGTCGAAGGTTATACCCCCGACATTGAGTGCTACATCAAAAACGGCGGCTACGAGCAGCTACGCAAGGCTGTCACCATGCAGCCTGCCGATATCTGTGCCGAAGTCGAAAAAAGCGGCGTAAGGGGCCGTGGTGGCGCGGGTTTCCCAGCGGGCATGAAGTGGAAGTTCCTTGACCGCAAAAGCGGCAAGCCCATCTACCTCATCTGCAACGCGGACGAGTCCGAGCCTGGCACCTTCAAGGACCGCCAGATTATCCACAAAGACCCGCACCAGCTCATAGAGGGCATGATGATTGCGGCCTACGCGATAAACGCGGCTCTGGCCATAATCTACATCCGCGAGGAAATGCCCCTCGGGGCAAAGCTCCTCAAAAAGTGCATCGAGGAAGCACGGGCGAAGAACCTGACCGGAAAGAATATCCTCGGCAGCGGCTACTCCTGCGAGCTTATCGTGCACCGCGGGGCAAGCGCATACATTTGCGGCGAGGAAACGGGCCTTATCAACTCCATCGAAGGGCACCGCCCCTACCCGCGCATCAAGCCGCCCTACTTCCCAGCGGCGCTGGGCCTGTACATGTGCCCAACGATCGTCAACAACGTGGAGACGCTCTGCAACGTC
>JAFGLA010000033.1 GCA_016928295.1 Opitutales bacterium
GTATTGCAGGCGGTCGAAAACCGCGAAGAGTCTCCCGCAGAGGTAGGCGGGATCGTTGCAGTCGGAATCGAGTTTTTCAGTCATGATAACTTTCGTAGTTGAAGGGTTGTTCAGGCGTAACAGACACAGTTTGATGAGCGCCATGCGGCGGGGGTTCAGGC
Source organism: Opitutales bacterium (assembly GCA_016928295.1). Lineage (GTDB taxonomy): Bacteria > Verrucomicrobiota > Verrucomicrobiia > Opitutales > Oceanipulchritudinaceae > Verruco-01. Next base: position 162 of record JAFGLA010000033.1, read on the forward strand.
GATTGTCCGCTTCCGCCTGCTGACGCTTGAGGCAGGCGCAAAGGCAGGTTTCCGGCACCGGCCAGCCCCGGCCCTTGAGCGCACAGTTCCAGAGTTGGCTCGACAGGTTCGGCGGCAGTTCGTCAGGCTTGTCCCGCACCATCGCGTATAGAAGCGCGTAGAATTTGAAGTCGTGCGTGATCGCCCGACCATCCTCCTGACTCACGATTGCCAGATCCTCGAACCAGTGGGCGATGTTGCGCCGCACTTCCGGCACGGTGCTTTCGAGCCAGTCGCGAACGACAATGCGTGCACCGTTGCCGGAAAGGCTCATTGCGTAGTACGCGTTCTCGTCCATGCCCAGTTGCTGCCGCCCTTCGCGGACGGAATGCAGGAGCGCAGCGACGGCTTCCGGATCGGCTTCGGTCAGAACGCCGATTGCGTCCGTATCGACCGGCTCCCGCGTCCAGTGCAGGAACCACGTTCCGGCATAGACAAGGCTCTGCCGGTTACTCCTAGCTATCAGGTCGTTAAGTGCGGCTTCGATGAAACCGTTGGCCTTTCTGGATATTGAAGAGTTTTGAGCTTTTTCAAAACCGTATGAACAATAGGCACTCTCATTGGCTGAAACAAAAATAGTGTCCTGCTTTCCGATACCTTTGATCTTACCTGTAGTATCATCGCAGAGCGTGGGCTGGCCAGAGACGATGCAGAGCGCTTCTTTCCCTTTGTTGGACATTGCTAGCTCACGTTCTTTTCTCCAGTATTTCTGAATCTCTGGATTATCTAGAATGCCGACCATATCGACGGAAAAAACGACGCTATCGTCAGGGCCAACTCTTTCGCGATCCAACCGCTCTCTGAGCACGATCATCTGTTGCTCATCCAACAGAAAAGAGACAAGCGGCTTCAATAGTTCATTCGCCACTCCAGCGTTCAATGCTTTCTGCATCAGTGCTATGAAGTAATTTCTACGCGCTACTGTGAGAGGATCATCACTGGCAATGCCCTGACCGGCATACAGGAAAATCCGTTGGATCGTATCGCTTAGAAAATATGACTTGGCCTTTTCGGGTGATCGGACGGATATTTCGTTAACATCTGTGTACGGACGTTTAACCTTCTTCTTTTCCCTCCGTTTCTTTTTGCCGGAAATTACCTCTTTCTCCAACGGAATCAGAGCGTTTAGCTTCCCTTCGGCCGATATGTCGATTTGCCATGACACGTCTACCCATCGAAAATCAGGATCAAAGAAATCAGGGTCTTCACTCATTCGCCTTTCAGCATAGTCGTACAGGGCTTGCAGCATCATAGCTTCGCCCCCTGTTCCATTGAAATGATTCGGCTATTCTCCACATCGACGACGCCATCCTTGAGCCTTGCCTCGAAGAGCGAGATTTGCGGCCTAGCCTCGACCTTGCCGGGCGTGTAATCGCCGGAGACGTTGAGATCGAACACATCATAAAGCATCAGGCCCAAATCCGCATCGCGGTTGATGCCGTCGGCCACGGTCATTGCAGATTCGTTCGCAGGCTCGAAACTCGCCGGGAACTCGCGACAGCCGAAGCAGGGTTGGACGAAGCACTGCCCCTTTTCCGCCCGGCGCTTGAACATGCACAGGTATTTGACGAGGCTGTCCGGCGACTCGTCCTCGTCGTGACAGCGCGGACGCCTCCGCTCCTGATTCGCGTAAGCCGTCAGCTCCATCGACGCCTCGATCACGTATTCCACATCGCGCAAGGCAAGCGTGTTGCGCTGCGTGCGGTCGTCCTCGACGATGATCGGCTGAGGCTCTCCGCGAGCTGATAGCTTGCTCTTTACCTCATTGCGACGGAAGGAGATGAAGCGAATCGGCCGCCGGACCGCGATGCGCCGTATCCGCCAGCGGAACTGTGGCTTGTACAGGATGGCTTCCAGAATCCCGCGGGCGGCCCCGGGTGTGATGACAGGGTAGCTGACCCTTTCCACTTTCATTTCCGGTCGGGTGAAGCAGGCAAGGTCTCCCCACGTTCGTAAGTGTATGGTTGTGTTCATGTTGGTTATGATATGAGTTCGACGCCCTCCTTGTGGCGCACGCCAAGGTTCTCGTCGTAATCGGATTCCCAAACGTAAAAATCCCAGTCCTCGGCAGGTTTGCTCACCCAGCCGTTGCGCAGTGCCTCGGCGAACTTGCTGCTAAAAAAGTTCACGCTGTACCGCTGCGCCTCGCGCCGCTCTTCCGACGTAAGGTGTTTCTCTTTTGCCAGCTTTTCCGCCAGCTCGATACCTCGGCCCCACTTGACGATCACGGGCCACGTGGAATCGTCGATCAGCTTGCACTCTTTAGCTGCGAGCGGGAAATCGAACTTTTTGCACGCGGCAAATGCTTTGTCGTCTTCCGCTTTTGCGGGACCGCTGAGGTTGTAGAGTTCACCGAAATACCGCTTGTACGTGTCGGGGTTGAATAGCTCGTCAGGGTCTTTCAAACGGGATAGGAAGGACTCCGTCACCCCCATGGCCGTTTTGTAGGCGCCCGGCGGCGAATGCATGCCGTCAACGCGAAACACCGTGACGGGGCAGGGCAGGGGATTGCTGCCCTCGCGGTTGCAGCGGCCAGCTGTCTGGATGATGGAATCGAGCGGCCCCAGCGCGCGCCATGCTGCGGGGAAGTCCACGTCCACGCCCGCCTCGATGAGCTGCGTCGATATTAGTCGGCACGGCCTGCCCGCCTTGAGAAGGGCGCGGATTTGCTCCAGCTTCGTTCGCCGGTGCTTAGGGCAGAGTTTTGTGGACAAATGGAAGGTGCCTTCCGCCTCCAGCCCGCGAAGTAGGACGAACAAATCATGTGCATCTTGCGTGGAATTGACTACGCAGAGGGCCTGATTCTGCGCGGCGATGTCGCGTGCGAGCTTCTCCCATGTCGTCTTTTCGCTCGGCCCGGGCAGGAGGATGCGCGTGCGCCTGAGCGCCTGAGCCATGTCTTTGGGAGAGCTGGATATTTCGACCGGCTCCCATCCGAAGGGGAGCGCCGCCTTGTTCACGCCGTCAAACGCGGGCTGCGTGGCGGTCATGAAGACGCACGTCGAGCCGTAGTCGCGCGTGAGCAGCCTGACTGCGCTCAAGAGCGACGGGGCGAGGTTCTTCGGCAGGGTTTGAACCTCGTCAAAGAGGATGACCGAGCGCGCAATGTTGTGGAGCCTTCGGCACTTTGACGGACGGTTGCTGAACAAGCTCTCGAAAAACTGCACCGATGTGGTGACTACGACGGGAAAATCCCAGTTTTCCTGCGCCAAGCGCACTCGATTTTCAGCCAAATCGCCTGCGGCATCCAGATTCTCCAGTTCCAGTGGAGCAGAGCTGTGGTGTTCCAGAATGTAGTCCTCGCCCAATCTTTCCGCTAGGACTTCCCTATATTTCCGAGCCGTTTGCTCGATGATGCTCGTGTACGGGATGACAACAATTATGCGGCGCAGGAGGCGGGGATCATCAGCGGCCAGTTCCCGGTTGTTTTCCACGGCATGCCGGAGCGCGAAGGCCAGCGACGCCAGCGTTTTGCCCGATCCGGTGGGTGCGGTGAGTGTGAAAAGACCGGGCTTGCAGGCGGCTTTACCAAGACAGTCGCGGAGCAGTGCCTGCCGTTTGGCGTTTACCTCCTTGTTGCCGTCATTTCCGCTTGTTTCAAGCGTTCGCAGATGCTCCAGCACCGTGTCGAGAGCCTCTGCTTCGGCTAAAGGAACACTGATGCGCCGCGCCGCCTTGTCCGGCGAAAAATGCCGCTCCGTATCCAGAAAATCCGCATCGACAAGGCAGGAAAAGAGCATCCGCGTGCGCAACGAATCTTCAAACGCGTGCGACCTCTTCAACGGGTTACTCGCAAGTAGCGGCAACTCTACTCCGTCCGCTCGCATGAATTCAAGCAGCTCATCAACGGATTCTCGGCAGTTTGTGTGTTCTTTACGCCTGTTTGGATCGGTATTCAGCATACGCTTCACCGAGTCCTGAAGACTGATGTTGCCCTGTAAAGCAGGCAAACCGGCGTGATGTCCCTCTACGACGAACGCCGCACAATCCGCCTTGCAGCGAGCAGATGCTGCTGCGGCGCCCGCCGACCAGTGATTGATGTGCCGGACCCTCGGATCGCGCAGCCTTGCCTGAAAACGTTCCGCATACTTGCCAAGGTCGTGCAAGAGGCCCGCAATGTATGCTTCAGCTTCCAGTCCAAAGGGTTTTGCAAAACAGGCCGCCTCTTTGGCAACCGCCTTCAGGTGAGAGACAAGAAGTTGCCAGTCATTATACCCGCCCGTGCTTCTCCTGTCGTCTCTCCCGGAATGCGCGTAGAACGGCTGACTCATGCAAGTAAGTTCCTTTTTCGGAATCATGCATGCATAACGTAGTCAGGACAAGAGTATTTGATCCCAATTCATATCACGTTTATTACTCGCTGTATTGTCCGTAAAGCCCCGACGAGTAGTTGTAATAGCAGTTCCGTGCCTTGTCGCTTTTGTGGTAATAGAACAGCCTGCTTGAACACGTATATCGGTAGTCTCAAAATCGTAAACGATGCGCTGCTGCTTATTTTCGGTGACGAGCTGATGAGCGTCGGCCAGTGAGAGGCCGTGCCGGACGAGCCGGGCGTTTACCGGCTGGAGGTCTTGCGCGGTAGGCGCGGCACGTGTGTGGGATAGGCGCACGAAGTCGCCGTAGGGGCGGCAGCCCTTCAACGTCAGCGGCGGACAGGTGCAACCGCTCTTGGACGCGCTCCTCATCTAGGGCTTCTGCTTCCGCGACCGGACGAGAGACGCGCCACGGGCTAATTGAGTAGGGCGATCGAGCAGAGCTGCACAGGACGGGCGAGGAGGGCAGGAGGTTGCGCGTTGACAGACCGACACTTGCATGAAGTTCCGTATCCCCCTACGCATCGCAGTCCCTCTCGCCGTCGTCCTTTCCCTCACTGGCTGCAACATCATCCCGAAGCCGGTCGAATACTTTCAAGACCGCGTCCAGCCGATGCCCGAACGCACGCCGCAGGCCGACGAGTCCCTGAGTCAGGCCGCGCGCCTTGCCGCCGACCGCGCTGCCGCCACGGAATGCGCCGCACTCTCGAACGACGCTGCGCCGGAGGTGCTCCAACCCGCAAGTGACACCGCCGTCCTGACAAGCGCAGTCTCCGCCCAAGTCGGTCCGCCCGCGAAGGCATGGCAGGGCGACGTGCCCGCGCTCATGGCCCGCATGGACACGCAAGAGGCGAGCTACCGCCGCGAACTCGAAACCTACCGTGCAGAGGTGCGAGAACTGGCAGGCAAGAAGATCGAAGGCACCGGCGCGATTCAAATCGGCTACTTCACGCACCTTCTGATCCTTGCCGCAATCATGGCCTTCGTGTGGCTAATCCTGCGAATCGTTGCCATCACGAACACCCCAGTCTCCGTCGGTCTCAAGACGATCGAAGGAGGCAGCAAGTTCCTTGGCCGTGTCTTCTCCGAACTGGTAGAGGTCGGTCAGGACTTAAAGACCCGCATAAAGCAGAGCCTGGCCGACAACCCCGAGCTACTGGAATCCATCCTGACCGACTTCAAAACCGCCCACCAGTCCAGCCAGAGCAGGGATACGCAGAAGGCCGTGGAGAAGGTGAAACAGTGATATGTTGGGGTGATCGTACGGGATATGAAGGCGACGAGACACCATCTATCGTTGCCCTTTATGTTCCCGTTGGTGTCCCGCCACCTGCAGGTTGGGAAAGTATCGAATCATATGAGCGAGATATGATGATTGAAGAGGCGAATTCATATGCGCAACATGTTTTGGATGAGTCTATGCAAGCATTCTCGGATTCTATCAATTGGGATACACCGGGATTTTCGACTGGAGATCCGGTAAAAGATGTTCATGATGTGATTGAACACGTTTTGCATCCACATGAGCTTTTACTTATATTAATGGGAAATGGGTTTTGGTGGTTATGCAGCCGCTTGAAGTTAAGCCTTCGATACACAACTCGAGAATTGTAGGTGTTTATACAAGGCTTGGTTTTGAGGTAGTTGTTTTGAAAGGAGGAACAATTGTTATAACTCCAATTGCCCAGGTCTATTATCAGGATGGGGTGTCGCCGGGTGTATTGAAGGCGGCATTGGAAGATGAGCGTGAACATATTTCGGATTTTAATTGCTATTTGAACGGAAGGTATGCCTCCGAGCTGTCATTGCTTTTGGAATCAAAAGATAAGCGGTTGGGGACAAATGCTGATATGTATATTCAATCTCGCTCGGTTGAGCGAGTAGATGATATTGCCGATGCGACTAGATGGTATTGGGATATTCCTAGAGGTGGAAATGAAAAATATCATCAAATTAATATGAAAAATGGAGTATTTCAAAGCACATCGCCTCAACCGACGCAGAGCGATATTGACGCTTATCGATTGAGGGTATTTGGTTCTACTAACACCCAATAAATCATGAAACACAAGATTTATATCTTTTTCGCTTTAACAACTGCATGTGTATTATTAGGGTGCAATTCTATGAACAATTGCAACGCATCTCCGATGCATGAGTTACTCTCCTATAGATAGTAAAGCTAGGAGCGATGGGTCGCTATTGATTTATTTATCATTATATCCCGGCGGGGACGATCTTTCGTTTATTCGTGCCACTTGCGGATTTGATAACGATAACCACAGATTGATGTTTGACTCGGAGCCCATACTTCTCAAGATGTTGATAGGCAATCAATCTGTTATTGGGGAGGTTGAAAGATTGGTGTCACTTCAAGACGTGCGGTTTTATCCTGTGTGTAATAATGCCGGGCCTCATTTTAAAATCTTTTGTTCGATTCCTCGATGTTCTTTAGAGGGGTTGATTAAGAAGGTTAGTGGTCCGAATTTAAGTTATCCAGTGTTCGCACAATTATTTGTTGGAATTCGACTGTATAAATACAATCTTGATACGAATGCTTTCGATTTGAGCGGAAAGATTTGGTCCGAGCCTATTTCTGTGATGATAGATAATGACCTGGTGGAATTAAGGTAAATGTGAAACCGCTGGAGGGTGCGGAAAAGGTTCCTCGCTGTTTGGTGTGGAATGAGGAGAGAAGAATCGGTTGGGTGGCTGGATGAAACCGGAAGTGCTGTTTAGGCAGTTGTTGGGGCTTGGGGAACATTGGTTTGTCAGCTCGGTGGAGTATTCCACGGGGGAATTGCGCCTTGTGATCGAGGAACGGCCCTCGCTTGTCGGCAGCCTCAAGTGCGCCGCCGACGGTGCGCCGGTAAGCTGCCACGACCACGGCGAAAAGCGCATCTGGCGTCACCTGAACGTGTTCGAACACGTGTGCTACATTGAGTGCCGCCTGCCGCGGGTACGCTGTTCCTGGTGTGGCAAAGTGACAACGGTCAAGGCGCCCTGGGAGGGACGTCTGCCGGGACTGACGCTGCTCTTCGAGGCCTTCGCTCTGACCCTGATGCGGGAGATGCCCGTGCGCGCTGCGAGCCGCTTTCTTGGCGAACACGACACGCGGCTGTGGCGCCTGCTCAAGGCGTATGTCGATGAGAGCTACCGAGATACCGATTTCGGCGATGTGCAAGTAGTTGGCTGTGATGAACTAAGCGCGCGCAAGGGGCGGCAGTATGTGTCGGTGTTTGCGGACATGCAGAAGCGCCGGGTGATCTACGCCACGCCCGGGCGCGACGCGTCCACTTGGGATGCCTTCGCCGAAGAACTGCCCCGCCACGGAGCCAGTCCGGCACAGGTGCAGGAGGTCTCGATCGACATGAGCAGCGCCTATGCCTTCGGGGCGCGCAAACACTGTCCGCAGGCGACGATCGTCTGGGACCGCTTCCACGTGATGAAGAACGTTGGCAATGCAGTCGAAGCGGTGCGGCAGATGGAGCACCGCCACCGCAGCCGACAGGGCGACAAGAGCCTCGGCAAAACGATGTGGCTATGGCGGCACAATCCCGAGGATCTGCGCCCGGAAGAGGCGGCGCACCTTGAGCGGCTGAGCGAAGCCAACCTATTGACAGCCAAGGCGTGGCAGATGCGACAGACCTTGTGCGATCTGTATGAACTTCCGAGCAAAGATGCCTTCCGCTCCAAGCTCAAAGCATGGTGCCGCTGGGTGAGAATGGTGGCGGCGAGGAACGCCTATATCTTTGAGCCCATGATCAGGGCGGCCAAAATGGTCCGCACGCACATGGACGGCATTGTAGCATTCGTCAGTCATCGCACGACCAACGCCTTCATGGAGGGTCTCATGAGCGTCTTCTCCGCCGTCAAGCGAAAGGCAAGAGGCTTCCGCTCCACAGCCAACCTCATCGCCATGATCTACTTCACCGCAGGCAAACTCAACCTGCCAGCTGTCACGTAACCCACACCAAACAGCGAGGAACCGCGGAAAACTGGATTCGTGATTGCTTGCCAACGGCTTACTACCGCCTGCCGTGTCCGGTTTGAAA
>JAFGLA010000034.1 GCA_016928295.1 Opitutales bacterium
AGAACGGCACGCTGAACACCGAAGCCATTGCGGGAACGGCCCCGCGCGGAAACAACTCCGCCGAAGACGCCCGCCTTGCCGCAGAACTCATCTCAAGCGACAAGCAGATGCGCGAGCACCGAGCCGTTGCCGACACCATCGCCGCACAGCTCGCCGCGCTTGGCCTTGATGCAGGAGAAATGCCCCGCCCCAGACTTCTGCGCCTCGCCAACGCCCAGCACATCCGCACGCCCTTCAGCGCCGAACTGCCCGAGGGGATGCACATTCTGGATATTGCAACGGCCCTGCACCCCACTCCGGCAACGGCTGGCCTGCCGAGGGATATTGCGAGAACCACACTTGCCAAAATTGAAGAAACGCGGCGCGGCCTGTACAGCGGCCTTATCGGCTGGCTGGATGCGAACGAGGGCGGCGAGCTCCTCGTTGCATTGCGCAGCGGCTTTGTTGAGGACAATCTCGCCACCCTGCACGCGGGCGCGGGTATCGTGGAAGGTTCAGCCCCGACAGAGGAAGTCGAAGAGACTGCGCTCAAAATGAGCGCCCTTGCCCGCGCTCTTGGTTAGACGCGAGGCGATTTGCTTCTTTTTTATCAGGTCATGGGAACATAACCGGTAAAAAAATGCATCTTATGCCTTTGATTTGAAGTAACTTTCATATTCGCCCCCAGTCCAGCTTGACCGCCGCGGGTATGCATCCTAAAAGTTTAAGGCAGAATGATGAGCCGCACCTTTCGTCTAGTCGCGCTTGCCGCCGTCTCCGTTATCCTTGCCGGTTGCCCGGAACCTCCGCGCCCGAATCCATCGGATACAGCCTTTGGTCCGGGTTCGCAGTCCGCGGACTGGATTGACCCCACTCTCATATACGGCAGCGGGGCCGAGGGCCTCAACATGCGCGACGCTGACTTCGCAGGCGAAGGGCAGCGCGTGGAAAATCTTTTCCCGAATATCTATTTTGAAACCGACACGGCTTTTGTTTCCGCAGGCGAGCGCCCGAAGCTGGCCGAAGTGGCCGAGCATTTGAAGCAGTATCCGCAGGACAAGCTGCTTGTGGAAGGTTTCTGCGACTGGCGCGGCACGCGCGAATACAACCTCGCCCTTGGCGATCGCCGTGCAATCAGCGTAAAGCAATACCTGCAAGACCTCGGCATTGACCCCAATCGCCTGAACACCCTTTCCCACGGCGACCTTGAGGCGGACGAGAACGTCCCCGCCGACCGCATGAAGGAAGATCGCCGCGCAAGCCTAGTCATCATTCGATAAGGCCGCAAAGGCAGCTTGTTAAGAGCCTTCAAGCTCATGCAAAAACACGTCCTCTACATCAGTGGACGTGTTTTTGTGTACCCACGGGAATGAACGGTTCGCGTATAGGTTGCCGAGCAAGTATCCCCCATGCAGCCACACGCCCTATGAGCTGGAGACTCGACTGCCTACATCGCGGCAACAGCGTTTCCCCCCAACAAAAAACAGCCCCCGCTTGTTTGCGGAGGCTGTTTGAAGTGAATAACGGTAGCTCGAGCAAGCCCTAGCTGGCGAGGACTTCGCCCGCCACCTTGGCGAGGTTGTCCGCGCTCATGCCGAGGATTTCCATAACCGTGTCGCCCGGGGCGGAGATGCCGAAGCGGTCGATGCCGACCACTGTCGAGGCATACTTGTACCAGAGGGCGCTTACGCCAGCCTCGATTGCAACGCGCTTTGTGCAGGCTGCGGGCAGGACGCTCTCCTTGTATTCGGCGCTCTGGGCATCAAAGATGTTCATGCTGGGCATGGAGACAACGCGCACGCCTTCGCCGAGGCTTTCGGCTGCCTTCATCGCATGCTGCACCTCGCTGCCGCTGGCAATGAGGATGAGCTTGAGCGCGCCGCTCTCGCGCCTGGCAACGTATGCACCTTTGAGCGTGCCGTTGCGGCGGGCCTCGACGGACAGGCTGCCCATGTTGGGCAGATCCTGACGGGAAAGAATGAGGGCCGTGGGGCCTTCCTTGCGCGACATGGCGGCGGCGAACGCAGCGGCGGTTTCCTCGCCGTCGGCGGGGCGGATTACGCTCAGGTTCGGGATCAGGCGCAGCGAGCTTGTCGTCTCGATGGGCTGGTGAGTCGGGCCGTCCTCGCCAACGCCGATACTGTCGTGCGTAAACACGTACTGGACGGGCAGACCGGCCAGCGCGGCAAGGCGGCAGCTCGGGCGCATGTAGTCGCTAAAGGTGAGGAAGGTTGCGCCGGAGGGCATCCAATAGCCGTCGTAGGCAATGCCGTTCATGATTGCGCCCATGGCGTGCTCGCGGATTCCGTAGCGCACGTTGCGCCCGGCGTAGTTTTCCGCGCTCACATCGCCCACGCCGTCGATGTAGTTCTTTGTCGAGCCGTAGAGGTCGGCGCTGCCGCCGATGACGCGGTCGAGCTTCTTGGCGATGGGCTGGAGCACCATGCCTCCTGAAACGCGGGTGGCAAACTTCTTCTCGGGGTTGAAGGCGGGGATGACGGCCATCAGCTCCTCGGCGGAAGGCATCATGTCCTTGAGAGGCTTCTGCACGTCAGCGGCCAACTCGGGATTGGCGGCTGCCCAGATGTCGAAGCGAGCCTTCCAGTCGTTGTAATTTTTGATCTGCGCGGCCTTGCGGGCAGCGAAGAACTCGCGCACCTCTGCGGAAACGAAGAACTTCTCTCCAGCGGGCAGGCCGAGGGTTGCGTGCGCCTTGTCGGCGAACTTCGCACCGCCCTCGCCGTGGCCCTTGGAAGTGCCCTGCACTTCCTCGATGCCCTTGCCGATGACGGTCTTGACGATGACGAGCTGCGGCTTGCCGTTCTTCGCGCTGCGCGCCTTGTCATAGGCGGCGGCGAGCGCAGCGGGGTTGTGCCCCTCGATCACGGTCTGCACGTCCCAGCCGTATGCCTCGTAACGCTTTGCCGTGTCCTCGCTCTGCGAGACCTTGGCCATTGCGTCTAGCGTCACATCGTTCGAGTCGTAGAAAAGGATCAGGTTGTCCAGCTTCCAGTGGGCGGCAAGGGCGCTGGCCTCGCTGGCCACGCCTTCCTGCATGCAGCCGTCGCCCGCAAGAGCGATCACGGCGTAATCGAGAATCTCCGCGCCCTTGTTGAAGCGGGTCGCGTTCATCTTGCCAGCGAGGGCAAAGCCCACCGCATTGCCAATGCCCTGCCCGAGAGGGCCTGTCGTACACTCGACGCCGGGCGTCTCCATGTATTCGGGGTGGCCCGGGGTCTTGCTGTGCAGCTTGCGGAAGCTCTTCACGTCGTCGAGCGACACGTCAAAGCCTGCCAGATGCAGCCAGCTGTAAATGAACATGCTCCCGTGACCACCGGAAAGCACGAAGCGGTCGCGGTTGATCCAGCGGGGCAGATCGGGGTTCACATTCATGCACTGGCCGAAAAGGACGGCGCCCAGCTCGGCACAGCCAAGGGGCAGGCCCAAGTGGCCGGAATTGCAGGCGTGCACGGCGTCAATTGCAAGGCCGCGGGCCTCGTTGGCAGCTTTGGAAAGGATATCAACGTTCATTGGATAGGTAAAATCGGAGTGTATACGAAAGCGAGACTTTCGAACAAGGGCGAGTTTTTCAGTCACCTAACAATAGAATGCGCCATTAGGCAGCAGAAATCCTCAGAATCATTGAAGATTTCAAAAACCAGTAAGCTGTCGCGAACAAAATCCCAACGTCTATCAGTAATAATTCGCAGAAAAACCGGCACCAACAAAAAAAATATGACAACATGTGGCATAACCTTTCAACTTATAGACATAACACTACCGCCATATTCTGCGCTTACGTTGACAGTCCAAGACAAGCATGGTTTGGTTAACCTCATTCCGCATAATACAGCCCACTTAACAATGCGCATGACGAATACCCCCGTCCGCCTGCTCTCGCAGGTCCTTTTCGCGTCCACGCTGCTGACCGGCCTGCCAGCTCAGGCAAGTTCAGCCGAAACCCGGCCCGAATGGGCGGATGAGACACGGCCAAGCGAGGGCCTTGTAGCACCCTTCGCGACGATGGCGCTGTATCCGGACGAGGCATCGGCCATTGCGTCGGCAAGCAAGCCCGAGGCGTCGCCCTTCCGCCAGTATCTCAACGGCGAGTGGAAATTCGCATGGGTGGACCACCCGTCCAAACGCATCGACGGATTTGCCGCCACAGACTTTGACGACAGCGCATGGGCGACGATTCCAGTGCCAGCCAACGTCGAAATCGAAGGCTACGGCATCCCGATTTACACGAACATACAATACCCGTTCGGCAACCCCACCCCGCCGGACATTCCGGGCGATTACAACCCCGTATCCGCCTACCGCAGGACGTTCACCGTCCCCGAAAGCTGGGACGGGCGCGAGCTGTTCCTGACTTTTGACGGGGTGAACAGCTTTTTCTACCTCTGGATTAACGGCGAAAAGCTGGGTTTTTCCAAGGACAGCCGCACTCCTGCCACCTTCGACATTACGCCGTACGTGAAACCGGGCGAGAACCTGCTGGCCGTTGAGGTGTTCCGCTGGAACGACGGCTCGTATATCGAAGATCAGGACTTCTGGCGCCTCTCGGGCATTTTCCGCGATGTGTATCTCTGGAGCGCGCCCAAGCTGCGCATTGCGGATTTCGAGGCCACGCCCGCAGCCGCAGAGGGAAGCTCCATTGGCAAGGATGCCGTGCTGAAGCTGTCCCTGAAGCTGGAAAACCACGGCAAGGCCGAGGCCGCATACCATTTCAGCTTCAGCCTGCTGGATGCCGAGGGCGAACTCGTCACCCTGATAAGCAGCCATGATGCGAACGACCCGGACTTCGGCCCGGCGCGGCGGATTCCCGGTGGAGAGTCGGAGACCCTTTCCTATGTCCTGCCAGCGGGTGAAGTGAATCCATGGTCCGCCGAATCGCCCTACCTTTACACCCTGCTCATCAGCCTCCTAGACGAAAGCGGCGCCGTCACGCAAACCGTACCGTGGAAGGTGGGCTTTCGCGATGTGTGCATAAAGGACGGTCAACTGCTTATCAACGGGCAGGCAGTGCTCTTTCGCGGCACGAACCTGCACGACTGGGATCCAGATACAGGGCATGTCTATACCCGCGAGCGCATGATCGAGGACATCGTCCTCATGAAGCAGAACAATCTTAACGCCATACGCACCTGCCATTACCCGAAGTCGCCCGATTTCTACGCCCTATGCGACGAGTATGGCATGTACGTCATAGACGAGGCCAACATCGAATGCCACGGCTGGACCCAACTTTCCAGCATCACTTCATGGGGAGCGGCCTACATGGAACGCACTCGCCGCATGGTGGAGCGGGACAAGAACCATGCATGCGTCATCACCTGGAGCCTCGGTAACGAATCCGGCATGGGGGACAACCTGCGCGCGACTTACAGCTGGATAAAGGAGCGCGACCCGTCCCGCCCCGTCCAGTACGAGGGAGACCGAGCAACGGAAATCAGCGACGTGTTTACGCCGATGTATCCGAGCACGGAAACTTACGCCAACTACGGAGACCTGCCCCGCACAAAGCCCATAATCATGTGCGAATACATACACGCGATGGGTAATTCCACGGGCGACATTCAGGCCTACTGGAAGCCGATTTACGAGGGGCGGCCACACATGCAGGGCGGCTACATCTGGGACTGGGTGGATCAGGGCCTGCGCACTCCAGTTCCGGCGGGAAAGAAGAAGGTCGTGATGGAGAACCCTAAGTCCGTCCCCTACGATCCGGCTCTTGGATACTTTTTCGCCTACGGTGGCACTTTCGGGCCCGAGGGCACGCCCAGCGACGGCGACTTCTGCTGCAATGGCATTGTGTCCGCCGACCGCACTCCGCATCCCGGTCTTGCCGAGGTGAAGAAGGTGTACCAGCCCATCCAGATGCGGGCGGGCGACCTGTCGAAGAAGGAGATCATCGTGCGCAACTGGAACAGCTTTACAGACACCTCGAACCTCGTCTGCGAGTGGAGGCTTTTGTCAGGCGGCGAACCCATTCAGAAAGGCACGTTGGAAAACGTCTGTATCAAGCCCGGCGAGGAGATAACGCTGACGATACCCTTCACGACGCCAGACGAGGAATCCAAGCGCACGTTGGCCCCGTTCTGCATCGACGAGCGTTTCCTTGAAATCAGCTTCCGGCTGAAGGAATCTACAGCATGGGCACAGGCTGGGCACGAAGTGGCATGGGAGCAGGTACATACACCCCAACCCATTTCTATACTATACTCCTACAGTTTCTGCGACATACCTCCAATGACGATGGATGAGAGTCCGAATGCACTGGTTCTAGTGACGGAAAATTCGGCGATCACCATTGACCGCAAGAGCGGCCTTATCTCCTCTATCATAATCGGCGGTAGGGAACTACTGGCCGAACCGCTCGGCCCGAACTTCTGGCGCGCACCCACGGACAACGACCGCGGCAGCAACATGGCCGACTCCACCCCGGCCAAGAGCGAATGGAACCCCGGCGGTATAGGTCTGTGGCGCAAGGCGCACGAACAACTTATTGCCGACAGCGTCGAAGCCGCCGCTCAATCCGACGGCTCGGTGATTGTAACGACCAAGGCGCACATCGAAGAGCCGAAGTGCTCCATGACCATCACATGGCATATCAAGCCCGACGGCTCCATATACGCGCAAATGGACTTTCTGCCATCCCCTTACGGCTTCCTGCCCGAACTGCCCCGCTTTGGCATGGCGACTGTCCTCAACGCTGGCTTTGACAACCTGAAGTGGTATGGCAAGGGCCCGCAGGAAACCTACTCCGACAGGCAGGACGCCCGCGTAGGCATATACTCGGGCAAGGTGGCGGACCAGTTCACACCCTACGTAATGCCGCAGGAGTCCGGCAACAAGGCGGGCGTTCGCTGGATGACCATCACCGACGACGATGGACTTGGCATCCGCATAGAGTCGCGCCCGCTGATGGATTCGGGCATCATTATGGACTATTCCAAGCCAGCGCCCACCCTGTCCATCAACGCCCTGCACTACACGGACGACGACCTGTTCTGCGCAAGCCAGAGGGACAATTACTACCCCTACATGATGCCCGAGCGTGACACGGTCACGCTGCATATAGACCTGCGCCAGCGCGGCCTTGGCGGCGACCACTCCTGGGGTGCCCTGCCCCATCCGCAGTTCAGAATAGACGCCTGGCCCCTGAGCTACGCGTTTGAAATCAAGGTTCTGTCAGGCAATTAAATATCCTGCATATCTCAAATTGTATCGACGGCGCGGTGGAGTGTTCCCCGCGTCGTCGTTTTGTACCAGAATGGAAAATACCCTTGAGACGACACGCAATTCTTCTCGCGTCCCGCGCGGGAAACGGCTCCATATGGACGGTTACAACAAGCACACATCCGTCGTATATGAATGCGATACTCTGGAAAACAGCCGCCCTCTTGGCCGTTTCAAACCTGTTCATGACATTTGCCTGGTACGGGCACCTCAAATACCTGCACGGGCGCCCCTGGCTCCTCGCCGCGCTCGTAAGCTGGGGAATAGCCCTGTTTGAATACCTTGTGCAAGTGCCCGCGAACCGCATGGGCTTTGAGGCAAACGTAAGCCTCGCCCAGCTAAAAATAATGCAGGAAGTCATCACCCTGCTCGTATTCATCCCCTTTGTAATCATCGTGATGAAGCAGCCCATCAAGCTGGACTTCTTCTGGGCCATGTGCTGCATGGTGGGCGCTGTTTACTTCGTATTCCGCAGCTAGAGCCTTTTGCAGTTACTTGGACGCACCGGTAAGGTTCCCAAGTGGAACCTTATCCTATGGACAAGACGCTGGATGAGTTCCGGCTGCGTTTCGCTGATTGGCAGGGGCCCGTCCCAGCCTCATCAGCAAAGCCTTGCCGCCTCCT
>JAFGLA010000035.1 GCA_016928295.1 Opitutales bacterium
CCACTAACAACTTTGATTTCTGCTGCGAACGGTCTTTGGGAGGGTGTAAACCCTCCCTCTTTGAAGGGCTTTGCCCTTACGGCGACTACGTTCGCCTATCCCAAGACAGTCAATGACGATGCGGAAGCATCGGTGGTGCAGGGCTTGAGCCCTGCCCATCCGCAAATCCTCGTTCTCGTTACGAAACCAGTTGTTAGTGCTGGCCTAAAGAGAGACCTCTTCGCTTCTTTACACCTGCCCATTCAAGTGGATAGACTGCTTCATAAAGGTTCCATCCACTTTGGAAGAGCAATTGCAACAAACGGTAGGCCCCAGCATCGAAGTTGAGGGCTTGAGCATGCAGTACGGTCCTGTGACCGCGCTGCGCGATGTGTCGTTCACGGTAAAGAAGGGGGAGGTCGTCGGCTTTCTCGGCCCCAACGGGGCGGGCAAGACGAGCACCCTTCGCATACTCTGCGGCCTCATGCCAGCGACGAGCGGCGTGGCGAAGGTGTGCGGAGTGTCGCTTGCCAGAGACCCCCACGGCGCGCGCAAGCACATTGGCTACATGCCCGAGAACAACCCCCTGCCGGAGGATATGCGCGTAGTGGAATACCTGCGCCTTCGCGGACGGCTGAAAAACCTGTCGGGCAGGGACTTGCGCCGCCGCGTGGACGAAGTGATGGAGCTTTGCGACCTGCGCCGCAAGATGCGCCGCAAGTTGATAGGCTCCCTCTCCAAAGGCTACCGCCAGAGAGTGGGCATTGCGGACGCAATCCTCGCCAAGCCAGACGTTGCCATACTGGACGAGCCTACAATCGGCCTTGACCCGCATCAAGTGCTCACAATCCGCCGCCTTCTCACCCAGTTGCGCGGCCAGATGAGCATAGTAATTTCCTCCCACATACTGCCGGAAATAGAACTGTCCTGCGACCGCGTCATAATCATGAACAACGGACGCGTCGTGGCCATCGGCACTCCCAAGGCCCTGCGCGAAGAGTTCATCGAGGAACGCTCCTACCAGATGGAAGTCCTGGGAGATGTGAAAAGCCTTATTGAAGAGCTTGGCAGGCAGTTCCCGCACATGACACTCGTCGAGCAGGAACCCGCTCTCGAAGAAGGCGTTCACAAGCTGGAGGCCCGCACGAAAGAACGGGCGGATTTGTCCGAAGAGCTTCTCAAGGCCCTCAGTTCGATGCAGGGCCTGCGCATCCGCAGCCTGTCGCGTCGCGAGCCGACCTTGGAGGACGTGTTCCTTGCCGCGACAGTCCGCAACTGGGACGCCCCAATCGCAGGAGACAAGCGCCGATGAGACATTTTCCAGCCCTACTAAGACACGAGCTTCGCAGCCTCATGCACGCCCCGTCCACCTACGTGGCAAGCGTGCTCTTTCTCCTGCTCATGGCCGCGATTTACTACCTGCTCCTAAGCCAGTACGCGGCGGAACAGTTCAGCGTGCCGCCGACGGAGATGTTCTTTCAGGCCTTCTGGTTGCCGGTCCTCTTCATGGTGCCGCTACTGACCATGCGCTCCCTTGCCGAAGAGCGCCGTTTGCACACGCTTGAAACGCTCCTTTCGGCTCCGGTAAGCACGGCGGAGGTCATATTGTCCAAGTTCGCCGCGTCGTGGATATTTTACTGCGTGCTCTGGCTTGGAACCATGCTCTTCCCGGCCATCACGATATACGGCACAAGCGGCGTGGACCAGCGCCTGCTTCTGGACTTGCCGGTGCTCTTGGGCGGCTTCTCCTTTGTGTGCCTTAGCGGACTGCTGTTCATCGCGGTCGGCATATTGTCGAGCACACTGACGCGTTCGCAACTCGTGGCCGGAATGCTCTGTTTTTGCATTTTGTTCATACTGCTCCTGGGCCCCAAGCTCATCGGCAGTCAGGAGCTTGGCCTATGGTCGGACTGGCTGCGCGAACCCTTGCAGTATTTTGATACTGCCCGCCACCGCGAGAGCTTCATACGCGGCGTGTTCGACACTCGCCCGCTGTTTTACTACATAACGAACTCCTCGCTTGTGCTCGCAATCGCGGCGCTAATAGTGGAATCCAAGTCGTAAGGCCGGAAGCGATAGAACCCTTTCACACTTTTCAAGCAATGTCCCGACTGGATGATTTCCGCTACGCGACCCCGATTAGAAAGCTGAACAAGTTTGTGCAGCTACTGTTGGCGCTGTGCCTGTTCGTGGGGATAAACACGCTCGCGTCGCGCTACTACTGGAGGGAGGACATATCGGGCCGCAGCGTTTTTGCCCTAAGTCCGGAGACTCTGGCCTATCTTGGAGCGCTAAAGGAGCATGTGGATGTAATCGTCACAATCCCCAGCTCCGATGCCAGCGGGGAGGAGCAACAGAAGCTGCTCCGCCGTTACGTGAAGAACCTTCTCGAAGAGTATCGGGAGGCCGCACGGCGGGACGGAGAGGAAATGCTGAGCGTGGAATACGTGGACCCGTACCGCAACCCCCGTCGCGCGGAAGAGCTGGCCCGCAACCTGCACATAGACCAGTCCAACGTCGTCATCTTCAGTTGCGGCAGGCGCCAGAGGGTCGTTACGCCCTCGGAAATCATGGATTTCAGCGATCTTGAACCCGTGGCCTTCAAGGGCGAGCAGGCGTTCACATCCGCACTTCTTGAAACGGCCTCGGGCATCACGCCGGTAGTATATTTCACAACGGGCCACGGAGAAATGTCCATTGCGGACGTTACGCCCAACCGCGGCCTTAGTGTAGCGGCGCAACAGCTGCGCGCGCGCAACCTTGAGCCGCGCCTTCTTGACCTGTCCGGTCAGGACGTGCCCGAAGACGCCGCTCTGGTTGTCGTCGTTGACCCGCAGGGCCAGTTCCTGCCGCAGGAAACGGTGCGCCTTCGCCGCTATCTGGAAGAGCGCAGCGGCCGCCTCGTGGTTCTACTCGGCGCGAGGCGTCAGAGCGGGCTTGAGAGGTTTCTCATGCGCTGGGGCA
Source organism: Opitutales bacterium (assembly GCA_016928295.1). GTDB lineage: Bacteria > Verrucomicrobiota > Verrucomicrobiia > Opitutales > Oceanipulchritudinaceae > Verruco-01. Next base: position 2,944 of record JAFGLA010000035.1, read on the forward strand.
TCTCGGTGGACGACATGATAGTGCACGAGAGCGGGCCGGAGAGTTTGGACTCCGGTGGCGCGCTTTTAGTGCGCTCGTTCGCGGACAGCCCCGTGACGAGCATTCTTCGCCGCAACAACGCGCCCATCGTGGCCGGACAGGCCCGCCCGATACTGGCGGGGCAGATGGCTGCGGAACCTGGCACCCGCCTCACTGTCCTAATGGCAAGCTCCGCAAAGAGCTGGGCCGAAATCGGCTGGCGCAGCGAACCCGAGCCTGTGTTTACCGCGGGCAAAGACCTTCCCGGGCCTATCCCGCTGGCAGTTCTGGCTCAGACGGGGGCACGCTCCGGCGCGGGCATATACCTGCCAGGTTCGCGCGTGATAGCCGTGGGGCTTGGCGACATTATTTCCAACAACTACATAAGCAGCTTCGGCAATCAGGCATTCTTCTTTTCCATGCTCAACTGGATGCTCGACAGGGAGCAGGTCATAAGCATCGACCCGACGCCGATAGAGAAATACCAGCTGTCGCTAAGTCGCAAGGAGCTTGGCAGGCTCGCCCTTCTGCTCTGCCTTCCCGCTGCTGCTGCTGCGATTCTCGGCCTTCTATCGGCCCTTATTCGCAGATACTGATATTACTCCCTTCAGTTCCCAACACGGATTATCCACATCATGCGTTTCAAGCTGACATTCCTTTTACTGGTACTGAATGTGGCCCTGTTCAGTATCATTTTTTACATGGACAAGCACGCCGACAGCGAACGTGCATTCATGGAGCAGAGCAGCCTTGTTCTGGCCCCGGGCAGCGTGGAAAAGGCGGACACGATCTCGCTCGACGGTCCGGGCGCTCCCGTGCACTGGGTCTTGCGCAGGCAGGGGCAGAACTGGCGCATGGAAAAGCCCCAGCAGTGGCCTGTGAACCGCTTCGCAGTGGAGCAGATTCTCGACCAGCTCCGCTTCCTTCGCATGGAGACCAGCTTCCCCGTCAGCGACATCGGGCGCAACGGTTCCACTCTTGCCGACTACGGCTTGGAGAACCCGTCCATAACGCTTACCCTCGGCGACGCGGACGCGGAGACGGTCATTCGCATCGGTGCGCCGACAAAAATGGGAGGCCGCCTGTACCTGTTAAGCCCTGACGAGCAGCGGGTCTTCATTACAGATAGGGAGATTTTGCGCTCTCTACTTGTTGAAATCGACAGCTTGCGCAACACTCAGGTGTTCAACCTGCCAGCCTACACGGTAAGCTCGCTGTCCATCCAGAGGACTGACGGCGGACGCGTGCGCCTTGCAAAGCGCGGCAGCGTTTGGGAGTTTGAATCGCCAATCCGCGTCGGGGCGGATTCCGGCGCTGTTGAATCCCTGCTCGCGGAGCTTACCGAGCTGAAGCTCAAAGACTTTGTCAATCAAGACCCGGCCGCGCAGGGCCTTCTCTCGCCAAGAATGAGAATTGGCATCGAGGCTGCGGACCAGCGCCAGAGCCTGCTCATCGGCGCGGCTCACTCCGAGGGACTCGTATATGCAAAGCTGGAAGATTCGCCCGAGGTGTTCACCGTCAGCTCCGCCCTGCCGGACAGGCTCGTACAAGCGCAGGAAGCCTTGCGCGAGCGCCGCTTCAACAGCTTCGACAAGGCAAAGCTGGGCGAAATACACATCGCAATGGGCAGCCAGTCCGCAACCTTGCAAAAGCTCGAAACGGGCGAATGGCAGGTGCTTCGCCAGAGTGGCGAAAGCGGCGTGGAGACATGGAAGGCCGATTCGGCCATAGTAATCAGGCTGATCGACAGCCTGCACGCGGTTAAGGCACAGCGTTTTGTCAGCGACGCCCCTTCCGAGGCTGACCTTCAGAGCTACGGCTTCGCGGACCCGCAGAGGGTTGTCACGCTCAAGCTCGGCAACGCCACGCGCAGCCTCGTAATCGGCGACCTCGCGGCGCAGAACAACGGCGTGTATGCAAAAATCGGCGAGGAACCCTTTGTTTACGAGACCAGCGCCACGATTTTGAACCAGCTTTCGCCCGTGCCTCTTAGCTACCGCTCGCGCCTGCTGGACGAGCTGCCACCGGCGGCAAGGCTCTTGCGCCTGCGCCTTGGCAAGGTGGGCGAAGAAGCACCCCTTATCGACCTCGGCCCGATGGATGGGCAGGACTGGTCGGCCATCATCGAGGAACAGTCCGAGGGCAGAGGCCCGGCCATCGGCACATTGCTCAACTTTATCCGCGCCGGAGAGGTGAAGGAATACATCGCTGCCCGCTATGAGGACGCGCTGCCCCTTGGTGCTGGCGAGAGCGCAGAGTGGGTTTGGAAACTTGAGGCGGACATCGAACTGCCCTCCGGCTCTGAGCAGTCCACAAGGCGCACCCTTTCATTCACCTTTACAGACCCTGTCGGAGGGACGACGCAGTTTGGCGGTTCGGCGGAACTCGGGCTTATGTTCTCGCTTCCCGACGGCCTGATCGACGCGCTGCACGCGCTCTGTTTCGATCATCCCGCTCCCGCGCCTGAACTCATTCCAGATGTTTCAGGAACCGAAGACCCCGGGCAGGCACAATAAGCTCTGGCATTTGAATACGCCGCGCTTGTGCGATGGAAACACCGCGAAGCCTCGTCACGCCTAAGCGTTAATCACTATATTAAAATGAGAGAAAGGATGAACAGTCTTTACCAGGCCGCCCGCAACGCGTGCGCAAGGCTGCTCCTGTTCTACCGCTCTCTGCCCCGCTGGATGCACCTGCACAGGCACGTGCGCCCCGTGTTGCGCCACACAGGCAGGGCCTGCGTACACGGAGCCAAAGGCTGTCATCACTCATTTAACGCCATTCTTTGCGCACTGGCCTTGTTGCAGGCCCTGCTCATTACCATGGCAAAACTCGGCCTTGAAGTCCCCGTCCCGGGACCGGTGCAGCGATACATAATCAGCCGTTTTGACGCGCAGGGGCTTAAACTCGAAGTAAAGAGCCTCAACTTCGACCTTACAGGAGGCATACACGCGAGCGGCCTCGCCGTTTCGGACGGCAATTCGCAACTGCTCGCCAGTGCCAGTCAGCTACACTTTCGAATGCCCATGGGTGAACGCGAGTGGGGCGGCGGGCGCACCGGCTGGGTGGAGCTTGAGGACTTGCGCCTTTTGGTCCCCGCGAGCGTGTCGCCCGAAGGGGTGCAGCAGGAAATCATATCCCAGTTATTTCTGAACGCGAGGCTCAGCCGCCGGGGGCTGAATGTGAATTACGCTCAGTTCATGCTCGACGAGCGCCTGCCGGTGTACGCCACTGGCCTTTTCCCGCTCGGCATTTCCCAAAACACCAGGGACGGTACGGACGAGGATGCACATGAAGGGCCTGACGAAGCTGAAGAACGGGACATTCCCGCGATGTTGGCCCAATATCTGGCCAAGGCTGCCGATTATGCCCTGCTACTCGACTCGGTCGAAGGGGGTCGCCTTGCCGTCAGGGGCATAGGCGAGGGCAGGCTGCATGTTGACTTGCTGGCCGATGGGCTTGACTTCGGAGAGGGCAGGGCAGAGCAGCTTGAGGCCCGCGTGATAGCTTTTACAAACAGGCCCTCGGGCTTTTTCCGTGTAAGAGCGGAAAAATTGGAAGCGATGGGCGCGATGTCAGGCGGCTTGCAGGTGGAAGGGGCGCTGCGCTTCGACAGTTTGGGTAATCTTTCCGGCAGCAACGCGCGTGCGCTGGCGTATGCATCTTGGGCTGAATGGCGGGGCGAGCGCGCCGAGGGCATTTTTTTCAAGGGGAGCAATTATCCCGTCAATCGAGGCGCTGAAGCTGTGCTACGGTTAGGCGGGCTGCCGGCAAAGCTGCACCTGCACTCGGACGCGGCAGGCGATCCGGTTCTTGACTACGACATCGTGACAGAGCTTGGCCCTTGGCTGCGCCTTGCCAAAGTGCCGGAGGAAGAAGTCGCCAAGCGGCTCACAATCGCCCGTCCCTTGCAGATACAGGGCCGCGTCCGTCGGGATGCCGAAGGAGAATTCAACGCGGACTTTGAGCTTTACGGCTGGGATTTCGACTGTCGCGGAACGCCGATCGACTTTTTTTACGCCTATGGAAACGCCGACAAGGAGCGCATCGTTTGCGATGATGTTGTCCTGACAGGCGGCCCAAGCTACCAGAGGGGCACTTTCAGGCAGGATTTGAAGACTGCGGACTGGGACTTGCGCCTTATTGGAGACATATATCCGCCTGTTCTCGGCGGCTTGCTAGGGCACTGGTGGGACGACATATGGACGGATTTTGTCTTTGACGGCCCGCCCGTGCGGGCGGACCTGCGTCTTTCTGGCTGCTGGAAAAAACTGGGCCATGTCGATATTTGGGGCCGGGTCTGGCTGGAGCACCTTCAGTACCAGAAAATCCGCTTGGAGGAGGGCACGCTGATTCTTCAGGTAAGCAAGAACTTTGTGGACCTCTACGACATTGACGCGCAAAGCGACAACGGCAGCGTGGGCGGGCGGCTCGCCTGGATTCTGGAGCCGGACGAGCCAATGTTCATCACGCTCAACATGCGTTCCACCCTGCCTTTGGAGGGCGTTAACAAGATTTTCGGTTCCGCGCTGAAAGATCAGTTGCCGGACTGGGAGCTGCCCGTGAACCCGAATCTTACAATGCGCGGCAACATTCGTCACCTGCGAGAAGGGGGCTGGCAGAGCGAAATAGAGGCCATAGCCCTCATTCGTTCCGGCAAGTGGCGCGGCATAGGCTTCGATCTGGTAAGCGCGGATGTCGTGTACAAGCACGGCGATGTGCACATTTTCATTCCATTCGCCGAGCTTATGAACGGCAGCCTCAAGGCGAAGGTAGGCCTTGCTGGCGGGGGGGATTCCTCGCGAATGGATATTGAGCTGAACCTCTTGCAGACGGATTTCGGCCCTTCGATTGATGCCTTGCACCTGCTCGCAGATCGCGACAAGGGCGAAGCAAGCGAGCACAAAAGCGGGAAGCTGGATCTGGACTTCAAGGGCAGCGCGCTTGTCGGTAACGTGACGGGGACTCTATCCGGCGATGGCGCGTTCAAGGTCAAGGGGGCCGAGCTTGGCAAAATCAAGGCGTTCTGGCTTCTGTCCTCCCTGCTTGACGGAGTCGGCCTAGGCATAGGCAGCTTCAGTATGGACAGTATCGACGCGGATTTTTCCATCGGCGCTGGAATCGTCAATTTCAGCCGTGCGGAAGTGGGCGGCCCTGCGGTAAGGGTGGAGACGAAGGGCAAAATGGACCTTATCGGCGGGGGCTTGGACTTCGATGCCAAGGTCTTCATGCTCCAAACTACCAAGCCGTCACTAATCAACCTTTTGGGCGCCATATTAAGCCCTGTTGGCTACATTCTTGAGCTGCGCCTTGGCGGGACTCTGGAAGAGCCGTCGTGGAGGTTCAAGATAGACCCGCGCAATCTTTTCAGCTCCGGCCATTCCGAAAAAGGCTCCGGATAATAGGCTTGTTCGCATTGCGCCACTGCGCCTAACGTTGTTTGAGATAAGCCGTTAGTGCTGAAAACGCTCGCCTTTTCCAGAAAAACCTTTAAGCGCTCTTTGCTCATTGAGTTTCTCCCCGCAGCCCTTGCCCTGTTCGCTTAACGCGGCATTGGACAGAGTAGCATTTTCTGATACAGTCTTTCTTAATTCCTTTCAGCTCCGGCAGGATGGCATACGGCTTTAACGGTCCGCTTGCGCTCACGGCACTTGTGCTGACAGGAATAACAACCAGAGTATAACCAGGAACCCCGGACACAACTTGAACACCAAGGCAGTCAGGCAAATCGTAGAAATGATGAAGCAGGCGGATCTCACCGAATTCGAGATCGAAGAGGAGAACTTCCGCCTCCGCATAGCCCGCGGCTCCAGCACGGCCCCCGTGCAGCAGTATATTCAGGCAGCAGCTCCGGCTTCAGCCCCCGTGGCAGGCCCCGCGTCGGCAGCGCCTGCGCCAGCAGCACCCAAGGCACCGGAAGGCCCTGTTATCAAAAGCCCGATGGTTGGCACCTTTTACAGCACTCCCTCGCCGGACAGCCCGAGCTTTGTCTCGGTTGGCAGCAAGGTGAGCGCAAACACCGTGGTCTGCATCATAGAGGCCATGAAGGTGATGAACGAAATTCAGGCCGAGCAGTCAGGCACGATTGCCGAAATGCTCGTTGAAAACGGGCAGAGCGTCGAATACGGACAGCCCCTGTTCCGCCTCACACCCGCCTAAGTCGCCATAAGATGCAGAAAATCCTAATCGCCAACAGGGGCGAAATCGCCCTGCGCATCGTGCGCGCCTGCAAGGAGCTGGGCATCGAGTCGGTGGCCGTGTATTCCGAAGCGGACGAGCAGAGCCTGCACGTGCAGCTTGCCGACGGGGCCATATGCATCGGCCCGGGCCGCTCTTCGGAGAGCTACCTCAGGCCCGAGCGCATTATAGCCGCCGCCGAGATTGCCAACGTTGACGGCATACACCCGGGATACGGCTTTTTGTCTGAAGACCCGGACTTTGCCGAACAGGTCGAAAGCTGCGGCATCAAGTTCATCGGCCCAAACAGCGACGTGATCCGCAAGATGGGTGACAAGGCCGTGGCGCGCCAGATAGCTGCCGAGGCTGGCGTCCCCACCGTTCCCGGGTCCACCGGCCCTGTGGCGGACGATAAGGAAGCGGCGAAGATTGCTCACGAAATCGGCTACCCTGTCATAATCAAGGCCGTTTCAGGCGGCGGCGGCAAGGGGATGCGCCTTGTGCACAGCGCGTCGGCTATTTCAAGAGAGTTTGCAGCCGCGAGCATGGAGGCCCTCAAGTCCTTCGGCAACGGTGCGGTGTATGTGGAAAAGTTCATCGAGAAGCCGCGCCACATCGAGTTCCAGATTCTGGCCGACGAGCACGGCAACATCGTTCACCTTGGCGAGCGCGACTGCTCCGTGCAGCGCCGCCACCAGAAGGTTATCGAGGAAAGCCCGTCGCCGTTTTTAACGCCCGAGCTTCGCAAGGAGATGGGTGACGCCGCCGTGGCTGTGGCCCGTCATTGCGGTTATCGCAACGCGGGCACTGTGGAGTTCCTCGTGGACGCGTACGGAAAGTTCTACTTTATCGAGATGAATGCGCGCATTCAGGTCGAGCACCCCGTGACCGAGACCGTCACGGGCATAGACCTTGTCGCCGCGCAGCTTCGCATCGCCTCGGGCGAAAGGCTGGGCTTTGCCCAGGAGGATGTTCAGCAGAGGTGCCACGCCATCGAGTGCCGCGTCTGCGCGGAAGACCCGGAGCGCAACTTTGCCCCCTGCCCGGGGGAGATCGGCCTCTACTACACCCCGGGAGGCCCGGGAGTAAGAGTGGACAGCCACGCATACAGCGGCTATACTGTACCTCAGTATTACGACAGTATGATCGGAAAAGTCATCGTAAGTGGCGCTACAAGGCAGGAAGCTATCGAAAGAATGAATCGTGCCTTGTCGGAATACTTGATTGGTGGCATTCGTTGTAATATTCCTTTTACACGCGCTGTCCTGATGGACCCCGTGTTCGTGGAAGGAAAAGCTACTACTCACTTCATTGAGGAATTCATGGCCCGCAATGCGGCGCCCAACCGACAGGGCTAAACCCACCCCGATTGGCCCGACAAGGAGGAGAAAAACCGACATGGAAAGCAATACCCCCAAAGAGCAGCCTGTAAAACCCAAGACGGCTTCGCCCGTCGCGCCAGACGTCGAGCTTGAAGATCTCGCCATGAGCGAGGAGACAAGCACGGGCGTCATCAAGGTTAGCCACGAGGTTGTTGGCAACATCGTGCGCATTGCCGCTCTGGAGGTGCCCGGCGTTGTCTCCGTTGGCGGCACTGGCGGCATACGCGACGAGATCGTGGGCCTTTTCAACAAGCGCGACTCCGCCCCGGGTATCACTGTGGCCGAGAACGAGCGCGGTCATTACGAGATCACCATCAAGGTTATCCTGCGCTTTGGCGTGGAGCTGGCCAAGGTGGGCGAGGAAATCCAGATTGCCGTGCGCGATCAGGTCAGCGTCATGACAAACAAGAAAGTGGCCCGCGTGGACGTGCTTATCGACGGCGTTCGTATGCCCGAAAAGGAAGACAAGCTCCAGGGCTACTCCCAGTAAAGGGCGCTTTTCGCAGTGCAGGGCGTTTTGCAACGTTCCGTTCTTGCCTCGTTTGGACAATCTTCAGCCAGCCAGCTCCGCAGTAAAAAGCGGGCCGAAAGGATAATCCGCAAGCCATGAGCGAAGTGCAGTTATTTATCGAAACGCTTCTTCGGGAGCCGTCGTGGAAGTTCTATCTCCTTGCAGGTCTTTTGTGCCTCTTGGTGATTCTGCTGCTTTTGCGCGCTGCCCGTCAGCCTAGCCAGTTGATCGCCTTCAGCACGGAACGGGGCAAAGTCCTGATAGCCCGCCGCGCCATTTCTGAAATCATTGCAAAGGCGTCATCGCGAACCTTCGGGGTGGTCAAGTGCAAGAGCCGCCTCAAGGAACGCCGTGGGAAGCTGACCATCCGTCTTCGCATCCAGATCCGCGCCGACAGCGACTTGCGTGAAGTCCAAAAGCGCCTCGAAGCGCAGATTGTGGACTCTTTGCACCGCAACCTCGGCTTCGCGAGCCTTGGCGAAATCATCACCACTGTGACTTCCGTTGTCGGGGAGCCGGACGATAACCGCGACTCCGGCATGAGTGCGATTCGCAGGCTGTCCGGTGAAGACTCCGGCAGTGCCGCAAGCCTTCCTCCGCGCGAGGACACAGGCCCCATGATGACCTCGCTTCCCGATGATGACGAGGACGACGAACGCGTGTAGCAACCCGGGAGGCATGAATTGAAAGCCACAGCACACCCAAGCGCGGAAAGACTGCGCAAGGCCCGTTTCTACGCCATTCTCGACGCGGCCTATCTCGTTCCTGCCCAGTTTGCGCCCATATGCCGGGCGGTAATCGAAGGCGGGGCGGACATTGTGCAAGTCCGTGCAAAGAGCGCGGACGAGGCCACGATTCGCGCCCTTATCGAAAGCATATTGCCACAGTTTGAAGGCAACGACATTCCGCTCATAGTCAACGACCACCTGAATATCGCGCTCGACTATCCGCGCTGCGGGCTGCACGTCGGGCAGGACGATATGCCCGTTGCCAAGGCCCGTTCGGAGCTTGGGCCCGACCGCATACTGGGCCTTTCAACGCACAGTGTGGAGCAGGCGAAAGTCGCGCTGGAGCTTGCCGGTTTTCTTTCGTATTTCTGCATCGGTCCGGTGTATCCCACCCGCACAAAGCCGGATTACGTCCCCGTGGGGCTGAAGCTGGCGCGGGAGGTAAACGCTCTTAACGCGGGAGTTCTGCCCCTGTTCTGCATCGGCGGAATAAACCGGAAAAACGTTGCTGAAGTGCGCGCCGCCGGTGCGGAGCGCATAGTAGTGGTTTCGGACGTTTTGCATTCGACAGATCCCGCCGCAGCCGTGCGCGAAATGCGGAGTGTGATGCCGTGCGAGGACTGAAGAAAAGCAGCTTTGTTGACAGGATGGAAAGCGCACATGTGCGCTGGGCCGACCTGACGCCCGGCCAGAAGCTCTGCACGGTGCCTCTAACGTTTACCATGTTTATCGTGGGCCTGTTCGCAATCGCTCTCGCCTTCGCAATCGTAGCCGCGCCGCTTTTCGCCGTATGGTATTTCTTTGTGCGTTCTCAATAAAAGCGTTTGCCTTCGAGGCGCTTTATTCACAACGCTTGGAAACGATGGAGCCAAATAAAAAGGAACCGGTGCCTTGGCAGTTCAAGCCCCTGACGCTCTTGCAGAAGCTCAAGGCTCTGCTCTTTGGCGTAGTGGCGCTTTTTGTCATGACAGTTCTCAGCTACTACGTGGCGCGGCTGGTAGCCTTTCTCATCATCTATTTTCGCGGCGACGAATACATATACTAAGGGTGCCTCACATGCCTGCTTGACCGGCGGCGGGAAAGTGACAGCATGAACATTCGTGCAGACTGGCAAAGAGTTCCTTGGCGAAGCCCTCAGGCGTGACGAGCGTGTCGATGCGGCCTTGCGTCCTTTGAGTTTCGAGGATTTTGCCGGACAGCCCAAGACCAAGGAAAGGTTGCGCGTAATGACAGGCGCGGCAAAGGCCAGAGGCGAAGCCCTGTCCCACGTCCTTTTGTCCGGTCCGCCCGGCCTTGGCAAAACGACTCTCGCGCACATTTTGGCGAACGAGATGGGGCGTACTGTGCGGATTACGAGCGGCCCCGTCATCGAGCGTCCGGGCGACCTCGCAGGCATGTTGACCAATCTTGAGGCCGGGGACGTCCTTTTTATCGACGAGATCCACCGCCTGCCCAAGAACGTGGAGGAATACCTGTACAGCGCGATGGAGGACTTTCGCATCGACATCATGCTGGATCAGGGGCCGAACGCGCGCAGCGTGCGGCTCGATGTGCCGCGTTTTACCCTTGTTGGTGCCACAACGCGCATGGGTCTGCTCACCGCGCCTTTGAGGAGCCGCTTCACGCTTCAGACGCGGCTTGACTATTACCCGCGCGAGGTGTTGGCGAAGATTGTAGTAAGAACCTGTGCGCTACTGAATATCGAGATTGACGCGGGCGGTGCCAAAGAGATCGCAGGGCGCGCGCGCGGGACTCCGCGAATAGCGAACAACCTTGTGAGCTTTGTGCGAGACTTTGCCCAGCAGAGGGCAGACGGCAGGATTGTGAAAAAAGTGGCCGCCGACGCTCTGGAGTTGCTCGAAATTGACGTCAACGGCCTTGACGAGATGGACAAGCGGTTGCTCGGCATAATGGCGCGCCATTACAAGGGCGGCCCCGTGGGCGTCGGCACCTTGGCCGTGGCTCTTGGCGAGGACGACCAGACGCTTGAAGAGGTTCACGAGCCTTACCTCATTCAGGAGGGCTACCTTCAGCGCACCGCGCAGGGCAGGGTGCTGACGGAAAAAGGCTGGCAGGTGCTGGGCCTTATCCCCGGTGGCAAGGCCGGTCAGATGGAGCTGATTTAGAGCAATTTGCAGTCTGCCTGAAAGATAGCTGATGCTACATCAGCGGGCTTGTATCTATGCCGTTTCTTGCCTCCACCGCCCAGCGGTACACGTTCGAGTAGGCGTTCGCGCTGCTGTCCCAGGAGAAATCCTGCTGCATTGCCCTTGAGCGGACGTTGTGCAGGCGCTCCTTGTCTTTCCACAGCTCCAGAGCGCGCTCAATCGCGTGCAGGAAGGCTTCGGAGCTTGGCATGTCGAACAGGAAGCCAGTGCCCGTGCCATCGACGGGGTTGTACTGACGCACAGTGTCTGCGAGGCCGCCCGTTGCGCGCACGACCGGAATCGTGCCGTAGGCCATAGCGTAAAGCTGGCCAAGCCCGCAGGGCTCAAAACGGCTTGGCATGAGGAAAAAGTCCGCCCCGCCGTAAACAAGGTGTGCCTTTTCGTCGTCAAAGCCTATCCACGTGCCGAAGTTGCCCGCGTATTTGCCGTGAAAGTCGCTGAACGCGTATTCCAGTTCGCCCTCGCCGGTGCCGAGTACGACAAACTGTATGTCGTCCCGCGCCATGAGCTGGGGCACGATGTTTCGCAAAAGATCCAGCCCTTTCTGCTCGTACAGGCGCGACACCACTCCGAAAATCGCCTTCTTCGGGTCGTAGCGCAGTCCGAAGCGTTCGCAGAGGCGCTTTTTGCTCTCCTCTTTGGCGGGCAGATTCGCGGCGTTGAAAGGTGTGGGCAGCGCGGGGTCGAGCATCGGGTTCCACACCGTGGTGTCTATGCCGTTGAGCACTCCGATAAGGTCCGCCGCGCGGAAGCGCAAGATGGAGTTCATGCCGTGCCCGCCTATCGGACCTTGAATCTCCTGCGCGTAAGTGGGGCTGACTGTGGTGATTTTCGTGGCGTGGAATATGCCGCCCTTTAGCATGGAGACCGCGCCCATAGCCTCGACGTGGTCCGCGCGGAACAGCCATTCGGGAAGCCCCAGAAAGCTGATTATCGAGCGGTCGCAGTAGCCTTGGTGCTGGATGTTGTGAATGGTCATCACGCTGGCAGCGTTGCCGAGCTTGGTCCCCGCATACACGGTGTTGAGCATCACCGGTACAAGGCCCGTAGGCCAGTCGTGCGCGTGCACGATGTCCGGCATCCAGTCCATCCAGAAGCACATTTCGAGCGCCGCTCTGCTGAAAAAGCCGAACCTTCGGTCGTTGTCCGAGTGCCAGCCCCAAGGGCCTTCGTAGATTTCCTGCCTTGCGAAAAATTCGTCGTATTCGATGAAGTATGCGGGCATTCCGCTGCCGGGCAGTATGCGCTCCCATACTCTCGCATAGCGCATTCCCGTGCCCGTGGGGACGGTGAGCGGCTTGTTCTGAGGTCGCCATGACTCGTCGCGCTTTATGCAGCCGTATAGCGGGCATACAATGCGTACGTCGTGGCCGAGTTGTTCAAGGGCCTTTGGCAGTGCGCCGGTGACGTCGGCAAGGCCGCCAACTTTGGCGAAAGGGGCAATCTCGGGTGCAATAATTAAAATTTTCACGGCGTAAGAGAGCGCTTCGGAAGAAGCTTTTCATTGAAGGCCACCTCTAACAACTTTGATTTCTGCTACGAACGGTCTTTGCGGCGTCTGGCTTCGTTTCGGAAGTTCGCTGGATTCTCCAATACTACTCACTTCCGAAGCCTTGCCATCCATCCGCAAATCCTCGTTCTCGCTACGAAACCAGTTGTTAGAGGTGGCCTA
>JAFGLA010000036.1 GCA_016928295.1 Opitutales bacterium
ATCGGGATTCCCCGAGCCGAACGGGGCGGTTTTTCACCGAAAAGACGCCCGTATTCCGACGGGAGTTCTATTTGCAAACGCTCCCTAACTCCGCCCGACACGCAAAGCCTGCCGCCCGTCAGCCCCGGCTTGCAAAAGACGCCAAGGCGAACTGATTCTACGCAACATGAATCAGGAAGCACCCAGCACGAAGCCCGTTAACAGGCAGGCATTCATAGACCACATACGAGTGTTCCTGACCGCGCTGGTCATCGCCCACCACGCCGCCGTCACTTACGGAGCCTCCGGCAACTGGTTCTGCAAGGAAGTGCAAAGCTCCGAACTTGGCGAAGGGACGAACCTGTTTTTCACGATGCTCGTGTCCGTGGACCAGTCCTTTTTCATGGGCATGTTCTTTCTTATCGCCGGATATTTCACGCCAAAGTCTCTTGAACGCAAAGGCACGGCCCGCTTCATCGGAGAGCGCCTTCTGCGGCTCGGCCTGCCACTGGTTTTCTTTCTTACCGTGCTGTTCCAGCTAACAGTCGCCATATCCGCCCCCTACCTCGGGCACAGCTTCGGCGGAGTATGGAAGTGGCTCTATCAGAACCCATCTTACACCCCCGGCCCCCTCTGGTTTGTGCAAACGCTGCTCATCTTCGCGTTCCTTTACGCAATCTGGAACAAGCTCCGCCGCCAGAGCGCCGCTCCCGAAGCGGAATCGCCCCTGCCCCGCCACCGCACGCTATTTCTGGCAGCGCTAGGCGTAGGACTGTGCTCGTTTCTCGTCCGCCAGTGGATGCCGGCAGGCGATAGCGTAGCGGGAATGCAGCTTGGTTACTTCCCCCCTTACATACTGCTCTTTTTCACCGGCTGCGCGGCAGCAAGGCACAAGTGGCTTGAAAGAATAGATTGGCGCTACGCACGCCCCTGGGTCTTCCTCTCCCTGCTGCTCGCTGTTTCCCTGCCATTCATAGCGGGAAGCTGCCCGGACGGCTCCGCGTTCAGCGGCGGAATGAACCGCTACGCATTGACTTACGCCCTCTGGGACCCCTTCATTTCATGGGGCATAATGCTGGGCCTGCTATTTGCCGTGCGCCGTTTTCTTAACGGCACAAACGCTTTCGTGCAGGCACTTGCCCGCGCTTCCTACGCCACGTACATAATCCACGCCACGGTACTCGTCGCCACATCGGTCGCGCTTCGCGGCTGGACTGCGGCCCCGGTTATGAAGTGGGCAGCCGTCAGCGCGATAGCAGTCTGCGCCTCCTTTGCACTCTCGGCCATTCTAGTGCGCATTCCGGGTATAAAAAAAGTTATCTAACTGCGCCCTACTGCCCCAGACCGAACATCGCGTTCACATACCCGTCCACGCTAAAGGGCTGCAAATCCTCCGGCCCCTCGCCAAGGCCCACATAGTAGATAGGCAGGCGCATCTCTCGATATATACCCACAAGGGCGCCGCCGCGGCTTGTGCCGTCGAGCTTTGTAATTACAAGGCCCGTAAGATCGAACTGCTTGTGGAAAACGCGAGCCTGCTCGATGGAGTTGCTCCCGATGGAACCATCGAGAACGAGCCAGCGGTGCTGCGGAGCGTTTACATCGCGCTTCTGGAGCACGCGGCGGATCTTGTCCAACTCGCCAAGCAAGTTGTGCTTGGTGTGCAGGCGGCCGGCAGTGTCCAGAATCAGCACATCCTTGCCTCGCTTTGCGGCGGCTTCGTAGGCGTCGAATGCCACTGCGGCCGCGTCCGCGCCAGTCTGACTGGCCACTAACTCCAGCCCGAGACGGTCGCACCAGCTTTTGAGCTGCTCGTTCGCCGCTGCGCGAAATGTGTCGCAGGCGCCCACGAGCACGCTCTTGCCGTCCTGCATGAACATGTGGCCGAGCTTGGCCGTGGTGGTGGTCTTGCCCGAACCGTTCACACCGATAAGCGCGATTACCTCCGGCTTGGAGGTAAAGTTCTCAAGACGCCCTTCCGCCCCCGCAAGCACGCGGCGCAGCACCTCAGCGCCGATTTTCGCCGCCTCCTGCCCGCGCAGTTCCTTTTCCCTGCGGTAGGCTTCGCGGATACGGTCCAGAATCTCCGTCGCGGTCTCCACGCCAATGTCAGCCCCGTAAAGAGCCTCTTCGAGCGAGTCGATGTCGTCCTGGGATAGAGCCTTGCCGCTGAACAAGCCGCCAACCGCGCCGAATGCCTTGTAAAAGGTCGGCGTGGTGCGCCTCAGTCCCTCTTTGATTCTGTCGAAAAAACTTTTCATAAAGCCGAATCAAGAGATTGGCAGTTCCGCCCGAATCAGGCGAGCCGTTAAAACAAACGAGCGCCCAAGATTGCCCCCTCCAAACGCAAAACGGCTCCGTCGCCTAAAGGAAACGGAGCCGTGAAATACGTTGTTAAGCAGGGAATTATTCCTGCGCCTGAAGGTTGATGACGTCCGACCTTGCTGCCTCGGCAAGCGGGGCGCTCAGGTAGCGTTCGCTCGGGCTAGGGGCGAGGGTCACGATGCGCTTGCCTGCAAACTCCGGCCTCCTTGCAAGGCGCAGAGCCGCGTATATGTTCGCGCCGGTGGAGATTCCGCCCGAAATGCCGTCCGATAGGGCGAGCGCCAATGATGTATTGATGGCGTCGTCGTTATCCACGGTCATGACTTCATCCAGAATCGAGGTGTTGAGCACCTTGGGCACAAAGCCAGCGCCAATGCCCTGAATCTTGTGCGGTCCGGGCTTGCCGCCCGAAAGAACGGGACTCGCGGAAGGCTCGACAGCGACGATTTTCACGCCCCTGTTGCGCTCCTTGAGCACCTCACCGACACCGGTTATCGTCCCTCCGGTGCCCACGCCTGCCACAAACGCGTCGATATTGCCCCCCGTGGCCTCCCAGATTTCCTCCGCCGTTGTCAGGCGGTGGCGCGCTGGGTTTGCGGGATTCTCGAACTGCTGCGGCTGGTAGCCGTCCTCGCCGTATTCCTGCACGAGCTTTGCGGCCTTTTCGATGGCACCGGGCATCCCCTTGTTCCCGGGCGTGAGGACTATCTCCGCCCCCAGAAGGCGAAGCAGAATGCGCCGCTCAAGAGACATCGTCTCGGGCATCGTAAGTATGCACTTGTAGCCCTTGGCCCTAGCCACAAAAGCGAGCGCAATGCCCGTATTGCCCGATGTAGGCTCCACGATGATGCTCCCCTGGTGCAGCTTGCCCGCCTTTTCCGCGGCCTCGATCATGGCCACGCCGATACGGTCCTTCACGCTGGCAAGAGGGTTGAAGAATTCACACTTCACATACACCTCGGCCTTCAACCCTGCCGCGGCGCGGTTGAGCTTTACAAGGGGCGTGTTACCCACCGTTTCGATGATGTTTTGTGCGAGTTTCAAACTCATTGTCTTTCCTCTTTTCTTGTCAGTGTTACAAACAACAGCCTTATGTTAGGTCCATCGGGTTGTTAAGTAAAGAAAAAGATTCACAGCAAGGGTAAAGTATTCCCGAAAAGTGATTTTGACCCCCAATATGGCATTTTTTTACGCTTCGCGTCGAGCTTGCGAAGAAATGCGCATATAATAGAGGCATGCCTGCCGCGCTTGTATGCTTTCGCGACGATTTGCGCCTGTCCGACAACCCCGCCTTGAGCGACGCGCTCAATGAGGGAATGGACATCGTACCTCTTTTCACATGGTATGCGGCGGAACAATGCGGCGAAGCCCCGACGGGGGCTGCCCGCTGGTGGCTGCATAACGCGCTTGAAGACCTCGACGAAGCCCTTCGCGAGCGTGGCTCCCACATGGCCTTCATGAAAGGACCGGCCCTGGACTGCATCCTTCGCGCGGCCAAAAAGAGCAAGGCGCGAGACGTTTACTGGAACAGGAGGGACAGCCCCGCCCTTGCGCGGCTTGACGACAAACTAGAAGAACAATTGCGGGAAGCGGGCCTTCGCGTCCACACAAGCGAAAGCGCAAACCTGCACTCTGCGGAAGCCCTTCTTCACAAGGGCCGCCACTACCGCGTTTTCCGCCCCTATTACGAGGCCGCGCGAAAGACCTCCGTTCGCAAGAGCTGCTCCAACGCGCCGAACAAGCTGAACGCCTCCCCGTTCGCCGGCGACGGCCCCGTGGACACTCTTGGCCTAAGCACGCACCTGAACTGGACAGCGGGCATACGCAAAACATGGGCCGCGACAAGGGCCGGGATGGAGCTTTTGCTGAACGAACTGCCCCTTGTCGTGCGCGACTATGACCTCTGGCGGGACATACCCTACCGGCGCGCCACATCGCGCCTTTCTCCCTACCTGCGCTTTGGCCAGATAAGCGCGTGCGAACTGCTCCAGCGCGTTCATTCCCAGTGCGAACAGTGCCCGGGCATGGACGCCTTTGTTCGACAGCTCTACTGGCGCGAATTCGCCCGCCACATCCTGCATTACAACCCCGCTCTGCCAGAAAAGGCCATGGACGAGCGTTTCGACAACATATGCTGGCGGGAAGACCCCGAACTACTCGCTCGCTGGCAGGAAGGGCGCACGGGCTTCCCGATTGTGGACGCGGGAATGCGGCAGCTATGGCAGACGGGCTGGATGCACAACCGCGTACGCATGATAGCGGGCAGTTTCCTCGTGAAGGACCTGCTCATGGACTGGCGCAAAGGGGCGGCATGGTTCATGAACACGCTTGTCGATGCCGACACTGCCAACAACAGCTACGGCTGGCAGTGGGTGGCGGGCTGCGGGGCAGACGCCGCACCGTATTTCCGCGTGTTCAACCCCGTGACACAGTCGCGCAAGTTCGACCCCGACGGGCATTACATACGCCGCTTCGTGCCGGAGCTGGCGAATATGCCCAACAAATGGATACACGCCCCTTGGGAAGCGCCACTGCAAGAACTGCGAGAAGCCGAGGTCGAACTGGGCAAAGACTATCCCCTGCCCATGCTCGACCACTCGAAGGCACGCGAACGCGCGCTCGCCGCATACAAAAGCGCAAAAACCGAGAACAATCTACACGTCTAAAACTCCCGCCATGACTAAAAAAATACTACTTAGCGGAGGCCGCGGCCTTGTCGGCCAAATGCTTGGCGACGCCATGAAGGCTTCAGGTTGGGAACTGCGCATACTAACCCGTGCGCGTTCGGGGCACGACTGCGTTCACTGGGACCCGATGAACGGAGCAATAGACCTCGACGCGCTGGATGACTGCCACTACGTCGTGCATCTGGCGGGAGAGAACATCGCCGCTGGTCGCTGGACCCGCGAGCGCAAGCGCCTGATTATGGAAAGCCGCGTAAACGGGACGCGCCTCTTGGCAAAGGCTCTTGCAAAGGCGAAGAATCCCCCGCGCGCCCTGCTTTGCGCCTCCGGCTCGAACTACTATGCGGATAACCACGGGGGCAGCCCCTGGGATGAGAACGGGCCAGCGGGAGACAGCTTCCTGTCCAAAGTATGCCAGAACTGGGAAGCGGCCGCAGAGCCTGCAAGAGAGGCCGGAATCCGAGTAATCCACGCGCGGATGGGAGCGGTTCTGACCACAAAAGGCGGCCTATTGACAAGGATGCTGCCCGCGATATGCAGCGGCCTTGGCGGCATAATCGGCGACGGAACCCAGCGCATATCGTGGATACATGCCGACGACCTTGTGCGCGCCCTTCTGTTCATTCTCGAACACGAGGAACTAAGCGGGCCGGTGAACGTAGCCTCGCCAATTTGCGCAAGCAATCGCGAGCTTACAAAAGCCATCGCGACAAAGCTGCACAGGAAGGTGTTCCTGCCAATGCCCGGCACGCTAATTCGCTGGCTGTTTGGCGAGATGGGCGAAGAGCTGCTGCTTGCCGACAACGCGGTGACGCCGCTAAAGCTGCTTGAAGCCGGCATGCAGTGGGAGTTCACCGAGATAGACGAAGCCATTGCGGACCTTCTCGACGAGCACAGGTGCTGGGGCAAAAGCGATGAAAAGCCCGCAGAGCTGGAACATAAGTCCTGATTGGAATCAGCGTATTACTGCGCCGCGTAATCGGCCAGCACCTTCGCCGCGTTTGCAGCGTCGGCAAAGCCGCCCATTGCGAAGTCCGGCTTTCCTCCGCCGCGCCCGCCCAGCTTGCCCGTCAGTTCCGCAACGATCGCGCCTGCCTTGGCTCCGCCTTTCACGGCACCCTCGCCGCAGAGAGCGAGCAAGCTGCCCTTGCCTTCGTTAACGCAGGCCAGAACAACCACCGCGCCCTCGCCGAGCTTCTTTTGAATGTCCACCGCGCTCTGGCGAAGGGCATTCGGATTGGGCGCGGAAACAAGGGCCGCAACAAGGCGGATGCCGTTCTTTTCCACAGCCTTGGCAACAAGCTCGTCGGCCAGACCGGCGCTCGCCTTGCGCTCCAGCTCGCGCAGCTTCTTCTCAAGCTCCTTGCCGTGCTCTTGCAGGCTGTCAAAACGGGCTTCCACTTCCTCGACCTTGCAGGACATGCGGCCCGCGAGGCGGTGCAACAGCTCGAACTGTTCGCGAAGCAGCTCGTATGCGGCCTCTCCGCAAACGGCTTCGACGCGGCGCGTGCCCGCGCTTACGGCGCTCTCCTGCACGACTTTCAGCAAACCGATTTCGCCCGTTGCGCAGACGTGCGTTCCGCCGCAAAGCTCCACACTGAAGCCGTCGTCAAAGCTCTTAGGATCTCCGCTCACCTGCTCGCCCATGGCCACAACGCGCACCTTGCTGCCGTATTTTTCACCAAAGAAGGCCATGGCGCTCTTGGGCTTTTCCTCGTAGTCAAACTCTTCCCAGATTACCGGCTCGTTCGCGAGGATGCGCTCGTTGCACAGGCGCTCGATTTTTTCGAGCTGCTCCGGCGTTATGGCCTCGTAGTGGGCAAAGTCGAAACGCAGCCTGTCCGGCGCGACAAGCGAGCCTGCCTGACGCACGTGGCTGCCCAGCACCGTGCGCAAGGCCCAGTGCAGGATGTGCGTGGCGCTGTGGTGACGCTCGATGGCGGAACGGCGCTTGAGGTCCACACTAAGGGCTGCGAGCTTGCCCACGGAGCCTTCGGGCAAGGGCGCATCGACAATGTGGATGACGCGTCCTGCGGCGTCCTTCACGGTGTTGACGACCTTTGCCTCCCAGCCGCTCTCAAGGCGCACAAGACCCTGATCGCCCTGCTGACCGCCCATTTCGGCGTAGAAGGGAGTCTCGCTGAACACGAGAAAGGGCTGCCCGTCCGCCTCGCCAGCGTCGATAAGCTCCGCGGCATAGTCGCAGAGGTATTCGCGCTCGTAACCGTTGAACACCGTGGCCTTTGCCTCGGCGTCATCGTCCGCCACGGAAATCACGCTGCTCTTGTGTGCGGCGCGCGCGCGCTGGCGCTGCTTTTCCATTTCCGTATTGAAGCCGTCCACATCCACGGAAAGGCCGCGCTCGGCAGCGAGAAGCTGCGTGAGATCTAGCGGGAAACCGTATGTGTCGTAGAGGCGGAAGGCGTCTTCGCCGGAAATCTGCTTTGCTGTCATGGCGTTGCTGGCGTCCTGTTAAGTAAAGAAAAACGTCGTATAGCGGGTATCCAAAGACAACCCGTGGCTGAAAAGAGCGCTTATTGAAGCCTTGCAAGAGGCGGGAGTCAATCGCTCTTCCACGTTTGCGAAGGCTGCAAAAGGCGCAAACTTATACACGACAGCCTCGTACAGGCGTTACGCTTTGCGAAAGCTGAAAAACGCGATAATCTGTTTGCCCGAGGCCGTGTTGCGGCTTTTGCTGTCGTTTTCCCAAACAAGCACATCACACACATGAAACGACTGCTGGATATTCTCGTATCGGCATTTCTATTGCTGGCGCTTTCGCTGCCCATGTTGGTTGTGTTCGTTCTTGTGCGGACCCAGCTTGGCAAACCCGCCTTTTTCCGTCAGGACAGGCCGGGCCTTGGCGGGCGCATATTCAAGCTCGTCAAGTTCAGGACCATGACCGACGAGCGCGACGAGAACGGGGAACTGCTTCCCGATGTGCAGAGGCTGCGCCCGATAGGGCGTTTCCTGCGCGCGAGCAGCCTCGACGAGCTGCCGGAGCTGTGGAACGTGCTAAAGGGTGATATGAGCCTTGTGGGGCCGCGCCCGCTCTTGGTCAGCTACCTTCCATTGTATAACAAGCGGCAGGCGCGAAGGCACGAGGTGCGCCCGGGCATCACGGGGCTTGCACAGGTAAGCGGACGCAACGCCGTGTCTTGGGAAGAGCGTTTTGAACTGGATGTTCACTACGTGGAGCACCACAATCTCTGGCTGGACATCAAAATCCTGTTTCTGACCGTCTGGACCGTCATTTCGCGAAAGGGCATCAACGAATCCGAAGGCAACACGATGACGGCATTCACCGGAAGCACTGAAAAGGACGCATAATTTCATTCACGGGCCGCAAGGCTCTTGCACGCATCAAGTTAAAGCAGTGAACCACAAGCGCATATTCCTCTCCCCTCCGCACCTTGCCGCCGATACGGCAGAGACCGTCTGCGAAGCCATCGCCAGCAATTACGTTGCCTACCCGGGGCCGCAGCTCACGCAGTTTGAACAGATGGTCAAGGACTACACCGGCGCTGCCCACGCGGCGTCCATGTCCAGCGGAACAGCCGCCCTGCATCTTGCGCTCATCGCGCTCGGAGTGGGTGCCGGGGATATCGTCCTCACATCGGATTTGACATTCATCGGCTCGGTAAATCCCATCACTTACTGCGAAGCCACGCCCGTTTTGATAGACAGCGAGCCGCGCACCTGGAACATGGACCCCGTTTTGCTTCGCGAAGCTGTCGAAAAATGCGTCCGAAGGGGGCAGAAGCCCAAGGCCGTGCTCCTTGTGCACCTCTACGGCCTGCCCGCGGATATGGACCCCATCCTCGAAATCTGCCGCGAATACGACATCCCGCTGATTGAAGACGCCACCGAAGCACTCGGGACTTTCTACAAGGGCCGCCACGTCGGTAACGACGGCATATTGGGCGCCTACTCCTTCAACGGGAACAAGATGATCACTACGGGCGGCGGCGGAATGCTGGTCTCGCCGGACAAGGCGCTGATAGACAGCTCCGTGCACCTTGCGACACAGGCGCGAGACCCCGCTCCCTACTACCTGCACACCAAACGCGGCTACAACTACCGCATGAGCAACATCCTCGCGGGCGTCGGCGTAAGCCAGATGCGCGTTCTCGAAGACAGAGTGCAGGCGCGTAGAAAGATTTACTCCTATTACGCCGAACGCCTCGGCGCGATAAAAGGCGTCGAAATGATGCCCGACTGCAAGGACTTTGCCCGCCCGACCTTCTGGCTTAGCTGCCTGCGACTGGACAAGTCCTATGGCCTTGGCAAACCCGAGGCCATCCGTCAGGCACTTGAAGCGGAAAACATCGAAACGCGCCGAATCTGGAAGCCGATGCACACCCAGCCGCTATTTGCGGAAACTGAAATGTACGGCGGAGCCTTTGGCGAAGAGCTTTTCGACTACGGCCTCTGCCTGCCTTCGGGTTCCGCCATGAGCGAGGAAGATCTGGACAGGGTCTGCACCGCGCTTGAAAAGCAACTATAAGTACCGCTCGCCTTCCTTGCGCAGACGAACGGGACGTGCCGGCGTGCCATAGGCCACGGTGTAATCGGGCACATCTTTCAAGACTGTCGCCCCAGCACCGATGACGCTGTGCGCCCCGATTTTGACACCGTGGATTATCGTCGCACCAATGCCAACGGCTGAAAACGCGCCGATTTTGCTGTTCCCGCCAACGCAAACACCGGGCGCAAGACTTGCGTAGTCATCCATCACGCAATCATGATCAAGTGAGGCTCTTGTATTAACTATGCAATGGGCCCCGATGCTGGAGCACGGATTCACTACCGCTCCAGCCATGATTACGCTGCCCTCACCAAGCTGTGCCGAGCACGCAAGTGTGGCAGAAGGGTGTATTGCCCGAACAAAGGGAATACCAGGACAGCTCGCGCAAGCGCGCTCCGCCACCTTCTGCCTTGTACTATTGTCCCCAATTGCCACCAATAATCCGACAACATCCAGTCTTGAAACCAGAACGGGAAGCTCGTCCTCGTGCCCCAGC
This sequence comes from Opitutales bacterium, assembly GCA_016928295.1. Lineage (GTDB taxonomy): Bacteria > Verrucomicrobiota > Verrucomicrobiia > Opitutales > Oceanipulchritudinaceae > Verruco-01. Next base: position 10,013 of record JAFGLA010000036.1, read on the forward strand.
ACCGGATAGCCCATAAACGACTCCCCTGCATGATGCTTGGCATCCACAAAACCCGCTACTGCGTAAGCGCCCTCCATCTTTACGATGTCAACAAGCACCTTGGCATGGCCGGAAGCACCGATTATGATTATGTTCCGCATCGCTGATTTTCAAAGTAAAGGAAGCATTTCTGCCGTACAAGCGTAACACGCCTCTTTATGAGAGAATACGTTCCCACAGTGCGCAATGATTGTCAACATGCAGGCACGCCCAAGAGGGCTGTTCCTCCATCAAGAAACAGCCCTCCAACAGTTCACGCATCGTGCTGAGGGACAAACTAAACAGCTCTTGCAACATTGAACCATGTGGCGTTGTTTTAATATGGAAATGAACAGGCAAGAAAAGAATAGGACGCGCCGCAGGGCTGGTTTTTCTTTGATGGAGATTCTCTTGGCCATCGCCTTGATGGGCATCATCATGAGCGTTCTTGTCGTCGGCTTTGGCGACGTTCTGGGCGCTAACGAAAAGAAGGCCGCAGAGATGTTCGTCAAACACAGCGTGAAACCAAGCCTCACGCGGTACCGTATGGACATGGGTTCCTACCCTTCGAGCGCCGAGGGCCTGGCCGTGCTTCTCAACGCCCCTTCCGGGGACAAGGCCAGCCGCTGGAGCGGTCCTTACGTGGACGAGCTTCCGAACGACCCCTGGGGCAACCCCTATCAGTATGCCTGCCCGGGCGTTCACAACACAAAGGGCTACGACCTTTGGTCGCAGGGGCAGGACCTTCAGTCCACAGAGGACGACATCGGCAACTGGTAGCCGCTGTTTTTTTTCACGCCTTGCGGAGCGGTGTGCGATTTGTCGCCACCGCAGACCTGCAAAAGCTGGACAGTTCCGCAAGCGCGGGCATAGCTTCTAGAACAGTGGCTAAAAAGAGCAGCAAACAGGAAGAACCCGGCTTCGAGGAAGCACTCGCAAGTCTTGAAAACATTGTCGCAGCAATGGAGCGGGGCGATGTGCCTCTGGCCGAACTGGTGGCAAGATACGGACAGGCAAGCGCGCTTCTTGCCCGTTGCAGGGCTTGTCTTGACGAGGCTACGCTGACGGTGGAACGTCTGCGCTCGGAAGGGGGCAAGCTCTCCACCGAGGCTCTCGATTCCAGCAACGGCGAGGCCAGTCTGGACTAATACCGTCTTTTTTGCTTTTCCCGACTGCACGCCAGTGATGAACCTGCTTGATACAATACACGCTCCGGCCGATGTGAAGGCCCTTGATTCGAACCAGCTCGCAACGCTGGCGCAGCAGATCCGCGAGCGCATAATCTCCGTCACAAGCGCAAACGGCGGCCACATAGGACCGAATCTTGGCGTAGTGGAACTGACTCTTGCCCTGCATCGGCAATTCGACTCGCCACGGGATAAGTTCGTGTTCGACGTCTCGCACCAGAGCTACGTCCACAAGCTCATTACAGGGCGCAACGGGCCGGAGTTTGACAAGATCCGCCAGAGCGGAGGCCTCTGCGGCTACATGTGCCGCACAGAGAGCGAGTACGACGCCTACGGCGCGGGTCACGCTGGCACGGCCCTGTCCGCCGCGCTCGGAATGGCCGTCGCGCGGGACATGTTGGGCGAGGACAGCCACGTTGTAGCCGTCGTTGGCGACGCCGCCTTCACCTGCGGCATCACGATGGAGGCGCTCAACAACGTGGCGGAAAAGACAAAGCGCCTGATCATCATCCTCAACGACAACAAGTGGTCCATCGACCGCAATGTGGGGGCGATGGCATCGTATTTCAACCAGCTCATCACAACGCCCATGTACAACCGCATGGGTCACCATCTTGGGCGCTTCCTTTCGCGCAGCTCCGCCGGACGCAGCCTCTTGCGCGTCACGGGCAAGTGGAAGAAGGGCACGAAAGACTTTTTCGTATCCTCCAGCCTCTTTGAAACGTACGGCGTACGCTACCTCGGCCCGATCGACGGGCACGACGTTGCCAAGCTGGAACGCTACCTCGCATTTGCCAAAACCTGCGACCAGCCCGTTTTCCTGCACGTAATCACCAACAAGGGCAAGGGCTACGAACCAGCCATCGCCGCGCCAGAGCAGTTCCACGGCACGCCTCCCTTCGACATTACAACCGGACGCGGACAAAAGAACGCCGGGCAGGCGCCAAGCTATCAGGATGCCTTCGGGCAGGCCCTTCTGCGCTTTGCCAAAGAGGACAAGAACATCGTGGGCATAACAGCGGCCATGCCCCCGGGCACGGGCCTTGTTTACATGCGCGAGAACTGCCCCGAGCAGTATTTCGACGTAGGCATCGCAGAGGAGCACGCTGTAATCTTCGCCGCCGGAATGGCTACGCGCGGAATGAAGCCCGTGGTTGCGATTTACTCGACCTTCCTTCAAAGGGCCTTCGACTGCGTGATGCACGACGTGTGCCTGCAAAAGCTGCCCGTAGTGTTCTGCATGGACAGGGCTGGGCTTTCCGCGCAAGACGGCCCCACGCACCACGGCCTTTTCGACATTTCCTTCCTGCGCAGCCTGCCAAACGCCGTAATCATGCAGCCGCGCAACGAGGACGAGCTTGCGGACATGCTCTGGACGGGCCTGCACACGCCGCTTCCAACCTTCATCCGCTACCCCAAGGGGCACGGCACGGGGCACCAGATAAAGGAACAGGCGGCGATTCTCGAAATCGGCAAGGCGGAAGTGGTCGAAGAAGGCGAGCAGGTGCAGTTCTGGGCGCTAGGCCCCTGGATTCCCGTCGCCCGCCGCGTTGCGCAGCGCTTACGGGACGAGCTTGGCATGAGCGCAGGAGTGGTAAACCCACGCTTTATCAAACCCGTGGACGCCGAACTACTCAACGAACAGGCCAAGGCGGGCGCAAAACTCTTTGTAACGCTCGAAGACCACCAGCAAAAGGGCGGCTTCGGCAGCGCGCTGCTTGAAGAGCTTTCCGCAAACAGCATCCCAACGCCCGCCCTTTGCATAGGCTGGCCGGACTGTTTCATCCCGCACGCAAGCGAAGCCGATGAACTGCGCGAGCGTTTCGGCCTTGGCGAAGAAGCCATCTTTGAAAAAGTGAAAGCCGCGCTCGGATTCTAAGAACTTCCATCAGCCCGCATTGATCAAGAGGCGCATCTTGCTGCTGGATTATGAGGCGAACTGGCGCTAAACTGCGTTCATGGAACTTTCTTTTGCCGAAGCCTCTGGTCCAGCCGAACTTAACTTCTGCCCCTGCGATACGGCACACGAAAAAACGGGAGTGCCCAAGCAGGAGTTTTCCGGTGCAGCGGGCAGCGTCCTGATTTTGCGTGAAGCGGGCCGCGTCGTGGCATGGGCGGGGCTTGGCAGCAGCACGGGGCTGAAGGAAAACGATCTGCGCCGCGCAAGCGGCATCGCGATTCGCAAGCTGATAAAGGCAGGCCAGCGGGAGATTTGCATTAACTGCGGCATTTACAGCGGCTTTGCAAAGGCGATAGCGGAAGGGGCCGTAATCGGCGCATTTCATTTCGAGGGTTTCAAGAGCGAAAAGAAGGAAAAGACCGGCCTTGAGCGCCTTGTGATGAGCGGCTTGGACGAACAGGAGCGCGCGTGGGCGAGCGAGGGCGCGGCACTTGGCGAGGTTGTCAACCGAGTGCGAGAGCTTGGCAACCAGCCGCCGAACATCATCACTCCCGCAGAACTTGCGGTGAGGGCGGAGCAATACGTCCGCCGCAGCGGGGCCACTATGCGCGTGTGGGACGAATACGAGCTTGGCATCGAGGGCTTTGGCGGGCATCTCGCCGTTGGCTCCGGCTCGGTCAACCCGCCGCGATTCATATTACTGGAGCGCGAGGTGGACCCTTCATGGCCTACGGTGGCAATTGTTGGCAAGGCCGTAACTTTCGACAGCGGAGGCATTTCCATAAAGCCGGCCAAGGGTATGGAGGAAATGAAGCTCGACAAGATGGGCGGGTTGGCCGCGCTCGGCATTCTGGACGCCGTGGCTCTACTCAAGATTCCGGTGAATTTGGTCGTCGCGGTCTGCGCGGCGGAAAACATGCCCGGCAATAACGCCTGCCGTCCTTCGGATGTAATAACGCTCTACGGCGGCAAGACAGTCGAGGTGCTTAATACCGACGCCGAGGGGCGGCTGGTTCTGGCCGACGGGCTGGCGTACGTGGCAAAGCGTTTCTCCCCTTCTCTTACAATCGACATAGCTACACTTACGGGGGCCTGCTGCGTGGCGCTTGGCATGGAGCGGACCGGCCTTTTCACAAGCGACGACGAGCTTGCCAGCACGTTCCACGAGGCCGGCGAGGCGAGCGGCGACCGCTGCTGGAGGCTGCCCCTTGGGCGCGAATACAGCAAGGATATGGAGAGCGACATCGCCGATTTGCGCAATTCCGGCTCCAGCCGTTGGGGCGGAGCAAGCAAGGCCGCAGCCTTTCTTGAGCATTTCAAGGGCGAGGGACGCTGGGTGCATCTGGATATAGCCGGAAGCGGGATGCCAGACTACGCCCTGCCGCATATGGAAGGGCCTGCAACGGGTGCGGGCGTGCTGCTGGTAGCGGAAACGCTTGCAAAGCTGTTCGGGCGCTAGGGAGCGTTCCGCTGAATAAAGAAAACACAATGCCCCAAGACCGGCGCAGCGCTGATAAGTAACTCGCAATAACTAAAAACGAGTAATTAAAAAGGCAGGTCACCTACCCCTAAGTGACCTGCCATCATTTTCTATTTCACTACTCCTTGGTAACCCCAAAACTCCCTTTCGGGAACGTTTTGATGAGTCAGATAAAAGCTCTTGTTAGCTAAGATGACAAGAAATAAAAACAATTACTTTGAAGATTTTTGCAAATCTATCTTCGGCAATATCTTATATTTCAAAAAAACAGGAGATTCCTGCCGCCGCATAGTAGAAAACCATGCTTTTTTCGTAATGCTTCAAAAAACGTATTGATTTTGCAGCTCTTCCCAAGCCCCTTTTTTGAAGCTCCGCCCAGCCCCCAAAAACTCAACACGCCATTGCTTGAAAAAGACGAGGGCGGCAGCTCCCCCCATGGAACTGCCGCCCTGTATTAACCATCTCCAACCCTTGTTGCTTCTTTAGCAACTTTCGCCGTTAACCCCAAAGAAAACGGCGAAAACTCCTTTCCACTCCTGTTACCAAACAAAAAAGGACTGCTTATTGGTCCTGAAAATGTCCGCTCGGGGAACACCCGCACGGCGCCGAGGCATTGCGCCTCGTGGCGACTGGCGCGCTATGCGCAAGTCATGCGGGACTTTTGAATACTGTGCATGGTAGTGCCCGGGCGGTTGAGGCCGTGGCTGCGGAAAATGCTCTCCGCGTTGCGCGAGCCGTAAGCTGCCTTGAGAAGATTGTACAGGTGCGCCGGTGGCACTGAACTAGACCTGCTGTATTCTTCCTTGCGGTTCTTCATGACACTATTCTTTCTATTTTTCCCTAAGTTTTGTTACATGTGTTAGCTTGGTGTACCTATTCGATGATTATGAGCAGGCAAACACCCGACCTATTGCATGGGGCATACCAATTTTGCTCATTTTCGCATTTTGTTATTTTTGACCCAGTGAAGGGTGGGAAAAGGTCGGTGAATGCCTTGTTGCCGTTCCGGCGAACTTATGTTCTAAGGAGTGTTTGAAAATAGACGAACCGAGGAAGCGGGATGTATTTCTGAGATAAAAATCGGGACATGAAGCGAGGCGGATCTGGATTCACCAAGCTGAACGGACTGTTTTTTTAGCCAGAAAGACACCAGCATTCCGACGAGAGTTCTATTTGCAAACGCTCCATAAATCACAGACAGGGCTTTTGTACAAAGCGCAACGCCACCACGCATCTTCACGTTAATACTCTTTCGACATGGATCAGATAGCCAACGTCTTAGCCAACCGCTACGCCTCCAATGAAATGCGCGCCATTTGGTCTGCCGAAGGCCGCATAATAATCGAACGCGACCTGTGGATCGCGGTCATGAAGGGGCAGCGCGACCTTGGCCTTGGCATATCGGACGAGACAATCGCCGCTTACGAAGCGGTGCGCGACAATGTGGACCTGGAATCCATCCGCAAGCGCGAAGAAGTGTCTCACCACGACGTGAAGGCCCGCATCGACGAGTTTTGCGAACTGGCGGGCGAGCAGCAGATTCACCGCGGAATGACGAGCCGCGACCTGACAGAAAACGTCGAGCAGCTTCAAGTCTTCCGCTCGATGGACCTGATTGTGAAAAAGTCCTGCGCCGCCCTGCTCCGCCTTGCCAAACTGGCGCACAAGTACCGCGACGTGCTGCTAGTCGCCCGCACGCACAACGTGGCCGCGCAGCCCACGACGCTGGGACGGCGCCTTGCGATGTATGGCGAGGAACTCTGCTACCACATCGAAAAGATGGAGGCCATCATGGGCAAGTATCCCGCGCGCGGCCTCAAGGGGCCGGTCGGCACCCGTGTGGACCAGTACACGCTCTTTGAAGGGGACGAGGAAAAGGTAAACGCTCTGGAGCGCAAAGTCCTGGCGTACCTAAACATATGGAACAGCTTCAAGGAAACCGGACAAATCTACCCCCGCAGTCTGGATCTGGAAGTTGTCGAAGCAGTCGTGCAGCTATCCTCCGCTCCGTCCAACTTTGCCACGACGCTGCGCCTCATGGCAGGCATGGAGCTGGCCAGCGAAGGCTTTGCCAAGGGGCAGGTGGGCAGCAGCGCGATGCCGCACAAGATGAACGCCCGCAGTTGCGAACGCATATGCGGCTTCCGCGTAATCCTGAACGGCTACCTCACAATGGCGAGCGGCCTTTCCGGTTCCCAGTGGAACGAGGGCGACGTATCCTGCTCGGTCGTCCGCCGCGTGATGCTTCCGGACACTTTCTTCACAATCGACGGGCTGATGGACACCTTCATCACAGTGCTCGACCAGATGGAAATCTACCTGCCGATGATCGAACAGGAAGCGCGCCGCTACCTGCCCTTCATCGCGACGACCACCATCCTCATGGAGGCGACCAAGGCCGGAGCCGGACGCGAAGACGGGCACGAAGCCATCAAGGAACACGCCGTGGCCACCGCGCGCGAGCTTAGGAACGGCACGATAAAGGAGAACGACCTCGCCGACCGCCTCGCGGCGGATCCGCGCCTGAAGCTGTCGAAAGAAAAAATCGAGCAGCTCATTTACCGCAACCGCAACCTTGTGGGCATGGCCCCCGAACAAGTGGACCACTTTGTGGGCGAAGCACGCCGCGTCGGCGAACGCCACCCCGAAGCCATAGACTACCAGCCGGGCGCCATTTTGTAATAGCTGAAGCTCTGCACGGGGAAAGCGAACCAAGCGTTGGCTAATCGAAAGAGGGATGAGAGAAGCCATTAGCAGAATTTTAGACACGAATTTCCCGCACCAAGGCGACTTACGATACAGCCTCAGGACCGCCATATTCATCGGCCTGTTTGTCTCGCTATTCCTGCTAGCGTACCAGCCATTCGGAGTCGGCGATTATCATGGTTCCTACCGCTTGCTTAGAATCGCAGGCTATGGCTTGCCGTGCATGCTGCCCACGTTGCTCCAAGGGTTTGCGAAGAAATACCTCATCAGTGTTTTCCACATGGCCGGCAAGTGGAAAACAAAGCATGAACTGTTGCTGCTTCTGCCCATGCTTATGCTCGTTGGGCTGTTTAACAGCCTGTACACGACGCTCGCCTTTGACTATGGCCTAACGCTCGAAGGAGTGTTAAGGATGCAAGTATATACCTTGTTGGTCGGCCTATTCCCAAGCTCGGCCATCGTAGGCTTCGAACTGGCAAGAGAGGTTATGGCAAATCGGGCCTTGGCGCAAAACATGAACGACATGTTCAAAAAGTCCTCAGAGATTGGCGCCGGTGACAAAGCCGTTTCAAGGCAAATAGAGCTTAGATCCGAAAGCGGAGTCGAATGCATGTGCCTAGACCCGGACACGCTCTGTTTCATCAAGGCAGAGGGCAACTACGTTGAAGTGACCCACTGCAAGCTCGGCGGAAAGGCCGAATCAAACCTGCTCCGCCTCCCGCTAAAAGAAGCCGGGCGCAAGCTCTCCGAACAAGGACTTGTTTTACCGCGCTGCCACCGCTCCTATCTAGTGAATACAGCTCGCATCTGCCGCGCCGAAGGTAACGCCCAGGGGCTGACACTGCATTTGGACCGCGACAATCTTACCATACCAGTGTCCCGTTCTTTTGTGTCAGAATTCAGGTAGATTCTTTCGTCCCTGCAAAGTGCACTTCGCCCCGGAAAAGGACACATAGCATCCCTGCCTTCGCCCTGCCCTTGCGCCCTGTCACAAAGGCTTGCAGCTTGTACCAACAGACTTTTTCCCGCAGGAAAATGAGGCAGATTGTTTACCGTGATATTTACGGAAACACTTCTTGTCGGCCTGGGAGCTGGTGGTGGCTGCCTCGCGCACTGCGGTCCGGCCCTGTTGCCTGTGTTGCTGTGCGGTCGCGAGCGCCGCTGGCAGCTTGCGCTCACATTCATGGGCGCCCGCCTTGTCACGTACCTGCTTGTTGCCATGCTAATTCAAACGCTCGGCAAAGCATCCGGCCTTGGGAAAGCTCTTGAATCTCCGCTTCTTGGAGGCAGCGTTTACCTGCTGCTTGCCTTGATGCTCGCCCGCTACTGCTATGGGTTAAGCCGTGGATGCAAAGAAGGCAAGTGCCACAATGGCAACGGCAGGGAACGCTTCAGCCGCTTCCGACTCGGCGCGTTCAGTTACGCCTCAAGAGCTGGCATCCTTAGCGCCACCGGACTATGCGCACCAATGCTCGCATTCGCAGTGGAAGCCCTGCGCGTCGAAAACAGCGCCCAGGCAGCACTTGCCGTAACAGGCTTCTTCATTGGAACGAGTGTGGCGCTTATTCCGCTGTTTGCCCTTGGGGCTATTTGCAAAACGGAAGCGGCCATGCAGGCAGGTCAGGTTTTCTGCGCTCTGGCCTCTGCGATGTATGTATTTCAAGGATTGGGACTCTTGCTGAAAGGATTATGATATGCCAAAACCGCCGATTAACAAACGTCAGCCCAAAGGCTGGCTTTCGTCCATAGCGTTGACAATTCCGATAGCCCTGTTGCTTGCCTTGCTTTTGAGCAACGGCGACGCAGCTATCTTTAAGGAAGCGGACAAACGCTTCGCGTACTTGTCGGTGCTACTGATGGACATACTGCTGTTCTTCAAAATGGTGAAGACAGGCAAAACGGACAGGTACCGTTCCATTCTGTTCATCGTCTTCGCTCTGGCCCTTTCGGTGACGTTCATCGCCCGAATGTTCGAGACGCGAGGTGCAATGACATACGACAATACGGACCTTCTGGAATGCAATGTGCCTTTCTGCCACATGGTTACAACGATGATAATCGTCCCCGCCGTGCTTGCTCAGTCCATCATATTCCCCGGAAGAATAGAAGGAGGCTTTGCCGATATTTCGTCCATGCTGGTGCTGGTGGCGGGCGCCTTGTTGATACTCGGGCGGGGATTCTGCTCGTGGGGCTGCTTTTACGGAGGATGGGACGATGCATTCTCTCGCATTCGCAAAAGAGCCATATGGAAAAATCCACCCAATTACCTGCGCTGGGGAGGCTTTGCCGTGCTCTTGCTTGTGGCGACAAGTTCGGCGGCCCTCCTTGTCCCAACTTATTGCGACTGGGTGTGCCCTTACAAAGCCGTGACAGAATTTGAAGCGGTGCAGAACATGGAATCTGCGCTCAAAGCCGTGGTCTTCGTCTCACTCTTCCTCGCCCTGGTGGTCATTTTGCCAATTTTTACCAAGAAAAGGACGCAATGCGCCTGGTTCTGCCCAATGGGCGCTTTATGTAGCATCACGGGAAAGGCGGTAAGCCCGTACCAAATACGCATCAACACCGACTCCTGCGTCAAGTGCGGCAAATGCATAAGCGCCTGTCCCATGAGTGCCTTGGATAGCTCTTCACTTGCAAGCGGCAAGGCAAGCATGGGGTGCAGTCTTTGCGGCAAATGCATAGATGCGTGCCCGACAAACAGCATCAGCTACCACGTTCGCTTCAGCGACAAACTTAACAAGCCCGCTCTTTCGCGAATGTTGTTCATCTACGCCGGCTTCACCTTTCTGGCCGTGTTCTCCGGTGCCACAATTCAGCATTTCATAATCCTCATGCTGAGAACCATCGCAAATATAAGCCTTTGAACATGAAAAAGATCAAACAAATCCTCGGCTACTTGTCCTACTCCTGGGCATTGGCGGCATGCATTACCTGCCCCATTCTATTCATATTTCTCGGGTATATATCCCATAACGCGGCCAAGCTACCGTTCATGAAGATACACCCGCGCTATAGCGGAGGCGAAGTCGCCCAAGATTACGAAAAAGACGGGGTTCGCTGGATCATTCAACGTCCGGTGTTTGACGGACTCATTGCCGAACGTCCTTACGGCTTTGTGCAAGTCAAGCTGCTCAGCCCGCAAGCGCCTTCCGCTGAACAGCTGCTGGACATCGACATGGACGGAAACACAGATCTTGGCCTTCAAATACAAGATAAAGGCGCTCCATCGCTGCGAAAGGTTTCTCCCAATGTGACGGGAATCAACAGCTGGGCAAAGAGTTCGGATGGGTGGATAGTCCGCGTTGGCCTTCAAAACACCGCGAAAGACCGTTTTGACGACCAGCAACAGTGATTGATGAGCAGCCTTTGCGATACGAAGCTCCCCTGCATTCCACCGCAAGGGATACACCGGGAAAAACTGCTTGCCAGAGCAAAGAATGCAGCTCTTTACGTAAAATATATTGCCACCACGCCCCGATGAGGCAGATTGCCTAATTTGACAACCCGTCTTTGACAGTCATGGCAGAAGAACTTCAAGGAAACTTTCTAGTAGTGCAGTCGGGTCCGGCAGCAGCGGTGTCTAACGCCGTTCTGGCCGGAGTTATCTCGCAGGCACTCAATCACGGATGCATAGAGGAAATTTACGGCGTTCTCGGCGGCGTAGAAGGACTCCTTCGCGAAGAATTCACGGATCTGGCCGAAGAAAGCCAGCAAACGATCCGTGCGCTGCGCCACACCCCCGGAGCAGCTCTTGGCACATCCCTGTACCAACTTCACCTGTCGCACGAGTTCGAAAGAGTCATCGAAGTGTGCAAGGCACATGAGATTCGCTTCTTCGTAATGATCGGCGGGTCTGATGAAATGGCCACAGCGGCGTCGATTTGCGAACAGGCAAAGACTTCCGGCTGGGACATGAACGTCATCGGCATGCCCGTTTGCGCTGGCAACACAATCGCCATGACAGACCACGCCCCGGGCTACGGCAGCGCGGTGAAGTTCATCGCCAGCATGGTGCGCGAAGTGGCTCTGGACGCCGAGGGCGAGGGCGAACACAACCTTGTCACCGTTATCGAGGTCATGGGCCGCCAGAGCGGCTGGCTTGCCGCCGGTTCCACACTGGCAAAGCGCAAGGACCACCCCGAAGACGCTCCGCACCTCATTTACCTGCCCGAAGTTCCCTTTGACCCGAACCGCTATCTGGACGATGTGAGCCATGTGCTCAAGCACCACCGCAACTGCGTTGTGGTCGTCAGCCAGGGCCTGTTCGACGAAAACGGCAACTACATCTCCTTCGGCAGCGACGCTGAAATAGTGGCCGGCTCGCCCCGCGGCGGCTCGGGCGACTACCTGCGCGACCTTGCAAGCCAGCACCTCCAGGGGGTACGCTCCAACTCCTGCCGCCTGAACATGGCCCAGCGTTGCGCAAGCCACTTTGCGAGCGCGACGGACGTCAAGGAAGCCTTCCGCGCAGGTCAGGACGCCGTCGAAGCCATTGCCGAAAACGGCGCAAACGGCAAAATGCTGATGCTAGTTCGCGGCGAGAACGACTCTTACAGCTGCGAAACATCGCTCTGCGATCTTTCCGAGGCGATAGCCCACCCGAAGACCCTGCCCGCGGCATGGATCAACGAGGACAAGACCTCCATCAGCTACCAGTTCAACAAGTACGCCCTCCCCCTCATCATGGGCGAAGCCGAGGTGCCGACAGAAAACGGCGTGCCCCTCGCGGCGCACTTGGAGTTCCACCTTGTCGAAAAGGTTCTCGAATAGAACAGACATGCGGCTGACAAAGCCCCAATGTCTTTTTACTGAAAACGCCTCCGCAAGCCTTCTGGCCTTCGGAGGCGTTTTCATGTATAGGCATAGCCCATGATGCCCCACCGCCACAAAACGAGGACGCACAAAGGAGCCAGCCATTACCTTGTAAGTCTTAACAGAAACGGCGTAGCCGAAAGCATCGAAATACGCGCGGCGGACCCGAACGGGCTGATTTACCGTTACGGAATATGCGAATTTGCAGGCGCTTACCTGTATGCCCTTGAAGACTCCTTCGGTCTGTGCGCGCTCGAACCCGCGTTCCGCGACCCCGAAAGCGCCCTTGCGGCGGCAAAAAAATGCGCTGCCCAGTTAGCGCAAGGTAGCCAAAGCGTGATTGTCCGCGACGACATATGGGCGAGCCTCCTGATGGAATCATACCGCCAGCACTCCCTGGACGCGACAAGGCTGCACCTGTATGCGACAGGCTTCGAGCTTGCCGTATGGAAGGCTCTGGCTGCCCTTCCAAGCGGATGCAAGGCAAGCTATGGAGAACTGGCCCGCCTTGCAGGGCAAAAGCCCTCTGCGGCCCGCGCCGTGGGAAGCGTGCTCGCCAAAAACAGAATCGCGCTCTTTCTGCCCTGCCACCGAATCATACCGGCAAAAGGCGGCATCGGCGCGTTTCGCTGGGGTGCAAATTACAAGGAAAAGCTCCTGCAAATGGAAGGGACGGCCACGACAAAGAACTCTTTCGCAGGCGCAGGAAGCGGAACAGCTTGATGCGCGGGAAAACTTCTCTAGAATGATATGATAACGGGATGAGCAAAGAAGAACAGTCAGGGGCAGAAAGTCAGAACTATCAGGCGCTTAACAGGCGTTCCAGCTCCATGTACCAGGTCACGTTCAGCGACCAGAGCATGGGAGAACTGAATAAAATGACTGTCGAGGACCAGATGAAAATCGTCGAGGTCATCAGCAACATATCCCCTGAAATGCTCGAACATCCGCGCGAGCCGATCGGCTGTTTCTCCCGTGGGAGCAGGACTTTCTACCGCGTGCGCGCCGACGATCTGCGCTGCTATTTCGAGATTAGAAACGGTACGCTTTTCAGCCACTATATCATTCACAAGCACAGCCTTACGGACTTTGTGTTCCGCTTCAAACTGCCCATTACCGAGGAGCAGATGATAGAGCAGCACAAGTCCTTCTGGAAGTATCTGGACACGCTGCGCAAATAAACAACTTCGCCCAAAGCTCGTCCTGATGGACAAACCCAAGTTTTCCGGCACTGCCGAAGCCAGCCGCATTTATTTCCTGCCCAACCTGATGACGGCGGGCAACCTGTTCTGCGGCTTCGCAGCCATAATGCGCTGCGTGGAGGCAAAGTTCACCTCGCGAATCGAGATGCTCGACCCGCTTTACAGCGTGGCCAAGACTCCCGCGCAAATATACGAACAGGCCATCTGGTTCATTCTCGCCGCCGTCGTGTTCGACAGCCTCGACGGGCGCCTTGCCCGCCTCGGAGGGCAGGAATCGCTCTTTGGTGCGGAGTTCGACTCGCTCGCAGACATCGTCTCATTTGGCATAGCCCCCGCCCTATTGGTCAACTTCATGATACTAAGCCCCACCGAGAGTATGCCCGTATTCAGGCTCCTTGGCTGGTTTATCGGCTTTGTATATCTGGCCTGCGCGGCAATACGCCTCGCCCGCTTCAACGTCATTACAAGCCCGCTCTTGGAACAGGACGAGAATACGCCCAAGGGCGAGTTCCTCGGTCTGCCCGTCCCCGCGGCGGCCGGAACAATAGCAAGCATCGTCATGATGATGAACCGTTTGCCAACGAGCGACATTCCGGCAATCTCGCTCATTCTTCCGCCATTTCTCCTGATAGTGGCGCTGCTCATGGTTAGCAAAATACACTACCCGAGCTTCAAAAACATCGGTTGGAAAACGAACATACGCCCGACTTCGCTACTGTTCATCCTGATGTTTTTCTTCCTCATCTACCAGTTCCACTACTTTGCCATAGGGGCCGTTTTCATCAGCTACCTGTTCTTCGGCATGTTCCGCCACCTGCTGCGTCTTCGCAAAAAGCCCCTCGGTGCCGCCGCAGAATAAAACCCTCCTTCCATTTTACCCTCAAACACGCCCTTTTTTCACTGTCAGCAAGCTGTTGGTAACTTGTAAAGACTCATGAAGTTATTCCCAGCCGACAAAGCCACTGGGAACAAGTCATCGAGTCCTACCAGATTATCCTTCGCCCGGACCCATCCTAAAGTGCTGGAACATAAAAGATTGCCAAGGTACTACGCTTGTTAACATTGTAGAAGAATAAGAAGGTACTTATATATTAAATAAAAAGTACAGTCTTCTGCCCCGAAACAACGTTGCCATACACTGGCCCGCCGTTCAAAATCTGCTCCCGTAACAGTCATGAGATTCACGATCAACCGAGACCATTTCACAAGCGGACTTCAACAGGTGCTCAACGTAGTTGGCACACGCGCAGCAATGCAAATCCTCGGCAACGCGCTTATCGAGGCAAGCGAAGGCAGCGTAAGTCTCACGACGACTAACCTGGACATGTCCATTCGCTGCCGCATCAAGGCGGAAGTGTCCGAACAGGGCAGCATCACCCTGCCGGTGCGCAAGCTGGCAGCAATCGTGAGCGACCTTCCCAGCCTTGAAGTTCAGGTAGAGGCGACAAACCAGCAGGCGCGGATCCTTTCCGGCACAGCCACATACCGCATCATGGGCATGCCCGCAGAGGAGTTCCCCGCCCTGCCGAGCTTTGCCGACAAGCACTCTTTTGTCCTCCAGCAGGACGACCTTTCCAGAATGCTCCGCAGCGTTGTTTACGCGCAGAGCACGGACGAGGCCCGCTACATAATGAACGGCGTGTTCTTCAGCTTCGGCGAAGACAAGCTCACGATGGCCGCCACCGACGGACGCCGTCTTGCCGTGATAAGCAAGGAGATGGCAGTTTCCGAAGAGAACGCAGGCAGCATCATTCTGCCCGCCAAGACGGCATCGGAAGTCACCCGCCTCATGGGTCAGGGCGACAACGTTCGCATCGCGTTCAACGACCGTCAGGTGGCCTTTGAAATCGCCAGCAGCGAAGAGGGCGAAGGCGCAATGGTGGATTCGATCTACCTCGTCTCCAAGGTCGTCGAGGGCAATTACCCCAACTACCGTCAGGTGGTGCCAAAGGGCAACGACCAGCACATCCGCATCAACCGCGAGACATTGCTCAACACCGTTCGCCGCGCCTCCCGCGTGACAAGCGACAAGAACAATTCGGTCAAGGTGAGTGTAAAGCCCGGCATTCTGGACATCACAGGCTCCTCGCCCGAAATTGGCGAATCGAAGGTGTCGGTGAACGTCGAATACGAAGGGCCGGAAGTTACCGTGGGCTTCAACCCCCAGTATCTGATGGATCCGCTCAAGGCCCTGTCCCGCGACGAAGTCATTTTTGAGTTCAAGGACGAACTCTCCCCGGGAGTCATTCGCACGCCCGACGGTTTCCTCTGCGTAATCATGCCGCTGCGCCTCTCCTGAGGAGCGCGGGTATGTTTACCCGGGAAAGTGTTTTGAAATAGATGTTCCTTTGCAGAGCGCAGACCGTGTTTTCGCGCGGTTACTATTTCAAAACCAGCTTTCCTATTGATGGAACCGGCGGGACAACACGCATATCCAAGAGGCTTGTGGAAGGTATATTTAGCTGGCTAGTTCAGGGGCTTGACTCCGCGATTCTACCGTTGATTGCGACGGCCGTGGTGCTTTCGGCCATGATTGTGCGAAGAGCGGAACCCTCGCGTGCCATTTTCGGCCGCTGGGCGCTGTGGATCTGCGTATCCTGCGGTACGGCAATCCTGCTGAGCAAAAGCGAGATAAGCAGCAAGCCGACCTGGTCGCTCGCTCTGTTCTGCATGCTGCTCTGGTTGTTTATTGAAACCGTTTACAACTGGCTCGCCATTGACGCAATTTCGCGCAGCGGCATGCCCCTTTTCCCAAGCTACAAACGCTGCGAAGGCTGCGGACAGTGGCCCGCGGACAAGGCGTTTATCAAACTGCGCGAGTTATTGCGCAAACTCGGCTTCAAATCCGTAGGAGCC
Source organism: Opitutales bacterium (assembly GCA_016928295.1). Taxonomy (GTDB): domain Bacteria; phylum Verrucomicrobiota; class Verrucomicrobiia; order Opitutales; family Oceanipulchritudinaceae; genus Verruco-01. The sequence goes on from JAFGLA010000036.1 coordinate 26,174, forward strand.
GCTGTGGGCCAGATTGACGGTGTGGACTACCTGCGCATCAACCTGTTTGAAAACGCCCTTGGAAGCACCCGCCTGAGCCTTCTGTTCATGCCTCGCGGGCAGAGCTCCCTGTCGGTATTTTACTCCCTCGCGACTCTGGGTGAAAAGGGCGAGCGCGTCGTAACTGACAACGTCTTCATACCCTTTGGCGGTTTTTATCCCGATAATGTGTATCTTGAGCGGCATCCGCTCGTGCGTTCTCTTTCGCGCCTTATGAAGATTCACGACAGGCGCGTTGAGAAAAGCGGCATAAACCAGATTGCCTGGAACGTGGACGCGATCGACGACATGAACGCGCAGCAGGACATTACCGAGCGCCTGAACGTCAATCTGGGCTTTCTCGTGGACCCCGCAGAGCGCGAAGAGCGCGGCATAATAAGCCGTGTGGGCAGATACAGGCTCTGGTCCGAGTTGTGGACTCTGAACTACCTTGGCAAGCCCAAGAACTACTGCTGACCGCGCTGCATAGAGCGCTGTTTTTACGCAAAAACAGTAGTATAGAGCGGTTCCCAAAAGAATCCCGAGAACAAATCCTCGCTCCCGCCAGATGAATGCGTGGGTGCGGACAGCTTGGGACAGCCGTCCCTACCTCTAAGACAGTCAAAATGTTATGGAAGCAATGGTAGGGATGCCTCTTGCGAGGCGTCCGCTCTGGGTTGAACTTCCCTATTTAGGTAAACTTATGGGGTACACTCTATCGGCCCCGTTCTTTTTCCGTGATTACTCCACGGTCACGCTCTTGGCCAGGTTGCGCGGCTTGTCCACGTCGCAATCGCGCGCCACGGCTATGTAGTAGCTAAGTAGCTGGAGCGGAATTGTCGCCAGAATTGGCAGGATGCAGTCGTGGGCGCGCGGGACAAATATGACCTCGTCAGCGAGACCGTCGGGCAAATCGTCCGGGCAGTCCGTTACAACGATTACGTCACCCTTGCGCGCCTTCACCTCCTGAATGCTGGAGACGCATTTCTTGAACATCTCCCCTGCCATTGCGATGGCAACGGTCGGGCATTCGGGGCAAATCAACGCGATTGGGCCGTGCTTCATTTCCGCCGCAGGATAGCCTTCTGCGTGAATGTATGAAATCTCCTTGAGCTTCAAGGCACCCTCAAGCGCGATCGGGAACATCTCCAAACGCCCGAGAAAGAGGAAGTCGTTGCAGCCTGCGTAACGCTTTGCGATGCGTTCGACGTTTTCGGCCTGATCAAGCACGCAACTTACAAGCCCGGGCAGGCTCTGGAACGCCTTCACCATTTCCCGCCCGTCTGCGAAAGAGAGATCCCTCATTCGCCCGAAGTACAGGGAAAGCATACTTGCGACGAGCACCTGTGCCGTGAAAGCCTTTGTCGATGCAACGCCGATTTCCGGCCCGGAGTGCTGGTATATGCCCCCGTCGTTCTCGCGCGGAATCGTGGCGCCGACGACGTTGGAAATGCCTAGCACGCGGTAGCCCTTGCGCTGAGCCTCGCGCTGCGCTTCGAGAGTGTCGAGCGTTTCACCGCTCTGGCTGATTGTGAAAACTAGCGTGTTCTTTTCAAGCGGACTGTTGCGGTAGCGGAACTCGCTTGAATACTCGACATCCACGGGTATGCGCGCATAACGCTCGATCATGTGCTTGGCGAGAAGGCAGGCGTGCCAGGCTGTGCCGCAGCCAAGGAACAGAATCCTGTCCACCTGGCGCAGCTCTCTTGCGCTCATGTTAAGGCCGCCGAACTGCGCTGTTGATGCATCCTGTGAAAAGCGTCCGCGCATCGCGTTTTCAAGCGAAACGGGCTGTTCAAAAATCTCCTTAAGCATGAAGTGCGGGAAGCTGCCAAGCTCCGCATCCTCCATGCGCCAATCTATCTCGTTCAAGACCGGAGCCACGGACTCGTTCTTGAGCGTGCTGATGACAAAGTCGTCGCGGTTCATGCGCACAATCTGCCCGTCGTCAAGATAGACAACGTTCTGCATTCTTCCGCCAAACGCCGTAACGTCGCTTGCGAGCATGTTCTCCCCGCGACCTACGCCGAGAACTAGCGGGCTTCCCTTGCGAGCGCCCACGATCTCGTCCGGGTTGCCAACGCACATCACCGCTATTCCGTACGTGCCCTCTACTTCGGCTAGGGCAAGACGCACGGCCTCTTCAAGACGGTTTTCGGATACTCCCAGCGATTCAAGACGCGAAAAATGCAAGGCCACGAGATTTGCCAAGGCTTCGGTATCGGTCTCGCTATGGAATGTGTAACCCAGCGCAGTCAGGGACTTGCGAAGCTGCACGTAGTTTTCGATGACGCCGTTGTGCGCCAGCACTATCACGCCGTCCGAAGATACGTGCGGGTGGGCGTTTTCGTCGGACACCTTGCCGTGCGTCGCCCAGCGCGTGTGCCCGATGCCGCAGGAACCAGCCAGCTTTGCCTCGCGAACAAGGCGGGACAAAATCTCTACTCGCGCCGCTTTCTTGACGACTTTGGGAGCGCATCCCTTGCCGCTCAGTGCGATACCGGCGGAATCATAGCCGCGATATTCAAGGCGCTTCAGTCCTTCGAGAATGATGGAAGCAGCGTCCTGTCTGCCAGTGTATCCGATGATTCCGCACATATTGAAAAATCGTTAAGCCGTTAATTACCTTTCTCAACGTATGCCCGCTGGCGGCGTTCAAGTCAAATAGCCTTTGCCCCTCATATCCGCCAAATCAAACTGGGTTGCATCAGCTTGCGAAGGCCTTCTTTCTTCTCGCTTGAACAGAGGCGGCGGGCGCAATAAGCTTTCACAACGATGAAGCGCGATATCCGTTCCCAAACATGTGAGGAAAGTGCTCTGGTTCCGGAAGCGGCCCTGTGCTCTGCTGGCAGGGGCAAGGTGACTCGTTCCGAGGGCAAGCACGATGTGCATCCCACAAGCGGTTACTCGGCAATCGAGGAGGTGATGAACAGCGTGACCCATGCGCTGGGCCTTGTCTGGGCGATAACGGCGCTGGTTCTAAGCGTGGTGTTTGCCAGCCTGCACTCCGACGCATGGATAATTGTCGCCTGCGCCGTGCACGGGGCAAGCCTCATCCTCTTGTATCTTTCGAGCTTTCTCTACCACACGATGCGCACCATCAAGTGGAAGAAGTTCTTCCTAACCTGGGATCACGCCTGCATATACGTCTTGATAGCAGGCTCTTACACGCCGTTCACATTCGGCCCTCTGCGCGGGACGACGGGCTGGATTATCTTCGGCATCGTGTGGGCGCTCGCAATCGCGGGGGTAGTAAAGGAAATCTTCGCCTCGAAGCGCGGCGGCCTTGTCGGCAGCCTGATATACCTCGGCATGGGCTGGATATGCCTGTTTGCCATCGTGCCGCTGTATTTCAACATGACTACGGCAGGCTTTACGCTGCTGCTAGTGGGCGGAGTGGTGTATTCCGCAGGCGTGTTCTTTTACCTGTACCGCCGCATGAAATACCATCACGCAGTGTGGCACCTCTTTGTACTCGGCGGCTCGGTCTGCCAGTGGGTGGCGGTTTTGACGATAATCTTCGCCGGAAAGTAAGGCGTTTGCCTCTCTCCCCCGGGAAAGCTCCGGCGGCCTTTACAATTCCGGGTCGGGGTCGAAGCGTGTTGCAGGCTGGCGGTGCACAAGGTCGTGCCCTTCGATAGGCTCCATGTGCGTGTTGACACTCACCCGCCCGGGCAGCGAAGTCATAAGCGTTTCCTCCACCTGAGAGGCAATCTCGTGGGCGCGCTCGATTGTCGTGCCACGGGGGAACAAAAGGTGCAGGTCTATCCACCATGCGTTGCCAAGGTTGCGGCAGCGCAGCTCGTGGTACTGTATGCGCCGCGCCTCGCACTCCCGTTCGAGAACAAGTGCCAGACGCGCCGCCACCTTCGGGTCCACCTGATCCATAAGCCCCTGCACGCCCTTGCGTATCAAGCGGTAGCTCGTTCCAAGGATGTTGAGCGCGAGAATAATCGCCAGAATCGGATCCCAGTAGAGCCAGCCGGTAAAAATCGCCAGCAATAGGCCGAGCACCGCGCCGGAGCTAGTCCAGACATCCGTCAATACGTGCTTTCCGTTGGCCTCCAGTATTATAGCGCCCGTCTTCCGCCCTATTTTCAGCAAGTACATGCCCAGCGCGCCGTTGATTAGAATCGTAAGAAGCGTGATGAGGGTGCCGAGGCCGAGGTTTTCCAGCTTGGGGCCGTGGACGATGTCGATTGTTGCCTCGTAAATGATGTAAAAGGCGGCAAGCGCGATCATCGCCCCTTCAAAACCGGCGGAAAAGTAGCTGACCTTGGCATGGCCGTAAGGGTGCTCCTTGTCCGGCGGGGCAAGGCTGATGCCGAGGCTCCATGTAGCAAAACCAACCGCCAGCACATGCACTACGCTTTCGGCCGCGTCGCTCAAAATCGCGCTCGAACCGGTAAGAAAGTAAGCCGTCATCTTCATGACGAGCATCCCCAGCCCTATGGCAAAGGACAGATTCATCCCCCTTTTCATCTGGGCGATTTCTTCTTTACTGAACAGGTGCTCGTTCATCTTGGCGCTAATAACTGAAGAGGGACAGGGCAGAACAAACAATCTACCCAAGGGCGAAAGCTTTCGCAATGCCCGAAAACAGGTTCCCCGTCTCTTTCAGCAGTCAAAAGGTCATATTTTTGCAACTCGTTAAGCCTTTTTCACAAGCAGGATAACGTCTTTGCACATAAACCAAAAGCCGCCAAAACTATCTTCTCATTGCACGCCAATACCTATCGAGCATACCAATCTTAATGACGTTATTGGGCAGGATTCTTCTTCTTTGCCTCGACAGGCGCGCCGCTTGCATGAAGCATGGGCGGCAATTGCCATGCTGTCCCTTCTCGACGTGCTAAACCGCAGCACGGCCTTCTTTGAAAAGGCCGCAGTGCCCAATCCGCGCCTGAACGCGGAGTGGTTGATGGCTCATGCGCTTGGCTGCAAACGGCTGGACCTTTACGTACGCTTCGACAAGCCCCTGAGCGAGGAGGAACTCGGACGAATGCGTCCCCTTGTAAAGCGCAGGCAGCTACGCGAGCCGCTTCAGTACATCATCGGCACGACGCCATTTCACGAGCTGAACCTTCGCTGCGACCGCCGCGCCCTCATACCGAGGCCGGAGACGGAGGAACTGGTCGAGCGCGCCGCTACACTCTTTGCGACGCCCCCAGTGCGCGTGCTGGACCTTGGCACGGGAACGGGCGCAATCGCGCTCTCGTTAGCCAAAGCATGGCCGCAGGCGCAAGTGTGCGCTGTCGATGCCTCGGAAGAGGCCCTGTCGCTCGCCGCCTTCAAGG